>NZ_JBFAEO010000051.1:0-54947 GCF_040642015.1 Actinosynnema sp. NPDC020468
TCTGGGGGGGGGGGCGGGGGGGGGCGGGGGGGCGGGTTCTGGTGGGGGCGGCGGGGGCTCGGGGGGGGGGGGGGGGCGCCGTCCCCGCCCCCCCCCACGACCTGGGGATCAGCTCAGCGCGGTGAGGGTGAGGGTCGCGTCGTAGGTCCCCGCACCCACGCTCGCCGGCACCTTCAGCTCGAGGTTCGCGCCCAGCAGCACGGAACCGGACGCATGGTCGAGCGCGGCGCTGCCCAGCGTCGCCGGCTGCTTGAGGCCGGTGCCGCTGTCGAAGCCCGACGCCACCGCGGCGCCCGCGACCGCGCCACCGGTGTTCTCGGTGGCGGCGGGCGTCCAGCCGAGGTACTTGCCGTCGAACGACTTCCCGGCCGCGGAGAAGTCGCTGACCTGGGCCGACACCGACCACGAGGGCTTGCCCGCGCGGGTGTCGGTCACCCGGACCGGGTTGATCCGGCCGGTGGCGGTGTAGTGGTCACCGGCGGCGGTCGCGGTGCCGAGGTCGACCAGGCCGTTGGTGCCGTCGATCGTCCAGACGAACTGGCCCGGCTCGACCTTCTCCGGCACCGTCACGCGGACGTCCTGCTCGTCGGAGGACGGCTGCTGCGGCACCTCCGGCGTGGTGGCGGCGGTGTAGTGCACGTCGAAGGGCAGCGGCGGCTTGTAGTCCTGGGTGCCGCCGCAGCCGGTGGAGTAGAAGTGCGGCCGGATCGAGGACGGCACGGTGTTGACGAACTGCGGGGACCACGAGCCCCACCAGCCGGTGCCGGCCGGGCAGCTGCGGACCTGCGCCGTGCCGTCGGTCGGGGTGATCTCCACGCCCTGGTAGTCCGGGGTGACCCGGTAGCCGGTGGCGCTCAGGCCGCTCAGCGAGCCGGCGTCGTAGGTGACCAGCGTGAGCCGGCCGAAGTCCTGCGCCTGGGTCGGGTTGCCGGAGACGTCGACGCCCGCGCCGAGGCTGAACTCGGCGGTCAGCGTGCCGGAGCCGTCGGCCGCGACCGTCACCTCCGGGTTCTTGTAGACCTCGTTGGGCGCCTTGAACTGGGCCGGGTAGGCGTTGACGGTGTAGCTGCCGGTGAACGACAGCCTGCCCGCGCCGGTGGCCGGGTCGACGGTGCCGGTGCCGCCGGTGAACTTCACCGCGTTGGGGGTCTTCTGCGGCGAGGACACGGGCATCGAGGTGGCCGGCACCGGGCCGACGACGTACTCGGTCTGGGAGCCGCCGGACGTCGTCCCGGTGAGCACCGAGGCGTTGCCGGTCAGGTCCTTGAACGTCCAGGCGCCGAACACGCCGACCTGGGCGTACCCGCTGAGGCCCCACACGAACGTCGCGTCGGTGACGGACGAGGTGGCCGCCGACGCGGACGGGGCGCCGAGCACGGAGACGGCGAGCACGGCCGCCGCGCCGACGGCGACCGCCCTGGCCGCTTGTGGTCTTGTCATGGTGCGTTTTCCTCCTGCATTGGACCGCGACCCCCATCCGGTCCTGATTAGGTAAAGCTAACCTAATTAGCAGGAGGATCACTTGGCAAGAGCGACGCCCGACACACCGTCCACTGTGGATTCCGGGCAGGGTGGAACAAGGGTCCCGCCGATGCGAAACCCTTGTCACGCAACGTGCACCTAGCAGTACACAGTGGACAGATCTGTGAAAACCGCGCGGTTCAACCGGAACGCGAGGTTCGCCTCCTCGACCAGGAGGTCGCGGTCGTCCTCGGTCCACGGGGCACCGTCGAGCAGCGCGCGGTAGTGGTCCCGGAACGGCTTGGGCTTGGCGACCGCGTCGAACACGTAGAAGCGCACGCCGTCGTCCTCGAACCCGTAGACCTCGCGCATCCGCCGCCGGATGATCTGCCCGCCGGACAGGTCGCCGAGGTACCGCGTGTAGTGGTGCGCGACGAACGCGGCCCGACTGGTGAAGCACACCTCGGCCAGCCGGTCGACGTAGGCCCGCGTGGCGGGCAGCGCCTCGACCTGCTCCCGCCACCCGGCACCGAGCAGGTACGCCAGGTCCGCCGCCAGCGCGTCCCGCCGCAGCAGCCCGTCGTCGACGAACCCGCCGACCACCGGATCACCCCGCCAGGACTCGCCGGCGTTCTCCAGCACGTCGTAGAACAGGTGGCTCTGCCCGAGCAACCCGGCGTACGCGTCCCGCCCGAGCCGCCCTTCCAGCAGCGCCTCCACGAACACCGACCGCTCGGCCCGCTCGTGCTCGGCCCGCGTCCCGAGCCGCAACCGTGCCGCGAACCCCTCGTCCACCGCAGTCATCGCCCACCATTCAATAGGGTTGCCTAACCTAAAACCTAGGTCACCCGCTTGAGTGAAACCAGCCCGATTTCCCGCACTGTCCGAATACGGTGTGTGATCAAGCTTCGGGAGGCACCCGTGTTGCGCTGGTGAGTGCGCGAACGGAGCAGCACCGAGGTCGCCACGCTGGGTAGTCATGCCCACGACATCCACGCGCCGGTAAACCGATCGAGGGATCGGGGGGTGCCCTGTCACAGTGGGTGCGTGGCGCGATCGTTCGAGGACCTGGTGGCCGAGGCGGACTCGGTGTCGGTGGACGGGTGGGACTTCTCCTGGTTGGACGGGCGGGCCGTCGAGCAGCGGCCGTCCTGGGGGTACGCGCGGGGGATGGCGGCGCGGTTGGCCGGTGTGAGCGCGGCTCTGGACGTGCAGACCGGGGGTGGGGAGGTGTTGGCCGAGGCGGAGGTGCTGCCGGCGGTGATGGTGGCCACCGAGTCGTGGGCGCCGAACGTGACCAGGGCCGCCGCGCGGTTGGGGCCGCGCGGGGTGCAGGTGGTGGCAGCGGGGGACGAGTTGCCCTGTGCCGACGGGGTGTTCGACCTCGTCGTGAGCCGGCACCCGGTGCGGACGCGGTGGGACGAGATCGCTCGGGTGTTGCGGCCCGGTGGCGCCTACTACTCCCAGCACGTCGGTCCGGCGAGCGTCGCCGAGTTGTACGAGTACTTCCTGGGCCCGCAGCCGGAGGCGCGCGACCGGCGGCGGCCCGAGCAGGCCCGCGCGGCGGCGGAGGCGGCGGGGTTGCGCGTGGTGGACCTGCGGGCCGAGTCGCTGTACACCGAGTTCCGCGACGTGGGCGCGGTGGTCTACTTCCTGCGCAAGGTGATCTGGATGGTGCCCGACTTCGGCGTCGCGCGGTACCTGCCGCGGTTGCGCGCGCTGCACGAGCGGATCGAGCGGGACGGGCCGTTCACCGCGACCACCACCCGGTACCTGATCGAGGCGGTCAAGGCGGGCTGACCGACCCACGACCGGGTGGCGTCGGGGGTTCGTGGCGGCGAGGACCGAGGGGCTCGGTCACGCTGGGGCGAACCCCCTGTCGTCGGAATCCACCCGGGTGGAGGTCTGATTCCCATGGCTCGCCTGCTCTACCGACTCGGGTTCGGCGCGCAGCGGCACCGGAGGGTCGTCGTCCTGGTGTGGCTGGTGGTTCTCATCGGCACGGCGGTCGGCGCGGTAACGCTGGCCGGGAGCACGCAGAACTCGTTCTCCATCCCCGGCCAGGAGTCCACGATCGCGCTGGACCGGATCAAGTCCGAGTTCGGGTCCGGTGGCGGCGCGACCGCGCGGGTCGTGGTGAAGGCGCCGGACGGGCAGCTGATCACCTCGCCCGACAACGCCGCGAAGGTCGCGAAGCTGGTCGGCGCACTGGCCACAATGGACGGTGTCACCTCGGCGACCGACCCGCTCGCCCCGAAAACCCCCGCGGTCGACGCCGGGAAGACCACCGCCTACAGCACCGTCACCTACACCGCCACGCCCGGCAACGTCACGACGGCGCAGAAGGACTCGCTCGCCTCCGTCATGGACGACGCGCGCGCCGGCGGCCTCACCGTGGAGGCGTCCGGCGAGGCGACCCAGAACACGCCGGGCATCGGGGGCGTGGTCGAGGGGTTGGGCGTGGTCATCGCGCTGGCGATCCTGGCGCTGACCTACGGCTCGCTCGTCACCGCCGGGATGAACCTGCTGACCGCGGTGGTCGGGGTGGCGATCGGCGCGCTGGGCGTCACGATCGCGACCGGGTTCATGGAGTTGCAGGCCACCACGCCGATCCTGGCCACCATGCTCGGGCTGGCCGTGGGCATCGACTACGCCCTGTTCATCATCAACCGCTTCCGGCAGGAACTCCGGGGCGGCGCGGAGGTCGGGGTCGCGATCGGCACGGCCGTGGGCACCGCGGGGTCGGCCGTGGTCACCGCCGGGCTCACGGTGGTCATCGCGCTGGCCGGACTCTCCGTGGCCGGAATCCCGTTCCTCACCCAGATGGGAATCGCCGCGGCCCTCACGATCGTGGTCGCCGTGCTCATCGCGGTCACGCTGGTGCCGGCCGTCCTGGGTTTCGTCGGCCGCCGCGCGCTCCCGCGTGGGCGAAGGGACGGCACGACGCGCGAACGCGGGTTCTTCCGCGGCTGGGTCGGCGCGGTGACCGGGCAGCGGGTGGTGGCGCTGCTGCTGGCGGTGATCGCGCTGGGCGTCATCTCGATCCCGGTGGCCTCCATGGAGACCACGCTCGTGCCGCGGCCCGTGGAGGGCTCCACCCAGGCCCGCGCGGAGAAACTCCTCGCCGACGCGTTCGGCCCCGGTTTCAACGGCCCGCTGCTGGTCCTGTTCGAGGGCGCGAACGCCGCCACGACCGCCGCCGCGACGATCTCCACCATCGAGGGGGTGGGTGACGTCGCCCTGGTCACGCAACCCACCCCGAACCAGGCGGGCACGGCGGCGCTGCTCACCGTGATCCCGAAGTCCGACCCGGCGAGCGCCGACACCGACAAGCTGGTGGTCGACCTGCGCGACCGGCTGGCCGGGCTCGCCGGCGCGACCACCTACGTCACCGGCGCCACGGCGGTGAGCGTCGACGTGGCCGCGACCCTGAACCTCGCGCTGCCGGTGTACCTGGCGGTGGTCGTGGGTCTGGCCCTGGTGCTGCTGGTCCTGGTGTTCCGCTCGCTGCTCGTGCCGCTGGTGGGCGTGCTGGGGTTCCTGCTGACCATCGGCACGTCCCTGGGCGCGACCGTGGCCGTGTTCCAGTGGGGCTGGCTGGCCGCCGCGGTCAACTCCGACGGCAGCGGCCCGCTGATCAGCCTCACCCCGATCATCGTGATCGGCATCCTGTTCGGCCTGGCGATGGACTACCAGGTGTTCCTGGTGTCCCGCATGCACGAGGCGCACAGCCACGGCGCCCCGCCGCTGACCGCCATCACCACCGGCTTCCGCCAGGCCGCGCCCGTCGTGGTCGCCGCCGCGCTGATCATGTTCTCGGTGTTCGCGGCCTTCGTGCCGACCGGCGAGGCCACCATCAAGTCGATCGCGTTCGCCCTGGCCGTCGGCATCCTGGTGGACGCCTTCGTCGTCCGCATGGTCCTGGTGCCCGCCGCCCTGGCGCTGCTCGGCCGGCACGCCTGGTGGCTGCCCCGTTGGCTGACCTGGCTGCCGGTGCTCGACGTCGAGGGTTCGGCGCTGGAGAAGGCCGCCGTCGGCGCGCGGGCCTAGCCGATGTCGTCCGGGGTGCGGTCGGGCCGCAGTCCCCGCCAGGAGGCGTGCCGCAGCCGACCCTCGGGCGTCCGGGTGCGGAACTCCACCTCGGCCACCAGCAGCGGGGCGGTCCAGTGCGCGTGGGCGGCCTCGCGGGGCGGTACGGCGGACGCGAACGGGGAACGCGGCTGTTCCAGCGGGCGCAGGAGGTCGTGCAGCGTGATCAGGGCGGCGTGGGTGAACCCGGTGCCCACCTTGCCCGCGTAGTGCAGGCCGTCCGGCGTCGGCACCCCCAGCAGCAGCGAGCCGATCGTGCCGGCCCGCCGCCCCTCCCCCGGCCGCCAACCACCGATCAGCACCTCGCGGGTGTGCAGCAACGGCACCTTGACCCACGCCGCGGAACGCCGACCCGGTTCGTACCGGGAGTCCACCCGCTTCGCGACCACGCCCTCCAACCCGTGCTCGACCGCGGCGCCCAACACGTCCCGACCGTCGACCCCGGTGAAGTGCGGCGGCACGAGCACCTCCCGGTGCCCGGTCAGCCCGCACCCCGCCAACCGGGCGCGCCGCTCGGCGTAGGGCAGCGCGAGCAGCGGAGTCCCGAGGTGCAGCAGGTCGAACACGTAGTACGCGACCGGAACCGCCGCCCGGAGCGCCTCACCCGGCTCCCGCACGTGCATCCGCGACTGGAGCCGGGCGAAATCCGGCCTCCCACCGGCGTCCACCGCGACGACCTCCCCGTCGAGCACCGCGTCACGGCCGCCCAACGCCCCGGCCAGCACCCCCAACTCCGGGTACGCACCGGTCACGTCGATGTCGTTGCGCGTCAACGCCCGAACCGCACCACCCCGCACGTAGACGACCAACCGCACCCCGTCCCACTTGAACTCGTACGCCCACCCCGCGCCGGAGGGCAACGGCCCCGGCGTCGCGAGCATCGGGCGTACCGGATCGGGGAACACCGGCACCACCCCGCGCGGTCGGTCCGTCCCGAGTGGACGGTCTGGTCCGCCAGTCTGCGACGCGCACGACGCCCGCGCACGCCCGGTTCAGCCGGAGCAGATCTCGTGTGCCGCGGGGTTGCAGGTCGAACCGCCCGGTGCCGGCCGTGTCGCGCCGCCACCGACGGTCGTGGTCGTGGGCGCGGTGCCGGTGGGCGGCGGGGTGTAGATCTGCGGCTGCGGCCAGGTCGGCGTCGGCTCCGGTGTGGTGGTCGCCGCGGGGGTGGTGGTCGGGACGTCCGGCGCGGTGGACGTGGTGGGTGCGGACGCCGTCGGCGCGGGCGGGACCTGGTTGCCGGCGGCCTCGGCGGGCGCGGTGGTGGGCACGGCGGCGGCAGTCGGGTCCGGGGTGCGGGGGACGGCGTCCGCGCTGGTCGGCGGGGTGTCCGGGACGGTGCCGGGGGTGGAGGCGATCAGCACCGCGGACAGGACCAGGACCGCGGCCGCCGGGACGACGAGGGCGAGTCGGCGGCGAGTGGACGTCCGGGGCGGTGGCGGGACGACCGCGGCTTCCCGAGCGGGTTCGGGCACCGGGGTCGGCTCCGGAACCGGATCGGGTGTCGGTGACGGGTCCGCGCCCGGCGCGTCGCGGGCGGTGGTCCAGGCGGTGACGGTGGCCTGGTCCGCGCCGCAGGCCCGGAGGAAGGCGACCAGGACCTGCTCGGTCGGCAGGGTGTCGCGGGTCAGGGCCGTGTTCAGCGTGGACGTGGGCAGGACCTCGCCCACCGCCGTCGCGCGGCGCTCCAGGACGCGGTAGCTCAGGCCGAGTCGGTGGCGCAGGTCGCGCATCGCCCGGACGAACTCGGCCGGGTCCGCGGTGGCAGGCGGATTCCACCAGGATTCCTTGTCCAATTCCCATGTCCCCCGGTCGTGGACGGCTCGATGCCGGATTGCCGATCGGCGGCACCCAGGATGGCAGCGGGCGAGTGGGCCCGCACCGGTTTTCGGGTGGGACGGGGGTCGGACGTACGGGACGCGTACGGGACACCCCCGGACCGTTGTCGGACACCTCTTCGGACGGATTGCGTCGTCATCGCAACGCACTCCGGCACCGACCGAGGAGACACCCGATGCCACGCCGATCACGTCCCGCCGGACGAAGCGCCTCGCCCGAATCCCGCTGGGCGCTGACGGCCGCGTTCCTCCTGCTGCTCGTGGGCGCCTTCCTGCTGGGCGCCCACCTGGGAAACGACACCGCGCCGGGTGCCTCCGACCAGGGCACCCACGCGCCCCTGCCGGAGGCGCCGGACGACGAGACCCCCGAGTTCGAGGTCCCGGAGGTCGAGGTCCCGGAGGTCGAGGTCCCGGACGCCGAAACCCCCGACGTCGAGGTGGCGGAGCCCGAGGTCCGGGAGGACGTGACCGCGCGACCGGTCGTGGACGACGGCGCGGACGAGACGCCGGCGCCGACCGACGAGGACGACGCGACCGAGCCCGTGCCCGCGGTGCGCCTGGAGCCGCCGGTCGTGGTCGAGCTCGTGACCCGGCCCGTCGAGCCGCGGCCCGAGCCCGCGCCCGAAGCCGACGACGCGCCGGCGGAGGTCCACCTCGCCACGGCACCGGACCCCTCCCCCGCCAACGCCCTGACCAGCACGTACGGCGTCCCGGACGACCTGTCCGCACCCGAGCCCGAACCCCCGGCCCGGACGACGACCCGAACGACGACCGGGACGACCGTCCGCACGCCCGTCGAGCCCTCCTCACCCGGCCAGGAGACCGGTCCGCACATCCGGATCCACAGCTGAACGACCACCGAAGGGACCTTCCTTGATCACCATCGCCAGTCGGTGGGGCCGCGCCGCGGTCCTGATCGCGGCGGCACTGGGCATCGCCGTCCTCGGCGCGAACCTCGCCCACGACACCGCCCTCCCCACCGTCCACCTGGTCGCGGCAAAGAAGCCGGACCCCGCCGACCAAGCCCTGCGGGACCGGATCGTCGCCGCCGCGAAGGCCGAGCTGAAGGACAAGTCGCACAACAGCGAGAAGGGCGCGACGAAGAACTGCAACTACTACAGCGGGAAAGCCGGTCGTGGCACGCCGTGCGGCAACGGCATGCGCGCACAGGAATGGTGCGCCGACTTCGCCCGGTACGTGTGGGACGAGGCGGGCGCGAAAACGTCCGGCGTGAACTCGCTCGCCGCGAGCTTCCGCGGCTACGGCCGGGGACACCACACCTGGCGCAAGGGCACGAGCCTCAAGGGCGTCAAGCCCGGTGACGTCGTGGGCTACCGGCTCGACGACGGGAATCCCGACAACGACCACGTCGGCGTCGTCACGGAAGTCGACCTGGAGCACGGCACCTTCAGCGCCATTTCCGGCAACAGCGGAGCCGGCGGCGAGCAGGTCTCGCTCCTCGAGGACAAACGGCCGGGAGACGTGCGGGTCAGCGGGTTCGCCGCACCCGTGCCGACGAAGGCCGAGAAGCCCGCCAAGTCCGGGACCGGCGGGAAGACCGCCGAACCCACCCCGAAGAAGACCGCGACCCCGACGACGCCCGAGGCGCCGATCGAGATCGTCCTGCCCGAACCCGAAGCACCCGCGTTCCGCGGCGCAACCGAAGGAGAAACACCATGAAGCACACCGCGAAACTGCTCGGCGCCGCACTGGCGGTCGCCGCCCTGGTAGGCGTCGGCACGTTCGCCGTCGACCGACCGCAGACCGTCGACACCCGGCCCGTCGCCGCGGCGTCCGCCCTGTCCTGCAAGGACGTCATGCTCTTCACCTACATCGAGAGCGGCGGCGACCGGATCGCCGCGGTGCCGTTCCGGGTGCGGCCGTGCGGGGACGAGCACCCCGGTTCCTGGGACACCGGCGTCAGCGCGCCGTCGAGCAACGCCACGGGCGACAACGTGGGGTGGGTGTTGCAGGGCCTGGACATCCGGCTCGACCACGTGGGCAACAACAGCAGGACGTCGGCGACGGCGCACTACAAGGGCGTCGCGAAGCTGACCCAGAAGACGCCGAACGTCCCGCTGCTCGCGGTCGCCCCGATGTCACTGCGGTCGATCAGCCTGGCGATCACGTTCACCGTGCACCACCAGAAGAAGCCCGGGAAGAGCAAGAACGTGCGGCTGCCGAACCTCGTCAAGGTCGACGGCACGTGGAGCAGCCACCCGGACTGGGCGAGGTTCGTCACCACGAAGTGACCGCGTGACCCGGCCCGGAACCCCGCGCGGGGTTCCGGGCCGGACGCACAGGACCCGCACAGGGAAGGCACAGCCCGGGGCGAGGTTCGGGGCGCACCCTTGGGCCATGGTCGTCCTCGCGCCCCGCCCCACGTTCCCCCGGCTCGCACTGCCGGCGGTGTCCCGCGACCTGGTGCGGTTCGCGGCGGTCGGTGTGGTCAACACCGGCGTGTTCCTGCTGCTCTACCTGGCGTTCCGGACGGTGCTGCCGGTCGTCGTGGCCAACGTGCTGGCGACCGTGCTCACCACCATCGCGGGCACCAGCGCCAACGGCCGCGTGACGTTCCGGGTCACCGGCCCGGTCGGGGTGCGCCGGCACGCCAAGAGCCTGGTGGTGACCGTGCTGGGACTGGCGATCACCACCGGCGCGGTGGACCTGGTCGGCAGCGGGAGCGCCGCCGGCGAGGTGCTGGTACTCGTCGTGGCCAGTGCCGTGGCCGGGTCGGCGCGGTTCGTGCTGATGCGGCACTGGGTATTCGGCCGCTGAGGGCTACTTCGGGTAGCACGGCAGGCTCTCGTAGTCGTCCAGGTTGTCCGGGTTGCGCAACAGGTGGCAGTCGGTCCGGTAGTCGTCCTGCTGCGGCGCGCCGCGCGGGTACGTCAGGATCGGCACGATCTTGCCCACCGGCCAGGCGTCGTTGCGCGGCTCCTCCACCCAGCGGTAGGAGCCGGACGCGCCGATCAGGGGCGGGTTCTCGCCGAACGAGTACAGGTTGTTGCGCACGTCCTGCGGCGACGGCAGCCGGTTGGTCTCCGAGTACGACTTGCGCGCCGCCTCCGCGGTCACCGCCACGGCGTCGTAGTGCATCACCGCGTACCCGTCGAGCATGTCGGTCACCGGGAAGCCGAACTCGCCGGTGAACAGCGCGCGGAACTCCGGGTAGCCCGACGGCCGGCGGACGCCCTGCTCCCAGGCGGCGACGTCGGTCGAGGACGCGGCCAGCAGCGTCACCCCCGCCTCGGCCAGGTCCGCCGCACTCAACAACTTCCCGGTCGGGTCCGGCTGGTCCAGCACGATCAGCCCCGTCATCCCGGTCGCCAGCACCAGGTTCGGGTCGCTGCGCTCGCGGGTGCGGCTGCCGAGCCGGCGCACGAACGTCGGCAGGTCGGCGTCCCGGCCCGCGTACAGCACCACCGCGGGCTTCTCCCGCGAGATCGCGTCGACCGCCGGGGTGAACAGGTTCGCGGTCTGGTCGGTGTCGGTGGTGCTGCCGGTGAACGACACCTGCCGCCGCCGCAGGTCGAACCCGCCGAACACGTCGATGAACGCGTTGCCGAGGCTCTTGACGAAGTTGTCGTCGTTGCGGTCCCGGACCAGGAAACCGCTCCCGAGGCCGAGCCGGGCGAACTCGGCCTCCAGCGCCTTGGCGTAGTCGTGGTTCGACGGCGAGGTCTTGAACAACCCGGGCGCGCGACTGTCCGGCGCGGTCGAGCGCGTCGTCATGTCGTCCGCGGAGAGCACCGCGCCCATGCTCGGGATGCCCCAGTCGTCGTACAACTTGTCCGCCGCGGCACGGGTTTCCGGCACGCTCACCCCGAGACCGGTCACCGCGACCAGCGGGTGCTCGCCGGACTTCAGCGCGCCCAACCGCGCCACCACCGGTGCCCACGACTGCTGGTCGACGCCGATGTTCGCGAGCACCAGCTGGACCCCGAGCGCCTGGTCGCCGTGCCGGGGACCGTGGTTCACCGCGCGCTGGGCGGTCAGCGCGCCCTGCAACGCGTGCCGCAGCGACGCTCCGTCCAATTTGGACGAATCGTCCGCCTTCATCGGCATCATCACGGCCAGCCGCACGTAGTTCTTCGACTTCGCGACCTCGCGGTTGGCCTCGACGATCCGGTGCACGACGTCCGCCGCCGCGGCGTCGGTCGTGCCGAACGCGTGGTCCAGGTCGACCGTCCAACCGAGGCACTCGCCGTCGGGGCCGCGCAGCAGCTCGTAGCCGGTACCGGAGGCGGAGTCCACCCCGGCGCAGTGGGTCGCCGCCTCCGCGAAGTGCCGCACCGCCCACCACCCGGCGCCACCCGCCACCAGCACGACGACCGCGACCAGCACCGCGAGCCTGCGGCGCCGGCGCCTCGTCCCCGCCGAGGTGACGGGCGTCGAGAAGTCCTTGTCCACCAAGGTGTCCCCCGGGTTCTAGTGGTGGCGGTTGATCGGACGGCGCCAGCGCCGGGCCTCGTTCTGGTGGTAGGCCACCAGGTCCAGCAGTTCGACGCACGTGTCGTCCACGTGGTTGGCCACCTCGATCAGGCCGGCGGCGACCCGGTCGTGCAGCGCGCTGCGCGCGTCGCCCTCGACCAGCGGGTCCGACACCTTCTGCCAGCGCAGCACGAGCGGCTCCAGGAACGAGCCGCAGGTCTGGTCGGACAGGTCCTTGCGCGGCGCGGTCACCACCACCTGGGCGATCGCCAACCACTCCGCCAGCGGCACCGCCTTCAGCGCGAAGACCAGTTCGTTCACCACGTCCACGAACCACCCCATGGCGAGCATGTGGTGCAGGTCCGCGCCGCGCTTCGGTCCGATGGGCGCTCGGGGCGCGGACACCAGGGCGGCGTGCGCGGCGTTGCGGCTCCACGGGTGGTCCTCCCCGCGCGCGGCGAGCCGGCGCAGCAGCAGCGCCCGGATCAGCGTCCGGTGCGTGCCGGGAGCCCAGAGCGCCCGGGGCGGAACGGCTTTCGCGCCGACGAGCTGCCGGAACCGGCGCAGCCCCTCGGCCCGGTCGCGCGCGGCCGAGCAGGTGACGAGCACCTCCAGGTCCTCGTTCGTCACGTCCGGCAGCAGCCGGTCGACGAGATCGGCCTCGACGGCGCCGTCGTCCAGGCTCAGCAGCGTTTCCGGCTCGACGTCGGCCGGCCTGCGGGCCTCGACCGCCTTCAGCAGCACCGCGAGCGCGCCGGGGTGCCCGGCGGTCATCAGGTGCAGGCCGGCAACCGGGTTGGCCCTGTGGTAGTTGTCGAGCCGGCCGTCCGCCATGCTCGCCAGGTCCACCTCGGTCAACGCGGGCAGCACGCGGCGGGCCCACCGCGCCGGAGCGCCGGGTGTCACGTCGCGCACCTGCGCCACGTCGACCACCCGCTCGCGCTCGGTGGGCACCAACCCGTCCAGCAGCACGCCGGTGCTGGCGGCCACGACGACCAGCGGCGCCTCGGGCAGGTCCGCGCCGTCGACGGGCTCGCGCGCGGCGACCAGGTGGTCCAGGAACGTCCGGCCGAGCGCGCAGTCCGCGTTGTCCAGCAGCAGGAGGCAGTGCATCGGGTACTCGTCGCGCCGGCCGCCGGGCCGGAAGTCGTCCCGCAGGTCGGCCACGAAGGCGGCGCACAACGGCGCGTCGACCTGGGCGTCGGGCTGCGCCAGCGTCGGGTTGGTCCGGGCCCAGTTGAGATCGGTCAGCCGTGCCACGGGGTCCAACGCGTCGTCCTGGTCCTGGTGACCCCACCACGCCCGGGCCCGACCCGTCGCGTCCCGGCTGAGCAGCCGCCCGCCCAGGCTGTCCACACCCGCGCCGACCAGCGCGCCGGTGAGGCTCGCGGGCGCCGGCACGGGGCTGGGCACCAGGTTCAGCACCTCCTGCGCCACGTCGCCGAGCACCCGCTTGAGCGTGCCGAGGTCGCGCCGCCGGTCGAGCAAGGTCTCGATCTTGCCGCGCTGCGTCGCCGGGTCCACGTCGCCGAGGTCGAGGCGCATGACCTCCAGGCCGATCACCAGCCGGTCGAACCGCAGCGAGCCGTACCGGCCCGACCGGCGCGCCAGCTGCGCGGCGATGGCCGCGAGCAGTTGGGGCACCGCGCGCTCGCCGAGTTCCCGCTCCACGGCCGCGACGTCGACGTAGGAGCACGGCAGCTTGCCCGCCCAGCCGGTGGCGAGTTGGCCGAGCAGCGCCGTCCGGCCACCGGACGAACCCGATTCCAGGACCAGGACCGGCAGCCTGGGCGTCACCCCGTCGTCGGGGCGGACCAACAACCGGCGGACGAGTTTGCGCTCCGTCGCGCGACCGAAGAGCGGATGGGCCACGGCACCCCCTTCATCTCCTCGGCGTAGCGTGCCATTACCGGGGTGTGGACCGCAGACAAACGACGAGGCGATCCCGTGGGCCGTTCGAGTGAATTAACGGGTGCCTATTCCTTCGTGCTGCGGAATAACTGGGGGAATACATTCGCCGACCGGTTGAGCGACGGGCGGGTGGGCTTCACTCGCCGCCGTCGTCGGGGGATGATCACCCCGGTGGCCGGCGCGCCGGACGGCCGGACGAGCGCTTCGGGAGAGGGTGCGGGTGGGCGACGCGGAGGACGGTATCGGGCCGGACGACCTGCTGCGCCTCCTGCTCCACGCCCGGCGCGCGCTCGGGCACGCCGTCGACGCGCCACCGGGTCCGCACCCGTTCACCGGGCCCGCCGCGGTGTGGCCGTGGTTCGCGCACCGGCTGGACGCGGTGGCCGTCGCGGTGGAGCGGGCGGGCGAGGGCGAGGGTGCCGCCGTGCTGCTCGGGCACCTGTGGGCGGTCGTGCCGCCGGACGCGGACGAGGCGTGGTGCCTGCGGTTGCGCGACCGGGGCGTGGTGCTGGCCGGGCACTTACCGGGGTCCGCGGCGCTGGCCGAGGCGTTCCGGCGCAGTGCCGGCGTGTTCCGGGCGCGGGGCGCGTTCCGCAGCGCGGAGCTGGAAGCCATGCGGGAGTGGGAGATCAGGGACCGGCTCGGCGAGCCGCGCGCGCTGCTGGACGCGCTGCGCTGGTTGACGGCGCTGTTCCGGGACCGGGGCCGGACGAACCGGGTGATCGACTGCGCGGACCAGTACCTCAAGGTCCACCTGCGCCAGGACCACCGGCTCGGCGCGGCGGGCTCGTTGGCGTACCTGGGAAGTCTCATGCTGGAGACGGGCCGGCCGGACGCCGCGGCCGACTACGCGGACCGCGCGGACCGGGCGTACCGCGAGGTCCCGGACGCGCCGGCGGACCTGGTGGCGGCGAACCGGGAGCTGTGGGGTCGGGCGCTGTGGGCCGCCGGGCAGCAGTCGGCCGCGCGCCGGCAGTTCCGCCGGGCCGCGGAGGGGTTGTCGGGCTCGCGGGCCGATCGGACGCGCGCGTTGCTCGACGTGGTGGGCGATCTGCCACCGCCGGTGACACCGGTGGTGGAACCCGTAGGCCCGCACCTGGACGTCACGTGAGCCGGTCGGGCTGCGCGTGCGCGGCGGCGTGCATGGTGAGCAGGTCCAGCACCGGGTAGCAGACGAAAACCCGGCTGTAGTCCCGGGATTCCCAGCTGGACAGGATGCCGACGTCGACCAGCCGCCGGGTCACGAGGGTGGCGAACTTCTTGGTGACGCCGTACCGCTCCTGGATCGCCCGGTTGTTGACCACCGGCAACGCGGTCAGGTCGGCGGCCACCTTCGCCACCACACCGCCCTGGCGCAGCAGCTCCGCGAACTCCTCCCGCTTGCGCGCCAACGAGGTGACCAGCGCCAGCTGCGAGCACGCCTGGTCCCGCACGCCCTCGGCGTAGAACTCGACCCACCGGTGCGGCAACCGGGTGTCGACCATCGCCCGGACCTGCCGCCGGTACTCGTCCAACCCGTCGTCCAGCGCCACCGACAGCGGCAGGTACTGGTCGCGCAGCAGCCCGCACTCCACCAGGCCCAGCATCGAGTACCGGCGCGCGACGTAGCCGTTGGCCGTCGGGAACGGTTGCAGCACCTCGAGTTGGTAGTGCAGCAGGGCCAGTTTCACGATCCGGGGTTGGTCGGTGGCGTCCCGCGCGGAGATGGACCACTGCTCGAGCCCGGCCACCAGGTGCGCGCCGGGCGGGGTGAGCAGGTAGGCGTCGGCCGGGTCGCGCCCGAGCCACCCCACGCCCTCGCGCAGCAGTTCCGCGCGCCCGGCGCCGGGCCGCCCGGTCGCGATGCCGCACATCTGCGCCACCACGTCGATGCCGACCGGCCACCCCTTGCGGACGTGCGCGAGCCCGTGCTCGCACGCGTCGACGTGCGGTTTGAGCAGGTTGGCGTGCCCGGTCCGGGCGGAGGTCTGCTCCTGCTGGGAGGCGAGGAGGTCCGACGCCAGCGCCTCGATCAACCCGAGGTCCGAGCCGGCCAGCGAGAGGGACGCGTGGGCGTCGCGCAACTGCGTGGCCCGGACCAGCGCGCGGCCGGGCGCGAACCGGGACGCGGCCTCGTCCAGCCGACCGAGCACGTGCTCGGTCTCGGCGGCCAGCCGGTAGGTGGCGGCCGGCAGGTCGAGGTCGGAGGGCAGCGGACGGGGGAGGTGGGCACCTTCCCGACGACGTTCCTCGGGAACACCCGGTACGTCGGGGGCCGGTAACCACTTCCCCGCCGGGACCGGTCGGGTACTCATGGCCGCAGCGTGGCACGAAGTGAAGTAATTCGACAATGAGTACACCTTTCCGGAGGCGGTCGCACAGTTGCGACTAGGCCGAAAAGGCGATGACCACCCGTCGGCGGACTTCCCGGATCCGCGCAGGTGCGAATACGTCCCGACCTGCGGAACAGGCTAATGCGCCCGCCCTAATACGGCCGAAACTCTACTCAGGGTTTGATTCCCTTTCGAATGTTCACTCTTCGGAGAACCTCCGACGACCCAGTGCCACCACCCGGGCCACGAGCACCACCGCGCACCCGAGCGCGGTCGTCCCGAGCAGCACGGTGAACGTCGGGTACAGGTACGGGATCTGCCGCCACGCCACGTCCCGGCCGCGGTAGAGGTGGCCGACCACCCGGTGCACCGTGCCGAGCAGCACGGCGGGCAGCAGCAGCGGGAGCAGGCGGACCACCGGCACCCGGCGACCGACCACCCACCTCCGGGCCCGTCGCACACCGCGCGCCACCGGCACGACGACCGCCGCCGTCAATGCCAGCAGCACCCCGTCGACCAGCGGCGTCGGGTCGGACGGCGGCGGCGACGTGCGGCCTTCGAGCAGGGCGATCAACCGGTCCCCGACGGACTGCGCGGCCCGGTACTGGAGGCCGGTGTTGGCCAGCACCGCGACGCCGTACCCGGAGTCGGGCAGCAACGCCTGGTAGGCGGTGGCGGTGAACAGGTCGCCGCCGTGGTCGACCAGGCGCGCGCCGGACGGCGTGCGGTGCGCGAACCAGCCGAGCGCGTAACCGTCCGCCACCTCGGTGTGCGCGAGCGCGACGGTGGCCGGCGAGACGATCGCGGTGCCGTCGGGACCACGTCCGTCGCGGTGCGCGATCAGCCAGGACGCGAGGTCGCGCGCCGAGCTCAGCACCCCGCCCGACCCACCGCCGAACCCGGCCGGTTCCGGCGCCGCGAACGCCGTCCCCAGGACCTCGACGTGCCCGCGCGCGCTGGGCGGCAGTTCGTACTCGCGGTCCACGGCACGGCTGTCGGTCATCCCCAGCGGCCCGAGCACGACCTCCCGCAGGTAGGTCGCGAACGGCCGGCCCGCGACCACCTCCACCAACCGGGCCGCGACCTGGTAGTTCGGGTTGTGGTAGTGCCAGGCCGTGCCGGGGTCGGCGACGAGCCGGGCGTCGCGCATCGCCGCCACCGCGCCCCGCAGGTCGGTCGGCTGCGGCCCGCTGAACGCGCGGAACCCGGTGTCGGCCAGGCCCGAGGTCTGGGCGAGCAACTGCCGCACGGTGATCGCGGCGGAACGCGGGTCGGCCGTGGTGAACTCGGGGAGCCGGTCGCGCACCCGGTCGTCCAGGCCGAGCCGACCGTCCTCGACCAGCTTGAGCACGGCCAACGCGGTGAACGACTTGCCGACCGACCCGACCGCCATCGTGGTCCGGTCGGTCACCGGCTCGCCGTCGCCCGTGACTCCGTACCCGGCCGTGCGCACGACCGTGCCGCCTCGCGTGACGGCGACCGCCACGCCCGGCACCACCACCTCCGCCCGGTACCGCTCGACCACGGCGTCGACGTCGGCGGCCGTGACCGCGGCGGCCGGCGCGACGGGTGCGACGAGGAGCAGCGCGGTGAGCATCGTGGTGATCACCACCGCAGTGTCGGACCCGCGTCCGGCTCCGGGCATCGGACCGCGGTCCGATGTACCCCGACCCTCCCACCCCCTACCGTTCCCCCATGACCCGCTTCCGGTGGCACGGCACGACGACGGCCCTCGCCGTCGCGCTGTACGCGGCGTTGCGCGCACCGCGCCCGGACGCGTCCGGGTGGCTGTTCGCAATCCTCCTCGCCCTGCCCTTCGTGGGTCTTCCCCTTGCCCCACAACGACATCCGGCGGCGGTGCTCACCGCCGTGGTGTCGGTGGGCGCGCTCGGCGTCGTGATCGGCACCGGCACCGACGCGGTCGCCCTGGCCACCGCCCTGGCCCTCTACCCGGTGGTGACGTCGTCGCCCGGCACCGGGATCCGCCCGACGATCGCGGCGCTGGCGGGCATCGCGGCGGCCGGCCTGCTGGTGGTCGCCGTGCCGGCGCTGCCCCTGATCCCCACCCGGCCGAACGAGGAGTCCTTCGCCACCACACCGTTGTCCGCGTTGCTGTTCAGCACCGTCGTGCTCACCGGAACCTGGCTGGTGGCAACGACGATCCGCGCCCGCCGCCGACGTGCCGCCGAGCTGGCCGACCTCCGCACCGCCCGCGCCGTGGCCGAGGAACGCCTGCGCATGGCCAGGGACATCCACGACGTGGTGGGCCACAACCTGAGCCTGATCACCATGAAAGCCGCCGTCGCCACCCACCTGGCGACCGGCGCCCCGGACGACCGCGACGCCGCCCTGCGCACCATCGAACAGGTCGGCCGCGCCGCCCTGGACGACGTCCGCACCGTCCTGGACGCGGTGCGCGAACCGTCCGCCCCGATCGACCTGGACCGCCTGGTGCACGACGCCCGCGAGGCCGGCGTGCAGGTGGAGGTGACCGCCGCCGACCTGACCACCGTGCCACCACCGATCCGCGTCGCGGCCTACCGGATAGCCCAGGAAGCCCTGACCAACGTCCGCCGCCACGCCCACCCACCCCGCTGCCACCTGACCACCACCACCCGCCCCGGCCTCCTCACCGTGACCGTGACCGACGAGGGCCACCCCACCGCGCCCGGTACTCCGGGCCACGGCCAACTGGGCATGCGGGAGCGCGCGTCCCTGCACGGCGGCACCGTCCACTTCGGACTCCACCCCTCCGGCGGCTACACCGTGGAAGCCCGACTTCCCTTCACTCCCGAGCCGAACCCGTGACCGCACCGACCCGCGTGCTCCTGGCCGACGACGACCCCCGCTACCGCGCCACCATCCGAACCCTGCTCGACGCCGATCCGGGCGTGCGGGTCGTGGCCGAGGCGGCCACCGGCCGCGAAGCCCGAACCCGTGCCGCGGAACACCGCCCGGACGTGGTCCTGATGGACGTCCGCATGCCCGACGAGGACGGCATCTCGGCCACCGCCCACCTCACCGCCCTGCCAACCCCGCCGAAGGTCCTGATCCTCACGACCTTCGACCTGGACGAAGCGGTCCGCAACGCCCTGCACGCAGGCGCAAGCGGCTTCCTGCTCAAAGACGCCCCACCCACCCAACTCCTGCAAGCAGTCCACACCATCGCCACCGGCGAAGCCCTCCTGTCCCCCACCGCGACCCGCAGACTGATCACCGACTTCCGCCACACCCACCGCCCACCCCGCCCCCTACCCACCCTCACCACCCGCGAACGCGAGGTCCTCACCCTCATCACAAAGGGCTTGTCGAACGCGGAAATCGCCGACACCCTCCAGGTAAGCCGCCACACGGTGAAAACCCACATCACCCACCTGCTCACCAAACTCCCCGCCCGCGACCGGGTCCACCTGGTGATCGCGGGCTACGAGGCAGGTCTGGCCGGCTCCCCGGCCCCCGAGCGGTGATCAGGGCCGCCACGACGGTGAGCGGAATTTCCACGCGGACCAGTGGTCGTGTCGGCTCGTGGCCCGATTATCCCGAGCTACATCGGGCCGGTCCATTGGAGTGACCGGTGCGTGAGGTACGACTTTCAATGCGCACATTGGGCGCATAATGTGCACATGCGACACATACGCTCGACAACGCTGTCAGAGGATGATGATGCGTTCCGTCTGGTCGCCGCGGCGGATCAGGAGTTCGTCGCCGTCCACGGCGGTCGCCTCGTAGAGGACCCTTCCGTAGCCCACCAGGCGGCGTAGTGCCTCGGTGACCGTGACGCCCTCGCGGTCGACGATCATCTGGAGGGCTTCCTCGGTCGCCGGGCTGATGTTGACGCTGAGCCGGGTCGGCTTGTCCGCCACCGGTTGGCCCGCTTCCTCCGGGTTGGGCTTGCCTCTGCGATCTGCTCCACCTGCTGCGCGGGTCGGCACGCGGTCCTCCTCCTCCAGGTGAGCAGGCGTCCACCGGGTGTGACCGGGTCCCGGGCGCCTTCCATGATCAGTATGACATCCGGGCAGGCATCACCGGACGCTCGTACGCCTTTTTCCGGGACTGTTCGGCGTAGTCGTCGTGTTGCTCCAATGGTGTGTTTCGTGTGGGAAAGATGCGTCTTTCACTGGCATATCCCACGCACTTGCCGGCTAGAGTGGACACCTCTTCATCCCGCACGGCCGAACGCGGTCGTGTGCAACAAGGAGAACCAGTGAACGGCTTACCTCCCCGTCCGCACTCCGCGCGCGACCGGCGACGTTCCCCCGAATCCGCGCGACACCGGGTCGACGGGCGGCACACCGGATTCCCGCGGCCGCGGCCGGGCGCGTCGGCGCGCGGGATGTTCGTGCGACTGCGCGGGGGCGACGACGAACCCCGTGCGTCCGAAGTGGAACCGGCGACCGAACGGCGGCGGACCGGCAGGCACCGGCGGGAAATCCTCGAGGACCTCGAGTCGGTGGACGAGCCGTTGGTCCGCCGGGAACGGCTCGGTTCACCCGGAATGCCCACGATCGCGCTGGTCGTCGCGTTGTTCGTGACGTTGACCGGCCTGCTCACGACCACCGCGCTCGGCATCGACGGCACGGCGCTGAACCTGGCGCTGGGCGTCATCTCCACCTCTCTGGTCGGTGTCGGCCGGTACCGCGGCGGCGAAAGCCGGCGGTTCTAGCGCAGCACCCCGGTTCAACTCGGAACATCGGTCGAACCGCCTTCGGGTGTTACTCCGGATGCCTTTCCACGCACACCTCGCTCGCAACTCTTCCGCATTCCGACGGCTTCGGCGGGCAACGTCAGCCCAACGGAGCAATGGCGTTGGTCCGTAATGGTTGCGGCCGCGCGCCGCCCATTCCGCGGAACGGCCGGCCCGTTCTCGGCGTCGCAACCGGTGATGCTGCGCTACGTGATGCTCGCCGGCGCCGGGTGCGCCCTGGTCTCGTTGTTCCTGCCCGTGGCACACCCGCGACCGGAGGGTCTCGACATCCCCCTCGCGGTCTGGGTGGCCGGGCTGGCGGCCGCCGTTGCGCTCGCGCGCGCCGGGTTCCGGGCCGCCGCGGTGCTGTGCGGCGGCGCCGTCCTGGTCGGTGTCGGCATCGCGCTCGTCGTCGACGTGGGCCACGGCCTGCCGGCGCCGGACGTGCCGGTGCTCGCGGTCGGCGCGCTCGCGGTGGCCGTCGGAGCGGGGTGGTGGGGCACGACGTGGCGCCCCACCGCGCTCGGCGCGCTCGCCGTCGTGCCGGTCGTCGGACTGGCCCTGGTCGCGCCCGCGCTCGCCGACCACGCGGCCGTGCGCTCGCACGTGCGGGAAGCCTGGGCGGAACCGGCCGCGCCGGTCGCCGAGACGCCGGGCGACCGCCGGTGGACGTGGCAGCCGCCGGGACGGGTGCTGCGGCTGGTCCCCGCCGGGCACGGGGTCGCCGTGGTGACCACGTGGGGCGTGATCACCGGGGTGGTCGACGGCCGCGCCGAGTGGACCTACGCGCGGTCGGGCGCGGACGTCGCGGACGTGCGGACGTCGGCGGACCTGCGGACGCTGGTGGTCGCGTTCCGCGGCGCCGCGAACGACGAGAACACCCTGGTGGTCGTGCTCGACGCGGACACCGGCGCGGTGCGGTTCCAACGGCCGGTCCGCTCGCCCCGGCTGTGGGCCGGCACCCGATCCCTGATCGAGGCCGAGGCCGGCACCGTGACCGCGTACGACGTGGTGAGCGGGGACGTCCGGTGGCGGCGGGACTCGGTGGAGGGCTGCCGCACCGCCGACCTGGCCGGCGTCGGACGCACGGTCGCCGTAGTGCGCCCCGGATGCACCGACCGCGACGGCCTGGTCGGGCTCTCCGAGGACACCGGCGACGTCGTGTGGAGCACCCTGACGCCGTTCGCGCCGGGACTGGACCTCCCGCGGCGGCCGAGCACCCGGGCCAAGGCCACCCCGACCGGCGGCGCGGTGCTGGTCGAGCGGTCCGGCGACCGGCCGCCGGGCGTGGGCGACACCGCCGTGCTCGACACCCTCACCGGCAAGGTGACCGAGGCGTCCTATCCCGGCATGTACCGCCTCGACGTCGGCGCGCTGCCGATCGTGGTGCCGAGGTCGGAGAACCTCCGGGACCCGATCCGGCTGATCGACCCGGTGTCCGGCGTGGTGCGGGACGTCCAGGACGACTGCAAGATCTTCAACACCGCCGCCACCGGGACGCGCACGCTGCTGCGCGTGTGCCACGACGGGGAGCGCCTCGAGGTGCGCACGGACGGGGTCGACGGCACGACCACCGGGACCAGGGTGCCGGAACTGGAGCGGGAGCACGGCGTGGTCGCGCAGGTCGCGGCGACGCCGGGCGCGGTCGTGGTGACCGGGTTCGGGACCGACGGCGTCGTGCTGCCGGTGGTCGGACTGGCCCGCTAGGCCCGGTCGAACCGCACGACGAGGGCCGTCGCGTTGTCGAGGCCGCCCTCGTCGGCGGACGCGAGCAGCTCGTCCACCATCCGGCGCGGCGCCGCGCCGCTGCCCAGGACGTCGTGCAACCGCTGGTAGGACACCTGTTCCGCGACGCCGTCGGTGCACAGCAGGAACACGTCGCCCACCGCCGGGACCACCTCCAGCACGTCCGGCTCGGGCCGGTCGGGGTGACCGACGTAGCGGGTCAGGTGGTACCGCGCGGAGGCGGCCTGCGGCGAGTCGAACGGGTACCAGCCGTGCACCGCGCCGAGCCACGCCATGGTGTGGTCGACCGTCAGCAGCTCCAGCAGCCCGCGGCGCAGCCGGTACACCCGCGAGTCTCCGATGTGGACGATCCGAAACCCTTGCAGCACTTGGATGAGCGCGGTCAACGTGCAGCCGGCCAACATCCCGAGTTCCCCGCCGATGGCGCCGACGAGCCGCTGCGCCTCGGCCACACCGTCCACAGTGGACGGACAGCGGGCGACGAACGCGTCCACCGCCGTGCGCCCGGCCCGCCTGCTGCCGAGCCCGTCGCCCATCCCGTCCGCGACGACCGCCACCAGCGGCTCGAGCCCGAGGTGCACCACGTCGTAGTTCTCGGCGTACCGCCGCCCCACCGCACTGCCCGCCGCAGCGGAAACCGTCACGCCCATCCCGGAATTGTGGCAGCCGACGCGGGAACTCCCGTGCCGCGGACCTCGAAGACGGGGATGGTCACGGGTAGCATGTCAAGTGGTCCCGCAGAACGGCCGTCATGACGATTGCCCGGTGATTTCCGCCGTCGCGCGTCGCTTCCGGCGGGTTGTTCCGTATCGTCCAGGGTGGACGGCCGCTGTGCGGAAGTCGGGGGTTTCCCGCCGTTCACCGGTGGGAAACGAGATGGGGACCACCCCGTGTCGAACCCGTGTCCGACGTGGTACACGGGCACGGGTGGGAGAGGATGGCGGCGTGACCAAGGGGCAGAGGATCGCGGCGGCGTGGGCCGGGTTGGACGCGCGAGGCTTGACCGAGCAGGTCCGACTGCTGGTCAAGGCCGGTGACGGCGACTCGCGGGCGGTCTGGGCCGCGGTGTGCGTCGACCCGGTGCTCGCGGCCAGGGTCAGGGGCGCGCTGTCGGGGCTCAAGGCGGAGTTCCGGGGCCACCGCGACGAGGCCATGTGGCTGTTGTGGATCACCCGCGCCCAGCAGCACCTCACCGCGCCGCCGAAGCCGGTCGTGCGCGAGGAGCCCGCGGAGCCCGAGCCCGCCGAGCAGACGCTGGTCATCGAGCGCGTCGTGGAGCAGCACTCCGAGCGGGCGTTCGACCAGCCGTTCACGCACCGCGTGGAGCAGCCGGCCGAGCAGACCGCGGTCATCGAGCGCGTCGACCGCCCGCGACCCGCGATCCCGGGCGTGCTCTTCCAGGAACCGCTGCCCAACGCGGGCTGAGCCGGGCGGCGAGCCCTCGCGCTCCCGGGCGGAGGGCCGGTCCGACGGCGGCAGGCGGGTCCACCCGATCTCTGCTTCCGGCGTCACGGCTGGGCCGTGCCGGTGAAACCCCGTGCGACCTGCACTTGCCTTCGGGTCGACCGTCGGACCGACCGCTCTTCGGGGGAATACCCACCCGACCGGAGAAGATCACCCCCGGCCGGGTGTCGGCACGTCCGCTCAGTCCTCGGGGTTCCGGATCGCGCCCGCCACCGAGCCGCCCGCCTCGTCCGCGGACTGACCTCGTGCGACGGCCTCGGACCGCGCCCGCTCGTCCACCTCGGGCACCGACTCCGGGGTCGTCACGCCGTCGTCCGGCGGCACGGGCCGGTCGTCCTCGGGCTGCTCCTCGGCGAGCCGCTCGTCCAGGGTGCGGGCGTGCGCCTGCTCGTACGGGGTCGTGCCGTACTTGTCCGCCGCCGTCCAGTGCTCGGGCGGGTCCATGCCCGCCTCCAGGGGGTCGAGCTTGAGGCGATCCTCGTCCAGGTCCTCGGCGCTGCTCGGCGGCACGCCCAACTTGTCGTCGGCCATGCCGCCGGATACCCCCGCCGGACCTCGGTCAGTCCTCCGCGCGGACCGCCTTCACCGCCTGCTCGCGGGTGTCGTGCAACGGCAGGAGCTTGTCCATCGCGGTGACCTCCAGCGATCGCCGCACGCTCGACCCGGACACCAGGTGCACCGGCGGGCCGTCGGTCGACGCGCGGTGCTCGCGCAGGCGGGCCAGGGCGGCGATGCCGGACGAGGCGAAGAAGGTCACGCCCGACAGGTCGAGGACCAGGCCGGTGGAGGAGTCGAGCAGGTCGACGGCGGCGGTGCGCAGGTCGTCGCTGTTGGACATGTCGATTTCGCCGACCACCACGAGCACGGCGATGCCGTCGACGTGCTCCGCGGTCAGTCCTGGGGTGTTCGGTTGCGTCACCCGACCATGATGCCGCGCGGCGGTGCGTTCGACACGACAGAACATGACGGTGGCTCGCGTAGGGGTGTAACGCCGGCGGTGCGAAGATCGACCTCCGGAGCATGAAACCCCTGCTCGCGGCCCTGTCGGCGGTCCTCCTGCTGACCGCCTGCACGACCACCGTCACGGGTGCCGGATCCGGTTCGGGAACCCGGACGACGACCGCCGCGGCACGCACCACGACCGGCACGACCGCGGCGCCGACCACCGGCACGACCACCGCCGCCCCGACCACGTCCACGACCGCGCGGTCGGCCGCGCCGCCGTCGATCGACGAGAGCGCGCCCGCCCGGTACTGCGACCGGCCGTTCACCGGCGCGCTGGGCAAGGAGATGCTCGCCGTGGTGGTCGAGACGCCGGCCGGGCGACTGACGTGCGACCAGGCCGGCGCGGTGCTGTTCGACTACTACGCCCAGCGCTCCGAGCCCCGGACCGGGCTGCCGCCGATCATGGTGGGAACGTTGTCCTGCAACCAGGTCGCGGAGGGACAGCTGCCCCAGGTGGTGTGCGCGGACGAGGACAACCTCGTCTACTCCATGTGGCCGCAGCGCTGATCCGCCCCTTCGCCGAAGCCGTAACGCGCACCCGTCCATGGTCGACAAGTCCACGTGTCTCGTCGGTGGTGGGGGATCCTGGTCCTGGCCTTCGGGTTCGGGGCAGCCGTGGTCGGGGTGGTGGTGTCCGCCGAACCGGAACCGCTGGCCGGCCGCGCGCTGGCCGCGCCCGGCGGGTACACGCCGCCGCTGACCGAGTCCGCCGCCAAGTCCCTGGCCAACGACCTCACCAGCGGTGACCTCACCCGCGTCCGGACCGCCCTCGCGGTGCCCGTGGACCAGCCGCTCGACGACGGCGCGGTCACCGGGCTGAAGGCGCTGGCGCCGGTTCTGTTCGACGTGGGCACGTTCCACGACGACGCGAACGGCACCGCCCGGATCACCGCCGAGGTCGGCGGCCGACCGTGGACCGTGCGCCTGGTGTCCGACGCCGGCCGCTGGAAGGTCAGCGGCACGGAGCCGGTCCGGTGACCCGGCGGCCGACCAGCCCGTCCGGCGGCCTGCCCGCGGCCGGGTCACCCGCGGTGGCCTTACCCGTGGTCGCCCTGCTCGTGACCGCCCTGTGCGCGGGCACGCCGACGCCACCCGTCTCGGCCGCGCCGGACGGCTGCACGCCCGTCCTCACCGACGGCCAGGACGCGTCCCGCCGCCCCGTCGTGCTGGTGCACGGCTGGCTCGGCGACCCGCTCTCCCGCGCCGCCACCGTGCTCCGGCAACGACTGGGCGACCGCGTCACCACCTACGAGTTCGACTACGGCGCCCGATCGCTCGCCTGGGCGTCGGACGTCGCCGACTGCCTGGCGGGCTACCTGGCCGCCGTCTCGAAGCTCCACCGCGACACCAGGGGCGACGGGCAGGTGGTCGTCGTCGCGCACTCGACCGGCGCGGAGGCCGTCCGCTACGCCCTGCGCGGCCAAGCCCGCGACGTGCCCCGGGTGATCACCGTCGGCGCGCCGGACCTGGGCACGCCGTGGGGCGGCACCGGACTGGCCACCGCCTGGCAGCAGGCCAACGCCCGAGGCCGCACACCACCGTCGACCGCGGACGGCGCCCGCTGCCTGGCCCCGCACGACAAGGGTGGCGCGCTGCCCCAGGGCTGCGGCGACCTGCCGCCCTGGCTGCCCGCCGGCACCGGCCTGCACCAGATCGCCGCGGACGTCACCGTTGACCGGACGCTGTTCGGGGTCGGGCTGTACTCGCTCGACCTCGGCGGCGACGGGATGGTCCCGGTGACCTCCGCGCACGGGTACCCCACCTCGGGACCGGGCGAGACCTCCGGGGTCGTGGTGACCACGTCGGTCCACCGGTGCCGGGTGGACTACGCCGCGCTGTTCGAGGACGTGCGCGAACAGCGCGGAACGGCCGCGGCCCTGGGCTTGGACCAGGTGCCGGGCAAGGGCGCGACCGCCGTCCCGATCACGCCGGCGGTCGGCGACCTCCTCGTCGCGGCCACCCGGACGGCGTCCTGCTCCCAGGCCCGTCAGATGGCCGACGACAAGGTGCTGGCACAGGTCGGCGACGCCGTGTCGGCGGCGGCCGACGACCTGCGCGGCCCGACGGGCGCGACCCCGGCGGACTACCGCTCCGACTCGACCGTCGAGCAGTACTTCTTCCGCTCGCCGTCGGGCCGGTTCGCCTGCGGCGTCGTCGCCCAACCCCTCTCCGCGGGGTGCCGTGGCGACACCGCGCCCACCCCGCCGCGCCCGAGCTCGTGCGCGGCGGACGTCGAGTGGGGCAAGGGGCTGTCGGTCGACGCCGCGGGCGCGGTCGACTTCCTCTGCGGCGGTGGCGCGGTGTACTCCGACGGCGGCGAGGCGAAGGTGCTGCCGTACGGGGCGCAGTTGAGCGCCCTGGGGTTCACCTGCGTGTCGCGCGAGGACGGTGTGCGCTGCTCGCACGACACGACGGGCCACGGGTTCCGGATCGCGGCCGAGTCCCACGAGCGGTTCTGAACCCGGTCCGCCGGATCAGCCCCGCCGCAGCCGCCTGGTCAGCTCGGCCACCAGTTCGTCGTCGCTCAACTCGCCCGGGTCCGGCCGGGTGCGCGTCTGCCGCGCCTCCTGCTCGGTGATCAACCCCGCCGCGACCATCACCTCGAGCGGACTGGCGTCGAACACGCCGGCGATGGCCCTGGCGGCTTCCAGGGACGCCGACTTGCCCTTGCGCCAGTCGGTGAAGCGGCTGCGGTCGATCCCCGCCCGGCGGGCCAGCTCGCCGGTCGAGATGCCGCGGTACTCGAGGTTCTTCTCGATGTAGTCCCACCACGTCGAGGGTGTGTTCTCGGCTTCCGTCACGGCGCTGATGTTACGTGCGCCCGCGCAACGTTTGTCAGGCACACCGCTCTAATTTACCGCAGATGGGCTATCTACTTTCACCCGAAAGCATGGCCGTGCCGGCGCAACAATAATGTCGTGTGCCCACAACTAATGTTGCGTGCGCACACCCGCCGGCCTACTCTCCGCCCGAACAAAAGAAAGTCGCCGGACCCCCACACAGCACGAGGCGGGCCATGCCACACACCATTCGGCTCCGTGCCGTCGCGTTCGCCAAAGCGGCACGGCTCGCGGGCTTCAGCTCCGACTACGCGCTCGCCAAGGCGATGGACCTCAACCGCTCGACCGTCACGCGCGTCCGCGGCGGCGAACTCCAACCGGGCCCCGCGTTCATCGGCGGCGCGCTCACCGCGCTGGCGCCGATGCAGTTCGACGACCTCTTCGAGGTGGTCTGAGCCTCAGGCGGCTTCGGCCTTCTCGGTGAACGGGTCGTTGGAGGACGTGAAGAGCATCCACAGCAGCACCGCCACGACCAGGCCGCTGGTCACGAACACCGGGAAGACCAGGTCGAACACCGTCATGCCCTGTGGCGCGGTCATGTTCGCGTCGCCGTTGACGTGCACGGCCGCCATGCCGGCGTAGTGCATGCCGGTGACCGCGACGCCCATGATCAACCCGGCCGCGACGCCGGCGCCGTTGGTCTTGACGACCAGGGTGAACCAGAACGCGGCGGTGGCCGCCACGATCGCGATGACCACCGAGGCGATCACCAGCGGCTGGCTGTAGGCGATCTCGCCCTTGAACCGGATCGCGGACATGCCCATGTAGTGCATGCCCGCCACACCGACGCCCGCGAGCACGCCGGCGATGACCAGCCGGGTCTTGCTGAACTCCCACAGGGTGACCAGCGACAGGCCGATGCCGACCACGACGACCGCGATCACGGCGGACAGCAGCGTGAGGCCCGCGTCGTACTTGATCACCGCGCCGGGGATGTCGAAGCCGAGCATCGCGATGAAGTGCATCAGCCAGATCGCGATGCCGCCGATCGCGAACGCGCCGAACACGGTCCAGAGCAGCTTCGCCTTGATCGTCTTCTCGGCACGCGCCCGCGCCATGCAGGACAACCCGATCAGGGAACCGATCACCGCGATGGCGAAGGCGATCACCAGTGTCCACGGACCGGACGAGAAGTGTTGCATCTGGGCGTGGTTCACGGCGGCACCGATCCCTGGGGTTGATGTTTGCGGCGATCTTTACTAACCCGCTGTCACCAGATTTGCCAGGGTTAGTCCAGGTGAGTTCACCTACTTGAGACTTATTCCACTTCGTTGGTGACTCTGTGCGTTCATTAGGGCACCGAACGATTTCACCCGACCCGGAATTGTCGTACCCCGCCGGCAACCTCGTCCGCACGAGCCCGGACCAGCACCGGGCCGAACGACGAGCACGGGAGGTCGGACATGGAGTGGCCGGACGCGGAGTGGGCCGGGTGGGAGGACGCGGCCGAGCTGCGCGCGCTGCTCGACGCGGGCGCGGACGCGCAGTGGGACGCGGAGCGCGGCGTGCCGCCGCTGCACGTGGCGGTGCGGTACGGCAGCACCGAGGTCGTGGCCGAACTCGCGGCGCGGGTGCCGGACGTCGACGTGCCGCACGAGGGCGCGACGCCGCTGTGGACGGCGGTGTTCCTCGGCGACACCGCGATGGCGCGGGCGCTGTGGCGTGCGGGCGCGGATCCGTGGCGCGAGGTGTTCGCCGGCTGGTCACCCGGTCGGCTGAACCTCGTCGGAGTGATACCGGACCTCTTCGGCCCGGCCCCGCCGGACGTGCGGCTGACCTACGAGGAGGAGTCGGCGGCGCGCGCCGCGCCGGGGTTGGTCTCCGCGCTGGCCGACGTCTGGCTCGAGGGCACCGGGCTGGCCTGCGTGTCCGGGGTCACGGCGGCCGGCGCGATCCGCCGACTGGGCGCCGAGGTGCTGCCGGAGGTGTCGTCCGGCTCCGGCGTGCCACCGGACGTCTGGGACCACCCGCGGTACGGCGAGGGCGCCGTCGTGGGCGTCACGGACGTGCCGGGCGGGTGCGTGCTGACCCAGCCGTGGGGGTACGCGCCGTCGACGACGGAGGTCGTGGAGCCGCTGTCGGTCGGGACGGTGTGCTACGCGATCTACGCCAACCCGGCGAGCGGCGACCGGGGCCGGATCGCGGTCGACGGCCGGGAGACCCACCACGACCGCACGCCGTGCGACGAGCCGTGGCAGGGCTCGACGGCGCGCGAGGTGCTGATGTCCTACCTGGTCCCGGAGGGCACGGCCGCGTACGCGTGCGGCTTCGCCGGCCTGCGCCCGACAGACCCCCGCTCGCTCACCGGCCCGCCGGACGCGTGGCTGCGCCTACCGCCGCCGAGGAGGTGACGTCCACCGAGCCCGCACACCGAATCGGCGAAGAACACCGTCACCAACACCACGAACCCGTTCCGGCGACCGGCATTCCGATCACCCGATCGCCATCCCGAAACGCACACCACCGACTCCCGGCGTGATCGCCCTGTCGGCGGGCGACACCGATGACCGAGAAGCGGAGCGGCCGGCATCCGCACCTCGTTCGCCGGGTTGCCGTCCTCGCGGTTACTCGCCGCGGAGCCGACACCCGAAATGCAGTTCGACCAAGAGGAGGAGATTGCCGAAGAAGATCGATCCGAATTCGTCCGGACCCGTCACCCGGCCGAAGCCGACCACCCACCCGCCGAAACCAACCCGCCCGACACCACCGCGATCCCGGCCGTAGTCGCTCTTGGCCGACCCGGCGGACCAGTCGCACAAGGGTGCGATCCACCCCTCCGACCCGCCGCCGGCCGATATCCGACATCACCTCCGACAAGCACTCCCACCGCCCCGGAAAACCCACCGCGAGGCCATTTCGGAACGTTGCCCACAGGCAACGCGCCGCCCTTCCCCAACCCCTCACACAACCCGACGAAAGGAGTCAATCCGACCAAACCGACACCTGCCGCCCCACTCGGCACGTCACACCCCGGTAGGGGCGCCGGTCGACTCGACGCGCGAAGTCACCGGCCCCCCGACCGAAAGCCCGCCGACGCGCCTGACACACCGGCGGCGATCACCAGGCGGCCATCACACAGAGGTCGGCCGAGTCCTGCCCTCATGAGCCGGACGAGCGGACGGAACAACCGGTCCCGAAACCACTCGCCCGACTCAGGCTGGCCGCCCGGTGTCCGCCAACGGGTGCCCACCGATCGCCGGCCGCGGGTCGCAGTCGCAGTCGTGCATCGCAGGCGCGGTCGTGCATCGCGGTTGTGGGTCACAGGGGCACAGGCATGGCTGTGGATTGTGGCTGTGACCGTCGCGGCTGTGGGCGGGGAGGTGGGACGTGCCGGGCTGTGGGTGCGTGGCGGATCAGGGAATCGGGTTCAACCGCACGGGAAGGGAGGACAGGCGCCAGGTGCCCGGGTCGGCTGCGGGCTGGGGTGGGGTGGTGGTGGTCAGGTTCGGGTAGCGGGTGAAGAGGCGGGTCAGGGCAACTTCGGTTTCGACCAGGGCCACCGAGGCTCCCAGGCAGAAGTGGGGGCCGTGGCCGAAGTTGAGCTGGGTGCGTTCCTGGCGGGTCACGTCGAGGGTGTCCGGGTTCGGGAAGGCTCGGGGGTCGTGGCAGGCCGAGGCGACCGCCGCCAGGACCGCGTCGCCCTTCTTCACCGGCACGCCGGCGACGTCGGCGTCCTCGCGGGCGTACCTCGGGACGGTGAGCAGGGTCGGGCCGGTGAAGCGGCTCAGTTCCTCGACCGCTCGGGGCCACAGGGACGGGGTGGACCTGAGGGTGGCCAGTTGGTCGGGGTTCGCCAGCAGGGCGGCGACCGAGTTGCCGATCAGGTTGGCCGGGGTCTGGCCCGCGAGGACCAGGTGCCAGACGAGGGTGACCAATTCGGTCTCGTCCAGCTTCTCGCCCTCGACCGCGATCAGGTCGGACACGACGTCGTCGCCCGGCTCGACGCGCTTGCGGGCGACGAGGTCGCGGGCGGCGTCGACGATCGCCGGGATCGCCTCGATGAAGGCCTTGCCGTCACCCGAGGAGATCGCGCGGCCGTAGTGGCGCCAGTGGGCGCGGTCGGCGGACGGGACGCCCACCAGTTCGCAGATCACGTCGACCGGCAGCGGTCGGGCGAAGGCGTCCAGCAGGTCGACCTCGTTCGGGAGGTCGTCCAGCAGGGCGTCGACCAGCGGTTCGATCCGCGGGCGGTACTCCTGCGCGCGGCGGGCGGTGAAGGCGGGTGACACCAGTCGGCGCAACCGCAGGTGCTCGGGTCCGTCGAGTTCGGACATCGTGCGCAGGTAGCGCAGGCAGTGCTCCGGGATGCCGGGCGGGCGCAGGAAGCTGGCGGAGTTGACCTCGAACCGGGGGTCGGTCAGCACTGCCCGCACGTCGTCGTGCCGGGTCACCGCGACCATCGCGCCGAGGCCGGGTGCGCGCACGGTGGTCACCGGGCCCTGCTCGCGGGCACGGGCGTAGGCGGCGAGGGGATCGAGCAGCACGTTCGGGTCGGTCAGGTCGAAGTCGCTGGTCACGGGCGATGCCTCGCATTCAGATGATGAGAACATGTGTTGTGAGCATCTGAATGATAGCCATATCTTGGGCTCATGAGGCTCAGCAGGGCGCAGGCGCAGGACCGGAACCGGGCGAAGGTGCTGGCGGCGGCGCGCGAGGAGTTCGCCGAGCGCGGCTTCCGCGAGGCGAAGGTGGACGCGATCGCCGAGCGGGCCGAGCTGACGCGGGGCGCGGTCTACTCGAACTTCCCCGGCAAGCGGGCGCTGTACTTCGCCGTGCTGGCCGAGGAGGCGGTGGTGGGCGGGGTCGGCGAGCCCGGGTTGTCCGCCAGGGAGGCGATGGGCGCGTTCGCGCGGTCGTGGGTGTCGCGGCTGCCGCTGTCCACCGACGACCGGCGGTGGCTCGCCGCCGACCTGGTGCCCGAGGTGCTGTCCGACGAGGTGACGCGGCGGGCGTTCGGGCCGTTGACGCACCTGGGCGCGATCCTGCTGGGGTTGGCGCTGGAGGGGTTCGGGCCGGGTCGGGCGGTGCGGGTCGCGGAGGCGGCGCTGACGACGTTGCACGGCGCGAGCACGCTCGCCGCGGCGGCGCCGGGCTTCGGCGAGCCGTTCAACGTGGTGCGCGCGTGCGAGCAGCTGGTCGACCTGGACCTGGGCGACGAGTGGGGTCCGGTGCCGATCGTGGCCGAGGCGTTCGCGGTGGACGAGCCGTGGGCGGCGGGTCAGGGGGTCGACCTGGTGACCGGTGAGCCGGTCGAACTGGGCGACGACGGGGTGGTGTCGGTGCTCGGAACGCGCTGGTTGGCGTCGGCCGAGCAGCCGGTGCGGCTGGGGTTGCCGACGACGGTCGTGGTGGTGACCGACGTGCCGGCCGAGCTCAACCCGCTGGCCCGGTTGGCGGTGGCGGACGTGGCGGTCCACCTGCGCGGGGCGTTCCCGCGGTCGATCTGGCCCCGGCTGCGGGTGGTGGTGGACGACGGCGGCGCGCTCGCGGCCCGGGCAGGGGTGCGGCACCCGGACGGCGAAACCGAGGTCGCGGTCCGGGTTCGCGGTGGTCGGGTGGTGGCGCGTGCCGAGGGCCGCGGGGCGGGGCACGCGGTCGGCACGCTCCGCGTCGCGAAGCGGACGGCGGGGGGCGGCGAGCCGGAAGACGGGCGGGGCGGTGGAGCGGCGAGCGCGCGGGAGGGTGCGAGTCGGGAGGGCGTGCGCCGGGAGGCGCGGGAGGACGACACCACCGAGGTGTGACGGCGGGTGTCGGCCCGGCTGGGTCGTGGGACCCGGGTGCCGCGGGCTCGGCGGGGCGGTCGGGTTGTCGGGACCGGGCGACAGGGGCTCGGCGGGGCGGCCGGGTTGTCGGGACCGGGTGACGGGGCTGGCGGGGCGTTGGGTCGTCGGACCCGAGTGACGGCTCGGCGGGGCGGTCGGGTCGGCGGGACCGGGCGACGGGGGCTGGGCGGATGTGGTGGTGGGGCGGGGTTTCGGGGTGGTCAGGCCTGGTCGCCGAGGCTGGTCAGGACGGTGCGGAGGGTGTCGGCCAGGGTGGTGCGCTCGGCCGGGGTCAGGGCGGCCAGGAGACGGTGCTCGGTGGCCAGGTGGTCGGGCAGGACCCGGTCGACCAGGGCGAGGCCGGTCGGGGTCAGGGAGACCAGGACGCCTCGGCCGTCCTCGGTGTTGGGGGTTCTGGTGACCAGGCCTCGGGATTCCAGGCGGTCCAGGCGTTGGGTGATCGCGCCCGAGGTGACCATCGAGGCGCGCATCAGCTCCGTCGGGGTGAGGTGGTGCGGCGGGGCGCTGCGGCGCAGGGTGGCGAGGACGTCGAAGCTCGCGCGGTCCAGGTCGTGGCGGGCGAAGGTGGCCTTCAGCTCCGCGTCGACGTGTTTCGCGAGCCTGCTCAGCCTGCCCACCACCGCCATCGGCGAGACGTCCAGGTCCGGGCGGCGGGCGTGCCACTGGCTGAGCACGAGGTCGACGTGGTCCATCCCGTTAGCTTAGTGGTGAGCTAGTTCACCGGTCAGTTAGCTTAGCGATAAGCTACTTTGGCCGGGTGCTCACCTACCTGCTCACCGCGCTCGCCCCGGCCGTGTGGGGCACGACGTACTACGTGACCACGGAGTTCCTGCCACCGGACCGCCCGCTGCTCGCGAGCCTCCTGCGCGCCCTGCCCGCCGGGCTGCTGCTCGTCCTCTGGACCCGCAGGCTCCCGTCCGGCGTGTGGTGGTGGCGGTCGCTGGTGCTGGGCGCGCTGAACATCGGGGCGTTCTTCCCGCTGCTGTTCGTCGCCGCCTACCGGCTGCCCGGCGGCGTGGCCGCGACCGTGGGCGCCGTGCAGCCGCTGATCGTCGCCGGGCTGTCGACCGCGCTCCTCGGCACGAGGTTGCGCGCGCGCACCGTTCTCGCCGGGATCGCCGGAGTCGTCGGCGTGAGTCTGCTGGTGTTGCGCGCGGGCGCGCGGTTGGACGCGGTGGGAGTGCTCGCGGCGCTCGGGGGCGCGGTCGTGATGGCGTTGGGCGTGGTGCTGAGCAAGCGCTGGACCTCGCCCGCGCCGCTGCTCGCGACCACCGGCTGGCAATTGGTGGCAGGCGGTCTGCTGTTGTTGCCGGTCACGTTCTTCGCGGAGGGATTTCCCGATCGGCTTTCCGGCGCGAATGTCGGCGGATACGCGTACCTGACGCTCGTCGGCGCGGCCGCGGCGTACGCGTTGTGGTTTCGGGGAATCACGCTGCTGCCCGCGACGACGGTGTCGTTCCTCGGTCTGCTGAGCCCGCTCGTGGCCACGGTCGTGGGCTGGGCCGCCCTGGGCCAGGACCTCACGGCGTGGCAACTGCTCGGCGCGCTGGTCGTCGTCGCGGCACTCGTGTGGCACACCCGCGGCGGCACCGTCGGGGCCGGCGCACCCGACCGACTGCCCCGCGCCGACCGCGAGGCGACCGGGCGCGTCCGGTTCGACGCCCTCCGGGGACGGGACCTACCCGGCCGACGTCGGCAGTGACGGACCCCGGTAGGGCAGCGTCTCGGTGTAGACGATGTTCGTGGTGGTGCTGCCGAACGCGGTCAGGTCGTTCACCACCTTCTCCAGGTGCGCCATGGAGGTCGCGGCGACCTTGAGCGTGTAGCAGTCCTCACCGGTGGTGCGCAGGCACTCCAGCACCTCACCGCGCTCGGCCAGCAGCGCGTGCAGCGGCTCGTGCCGGTTGCCGGGGTACTTCAGCCGCACCACGGCGAGCACCGCGTACCCGAGCTTGCCGAGGTCGACGTCCGCGCGGTAGCCGGTGATCACGCCGTCGGACTCCAGCCGCTTGACCCGCTCGGTCACCGCCGACGCGCTCAGGTTGACCCGCCGGCCCAACTCGGTGAGCGCGAGCCGGCCGTCGCGTTGCAACTCGCCGAGGATCGCCCAGTCCGTCGAATCCAGATTCCCGGTCACACCCGGAAACTACCGTGGATTTCCCGGCGGACGGCCCACAACGCCGCAAGGCGGGCCTTCACCACCGACCCGCGCCGCCCTAGCCTTGATCAGGTGCGGATCGGTGTGAACGTGCCCAACTTCGGGCCCGGCACCTCGCCCGACGTGCTCAGGTCCTGGGCGCGGACGGTGGAGGGGCTGGGTTTCGACCTGCTGATGGTGTCGGACCACCTGGTGGTCACCGACGACGTGGCGGCGCAGTACCCCGCGCCGTTCTACGAGCCCTTCACGACGCTGTCGTGGCTCGCCGGCGTGACCGAGGGGATCACGCTCGGCACCACGGTCGTCGTGGTCCCCTACCGGCACCCGCTGGCACTGGCCCGGATGGCGGCCAACCTGCACCGGCTGTCCGGCGGCCGGTTCGTGCTGGGTGTCGGCGTCGGGTGGGCGCGACGGGAGTACGAGGCGTTGGGGGTGTCGTACTCCCGCCGCGGCGCGCTCACCGACGACGCGCTGCGGGTGGTCCGGGAAGCCTGGGCCGACCCCGGCTACGAGGTCGACCACCTGCCGATCTGGGTGGGCGGCCACTCGCCCGCCGCGCTGCGCCGCGTCACCGAGCACGGCGACGCGTGGCACCCGCTGCACCTGAGCCGCGAGCAGCTCGCCGAGGGGTGGGCGGCGCTCGACGGTCCCGCGTTGGCGCCGCGGATCGCGTTGCGGCTCACCGAACGGCCCCTGGAGCGGCGGCGGCTCGGCGAGGGCACCCTGGACCAGGTGTTGGACGACCTGGCGTGGTTGCGCGACCTCGGCGCGGACACGACCGTGCTGGACCCGTTCCTCGGCGACCCCGACGAGACGCGGCACCCCGAGGTGGCCTGGCAGGCGCTGGCCACCGTGCGAAAGGAGTTCCGGTGATCGACCACCTCACCCGCGCGATCGTGCTGGCCCGCGAGGCGCGCGAGTCCGGCAACCCGCCGTTCGGCTCGCTGCTCGTCGGCCCGGACGGGTTGGTGCTGAAGGAGGAGCGCAACACCACGGTGTCCGAACAGGACATCTCGGCCCACCCCGAGCTGAAGCTGGCCCGCTGGGCGGCGCGCGAGCTGACGCCGGAGGTCGCGGCCGGCACCACGATGTTCACCAGCTGCCAGCCGTGCGGCATGTGCGAGGGCGCGATCGCCCGGTCCGGGCTCGGCAAGGTCGTGTTCGCGCTGTCGGCCGAGCAGCTGAACGGGCTCAAGCCCGGCGGCGGGTTCCCGCCCGTGCCGCAGGAGGGTCCGAGCCACTACGACGCGGCGAGCGCGGCCGTCGCGGGCTACTACACCTGAGCCCGGTCCCGCGCGACGAGGCCGAAGGTGTTGGGCGGGAACGACTTCCCGCCCAACACCTGGAGCACGGAGCTCTGCGTCGACCAGTACGGCAGCACCTCGGCGCGGGCGAACCGGGCGCGCGCCACGGAGAGCAGCGCGTGCTCGTCCACCCCCTGGCGCACCACGTGGTACTCCACGGTGTCCGACGGGTTGTCGTCCTCGTACCGCCCGGCGAGCCGGCGCCCGACCGTCCGCAGCCCGCGCGCCAGCTCGCCCTGCCCCACCCGCCACGCCAGGTACGAGCCGCGGTCGGCGAGCCGCGCGGCCCTGCTCTGCCGGGGGTAGAACAGCGGGTCTTGGAACGACACGAACGCGCCGCCCGGCCGAACCCGAGCCAGAAACCCCCGCACCGCACCGAGGTAGTCCGGGATGTGGTGCAGCACGGACACGCACACCACCACGTCGACGGGTGGTCCGGCGAGCCCCGCCCGCCCGCTCTCGTCGTGCACCACCGTCACCGCCGGGTTGTGCCGGTACCGGCTCGCCAGCACGTCCGCGCTGGCCCGGCTCATCTCCGTCACCTCGACCCGCGCGCCCAGCGCCACCAGGTGGTCGGTGAACGGGCCGTGCCCGGCGCCGACCTCCAGCACCGCGCAGCGCCCCGACGCGTCGAGCACCTCGCCGACCACGTCCTGCAACGCCGCCTTCACCCGTTCGCGCAAGACCGCGTGTTTCAGGTGGGGCGAGCCGGGGAGGTAGTCATACCCTGCGGAGTAGACCGACGAGAACCGGGATGTCACGTGTTCCTCCTGCTCCGCCGACCGGACGACGCCTGGGCCGCCGACCTCGCCGCGCACGGCGTCACCGCGCCGGGCCCGCTCCGGGAACTCTGGTTGCTGGCCACCCGACCGGGCCTGCTCGCGCTGCGGATCGCCCGCCTGCAACAGCGCACCGACCGGCGCGCCCGGCACGTCTCGCACCTGCTGCGGTCGGTCAACCACTTCCTCACCGGCGCGGACCTCTCGCCGGGGTGCGTGCTCGGGCCCGGCGTGCGGCTGGAGCACCCGAACGGCGTGGTGATCGGGTGCGGCGCCGTGGTGGGGCGCGGCGCTTTCATCTGCCAGCGGGTGACGTTGGGCGAACGGCTCGGGCGCGGCGAGCCCGCGTACCCGGTGGTCGGCGACGACGTGTTCCTGGGCGCGGGCGCGACCGTGCTCGGCGGGGTGCGCATCGGCGACGGCGCGCGGATCGGCGCGGGCGCGGTGGTGCTGCACGACGTGCCGGCCGGCGCGACCGCCGTCGGCAACCCCGCTCGGCTCATACCGTGAGCACCGTGTTGTACGGCAACAACCCCGGGCACACGCGCTCCTGGTAGCCGTGCTCGCGGACGGTCGCCAGCACGGCCGCGCGGGACGCCTCGGTCGGCGTTTCCACCAGCAGCAGCGGCCGCCACTCGGCCAGCAGCCCGGACGCGCCGCGCAGCACCGCCGGCTCGTCGCCCTCGACGTCGACCTTCACGCAGTCCACCCGCGGCCGGCCGGCGCGTTCCCACAGGCTGTCCAGCGTGCGCACGGGCAGCGGCACGCCGCTCTCGGCGCGGTGGGTGAACGCGTTGTCCCGGGTGACCTGGAACGGCACGTCGGCGGCGTGGTCGCCCAAACCCAGCTGGTGCACCACGACGTTGGACAACCCGGCCGCGCCGATCGCGTTGCGCAGCCGGCGCGCGGTGTCCGGGATCGGCTCGAACGCCCACACCTCGCTGAACGGCCGGTGCGCGGCCACCAGCAGGGAGAACCAGCCGATGTTCGCGCCGACGTCGACGAACACGCCGCCCGCCTTCGTCGCGCCGGCCAGGACCTCGCCCTCGGCGTGCTCGTACCCGGCGCTGACCACGGCCATCCTGGCCAGCGCGCCGCCGCCGTCGAGCCGCAGCGACACACCGGGCGACACGGACGCCTTGACCGCCGGCACCCCGGTGCGCGGCAGCGCCCGGTCCAGCAGCCGCAGCACGGAGTGGTTCAGCACGCCACCGGTCACCGCGGCGTGCGCGGCGGCCAACCCGCGGACGGCGTGCACCCGGCACCACACGCCGAGGTCGGTGCGCTCGACTTCCAAGCGGGGACGCGGGATCGCGCTGCGCGGCACCGTCACGACACGAGTCCGTTCCGGACGAACACGCCGTCGCACTGGAGCATCCGGCCGGTGCGCGGATCGCTGAACCCCGGTTCCAGGCCCCACAGCGCGAAGTCGTGACCCGCCAGGGCGTCCACCAGCTCGTCCATCAACAGCTGCCCCTGGTACAGCTCGACCAGCGACAGCTCCAGCTGCACGGCGGCCAGCGACTTCAGCGACCGCTGCGCGCCGGCCAGCACGTGCGCCTCGTACCCCTGCACGTCGACCTTGAGCAGCGTGCGCTCGGCCGGCAGCCGCAGTTCCCCGACCAGCTTGTCCACCGTCGTCATCCGCGCCGTCTCGACGCCGGTGAACCGGGCCTCGGGCGCGGCGCCCGCGTGCGCGGGCAGCATGTCGAGCACCGACGAGGACGCGCCCTGGTTCGCCGCCACGTTGATCCGCACCTCGCCCTCGCGCTCGCCGAGCGCCACCCGGTGCGCCGACCACAGCCGGTCCCGGGCGCAGGCCTGGCGCAGGTCGGCGAACGGCGCGGCCAGCGGTTCGCACGAGACCAGCGCGCCGGTGTACCCGGACTCGCGGAGCAGGGCGGCGTACTGGCCGGAGTTCGCGCCGACGTCCAGCACCGTCGTCACGCCGAGCAGCCCGGTGAGCCGGACCAGCCGGTGCGGGAACGGGTTGCGGGTGATCGCGATGCCCGCCCTGGTCGCCGCTTTGCGGATCCTGGCGCGCACGGCGGGCGGGACGTGCCTGGCTAGGTCCACGGACAAGGGTGACTCCTCGTGTCGGCTCAAGGACGGTGTCCATACTGGACCGGCGGCGCCCGGGTTCAGGCTGCCGCGCACCGATTGCACCCGAACGCGTGGCGCGCGCGGCGGCTCGCGGGCCGACGGTCTCTCCATACTGGACCGGTGGACCGACCGAACAGCGCGCGCACCGGCGGAACCGACCGGCCGCGCCGCGGCACCCGACGTCCGGACCACGGGGAAGCCACCGGCGAACCGGATCCGGTGCCGCGGGCCAGGCGCGAGGACGACGCCCCGCCCGCGCGGGGTTCCCGGCACCGCTCGCGGGGCGACGTGGACTCCCCCACCGGGCAGGAGGAGGCGCCGGCACTGGGTCCGGCCCGCCGGCTGGGTCCGTTGCCGTTGCCGCGCACCGAGTTGCCGTCGGACACGCCCGTCGGCGAGCGGGTTCGGGTGCGGGGGTCGCTGCTCGGGTCCGCCGCGGTGCTCGCGACCGGGCAGGCCGGGGCGCAGATCGCGTCCGCGCTGCTGCTGGTGATCGCGGCCCGGGTCGGGGAGCCGCACTCGTTCGGGCTGGTCGCGATCTGGTACGCGGCCGTCACCGGCGCGGTGGTGGCGCTGGATTTCGGGGTGTCCACGCGGTTGGTGCGCGACGGCGGTGACGACGACGTGCTGAGGTCGCTCTACGGCGCCAAGTCCGCGGCGCTCGGCGGGCTCGCGGTGGTCAGCTGCGTGATCGCGTTCGCGGTGCCGGGCGCGGGGTGGCTGGTGCTCGCGGGCTGGTGTTACACCGGGTTGCGGGTGGCGGCGCTGGTGGTGCAGTCGCGGTGGCAGGCGTCCGGGCGGTTCGCGGTGAGCGCGGCGATGGTGTTCGGCGAGCGGTTGGTGGCGCTGGCGGTCGGGTGGCTGCTGGCGCTGGCCCACGTGCCGGTGCTGGTGCTCGTGCCGGTGGCCATGGTGGTCGGCGTGCTGGCGACCGGTGTCGTGCCGCTGACCGCGGCGGTGCGCGAGCTGGCCGGGCCGGGCTGGGCGCGGTTGCGGCCGGGGTTGGCGTTCGGCAGGCACTTCGCGGGCGCGTCGATCGCGGGCAACCTCGCCATGCTGGACACGGTGGTGGTCGGCGCGGTCGCGGGCGCGGAGCAGGCCGGGTACTTCGCGGCCGGGTCGCGGCTGCTCGGTCCGCTGCTGGTGCTGATCGGCGCGGCGGCGACGGTGGTGCTGGGCTCGCGGCACCGGCGCGGCGAGTCGACCAGGCTGGTCCGGGTCGTGCTGGTGCTGAGCGGGGTGCTGCTGGCGCTGCTGTGGTTCGCCGCGCCGGAACTGGTGCCGATGGTGCTCGGGCCGGAGTACCTGGCGGCGGTGGCGCCGGTCCGAGTGTACTGCCTGGCCTTCGCGTTCGTGGCGGTCGCGCACCTCCAGGCCACCGCGCTCCAGGCGGCGGGCCGCGAGGTGTTCGTCAGCCGGGTGCTGCCGGTCGGCGTGTTCTCCGGGTTGGCCGCGACGGCCGTCGGCGCGCTCGTGGCGCCGACGGCCGGTCTCTCAGCGGCGACCGGTGGCGCGATCGGCTATTGCGCGGCTTCGGCGGCCGTGTGCGCGGTGCTTCGGCTGGCCCGCCGCTAGCGCGACCAGACCCAGTGCCACGGCGAACGCGATGTGCCCGCGCGAGCTGTCGCCCAGCGGCGAGAAGAACAGGTGCCACAACGCGGCCAGCACCACGTAGGCCTCGGCGAACGACCGCCGGCGCAGCGCGGACACCAGGCCCTTGGCGCAGATTCCCACGCACAGCAGCACGAACGGCACCGCGAGCACGCCCGCCGTCACCCACGCGCCGAGCAACGTCGAGTGCAGGTACAGCGAGTCCGGCATGACGAAGGTGATCCAGTCGTAGCCGCGCACCGGGTATCCGTGGCCCTGCAACCACATCACCGCCGCCGACTTCACGTCCGACGGCACGACCGCGCCCGGTCCCCACCCGGTGATCGGGTTGCGCCACACCGCGGACACCAGGAAAACGAAGTCCTTGCGCCCGCCCACGAGCACGCCGAAGTCGCCGTCCTGGAACCCGATCTTCATCTGCTCGGTCAGGCCGAGCAGCCCGCGCACCGCGAGCGAGGAGTAGGCCCGCTGCAACGCGTACGCGGCGATCGCGGTGAACCCCAGCACGACCACCAGCAGCAGCCGCCGCCCGGAACCGGGCCTCGGCGTCGTCGGCACCACCGCGCCCGCCACCGCGAGCACGAGCGTCAGCAGCGCGAGGCTCCGCGCGCCCAGCGCCAGGTGCAGGCCGCACAACCCGAGCGCGATCAGCGGCAGCACCAGCCGGGTCCGGTCGACCCGGAGGTGTTGCGCGGCGACGAAGACGCACACGGTGAGCGCCTGGCCCGCGCCGAACTTCCACAGCCCCAGCTCGGTCGCCTCGGGCGGGGTGAGCACCAGTCCGACCAGCTCGCCGACGCCGAACCCGGCGATCAGCACGTCCCGCGACCACCCCTCGCGCACGGCGGGCACCCGCAGCACGGCCACCAGCAGCGCCACCGTCGCCACCAGCACCACCACGTTGGCCACGTTGCGCGCCACCAGCATCGGCTCGCCGCCGTTGGCCAGCGTCGCGAACGTCAAGCCCAGCAACCACAACAGGGCCAACAACAGCAGGGACCTGCCGCGCGGCAGCCGGGCGAGCACCAGCACGGCGGGCGGCGCGAGCGCCAGCGCCACCAGCTCGGTCGCCGACATCCGACCGCCCACCCGCAGGAACAGCCACAGCCCGACACCGACGGCCAGCGGCGCGGCGGCGAGCAGGAGCGGGTCCGAGCGGGTCCGGTCGAGCGCGGTCACAGACCGATCCACGTGCGGGTGCGGTGGAAGTAGCCGCCGTCGATCGCGCCGATCGGCTTGGCCGGCACGCCGCCGTAGAGCGTCTCGGCGTCGTAGGTCGCGCCCGGCACGGTCACCGCGCCCGCCGCGAGCACCGCGCGCTCGTTGAGCACCACGCCCGGCAGCACGGTGCAGCACGTCGCCACGAACGCGTGCCGCTTCATCACCACCGGCGCGAGGGTCTGCTTGCCCGAGCCCAGGTCCACGCTGTGCGACAGCACGACCGACCGCACGCCGCCGATGGTCGAGTACGGGTCGCACAGCAACCCGCCCGAGCAGTCCACGTAGTGCCGGTTGGTCAGCACGGTGTGGTCGCCCAGCTCCATCCGCGCCTGCGCCACCGAGGTCAGCGACGGCGCGACGGTGATCCAGTTGAACTGGCCGACGATCACCTCACGACCGATCCGGATCGACCGCAGGCCGCGGAACACGTTGCCGTGCCCCACGAACGACGCCGCGCCGACCTCGACCGCGCCCACGCCGAGCAGCAGGTTGATCCCCACCCGCGCGGTCGGGTGCACGCGGTGGCCCAACGCCCGCAGCAGCGCGTTCTTCGCCCGCGAGGGCGGAAGCAGCCAGACGAGCATGCGCAGGACCCCGGTCATCGGGTCACCAGCCTCCTCAGTTCGCGGTACCCGGGACTCGCGCGCAACCACGCGGTCGCCACCGTCACGCTGTGCAGCGCGGCGCCCGCCAGGGCGACGCCGACCTGCACCGGACCGCGTGCCCTCGCCCGGCGCACCGCGGTGCCCTCGAACCAGAACCTGCGCCCGAGCGCGCCGGACTTGCTGTCCCGGTGGTAGCGCAGCGCCGCCACCGGGTGGTGCACGAGGACCTGGTCCGTGACCCGCTCGGCCAGCCGGAGCATCAGGTCGAAGTCCATGACGTAGTGCAGCGCCGTGCCGAAGCCGTCGGCGAGCAGGTCGCGGCGCACGTACAGGCCGCCGGTGAACGCGTAGCACCCCAGCAGCAGCAACGGGTTCGTGCGCAGCTCGCGGGCCGGGAACTCGCGGATCGGCGTGCCGTCGGCCTGCACGAACCGCCAGCCGCCGACCACCACCTCCGGCACCCGGGTCCCGACCGCCGCGCGCACCGCGTCGAGCGCGCCGGGCAGCAGCAGGTCGTCGGCGTTGAGGAACCCGACGAGGTCGCCGCGCGCCCGGCGCAGCGCCCGGTTGAGCGCGTCGGACTGGCCGGAGTCGCGGGCGCTGACCAGCCGGACCCGGCGGTCCCGGGCGGCGAGCGCGGCCAGCACCTCCAGGCTGCCGTCGGTCGAGCCGCCGTCCTGCACCACCAGTTCGTCCACTTCGGACAGTTGTGGCAGCGCGCTGTCCAGGCACTCCCCCAGGTACCGGCCCGGATTCAGGCACGGCATGAGCAGGCTCAGCAACGGCAGCCGTCCAGTGCGGTCCGGTACGCGCCGGCGACCGCGCCGACCGCGAACGCCTCCCGCGCGTAGGCTTTGCCCCGCTCCGCGCACCGGGCGCGCAGCGCGGGGTCGTCGAGCAGCCGGCGCAACGCGGCGGCGGCCGACTCGGGCGTGCGCTCGCACACCACGGCCGCGCCGCGCTCGGCCAGCTCGTCGCCCAGGTACACCTGGTCGCTCAGCAGCACCGGCAACCCGGACTCCAACGCCTCGGCGACCGCCAGGCCGAAGTTCTCGTTGTCGCTGAGCAGCGCGAACACGTCCGCCGAGGCGAGCAGGTCGCGCCGGGCCGCCTCGTCGGCCCACCCGGCGAAGTACACCGTGCGGTCGCCGACGATCAAGCCGGCCCGGCGGCGCAGCAACGACTCCAGCTCGGCGTCGCCGCCGCCCGCGATCACCAGTTCGTCGCCCGGCCGGGCGGCCCGGTCGAACGCCTCCAGCAGCAGCGGCAGGCCCTTCTTGTGGTCGACCCGGCCGAGGAACAGCACCGTGCGGCCTTCGGCCGTGACGCGCGGTCGCGGGATCACCGGCGGCAGGCTGGTGGTCAGCGGCACGACCGCGGTCCGGGTGCTCGCGCCGAACCGGCGGACCCGCTCGGCCTCCCGCCTGGTCGTGCAGACGACGCCGCTCGCGCCGGCCAGCATGGTCCGCCACAGCGGGGCGAGGGCGAACTTGGCCAGCCGGTGCTTGCGCAGGTCGTAGTCGTCCAGGCTGCCGTGCGGCCACACCAGGTACGGCTTGCCCGCCGCGCGCGCCGCGAGCCAGCCCGCCTGCGCGACCGCGTCGAACACGCCGTGCACCACCACGACGTCGTGCCGGGCCACGAGGTCGCGCGCGGTGGGGATCAGCTCGCGGCCGAAGTGGAACCGGCCGCCGACCGGGTGCGGCGCGAGCAGGTGCACGTCGAACGACCGCACGGCCGCGCGCAGCGTGTCGGTGCCCTGCTCGGGCCGGTCCACGGTGACCAGCGCGGGCGTGTGGCCCAGGTGGCGCTCGACCGCGCCGAGCCCGGCGACGGCCGTGGACACGCCGCCGTAGGAGTCGCCGACGCTCGCGACGAAGTGCAGGACCTTCACCACTCGGTCACGCCCGCGGTCACCGGCTCGCTCGGCCGCCGCTGCTCCACCAGACCGCCGCGCAGCGCGGACAGCTCGGCGTCGACCATGATGTTCGCCAGCTCGCGGCCGTGCACCCGAGCCGTCCAGCCGAGCTTCTCGCGGGCCTTGGTCGCGTCGCCGACCAGCGCGTCCACCTCGGTCGGCCGCACGTAGCGCGGGTCGAACCGGACGTGCTCGCGCCAGTCGAGGCCGACCCGCTCGAAGGCGTACTCGGCGAACCGGCGCACCGACAGCGCGGTGCCGGTGGCGACCACGTAGTCGTCGGGCTCGTCCTGCTGGAGCATCCGCCACATCGCCTCGACGTACTCCGGCGCGTAGCCCCAGTCCCGCACCGCGTCCAGGTTGCCCAGGTGCACCGAGTCCTGGAGGCCGAGCTTGATCCGGACCGCCGCGATCGCGATCTTGCGGGTGACGAACGTCGAGCCCCGGCGCGGCGACTCGTGGTTGAACAGGATGCCGTTGACCGCGTACAGGCCGTAGGACTCGCGGTAGTTGCGGGTGATCCAGTAGCCGTAGGCCTTGGCCGCGGCGTAGGGCGAGCGCGGGTGGAACGGCGTGGTCTCGCTCTGCGGCGGCGGCGCGGCGCCGAACATCTCGGAGCTGGACGCCTGGTAGAAGCGGCAGTCGACGCCCGCGCCGCGGATCGCCTCCAGCAGCCGCACGGTGCCCAGGCCCGTGACGTCCGAGGTGTACACCGGCTCGTCGAAGCTCACGCGCACGTGGCTCTGCGCGGCCAGGTGGTAGACCTCGTCGGGTCGGATCTGGGCGAGCAGGCTGGTCAGCCTGCTGCCGTCGGTGATCTCGCCGTGGTGCAGCACCAGGCTCGGGTCGCCGTCGTGCGGGTCCCGGTAGAGGTGGTCGACGCGGCTGGTGTTGAACGTGCTCGCGCGCCGGATCACGCCGTGCACCTGGTAACCCCTGTCGATGAGCAGTTCGGCGAGGTAGCTCCCGTCCTGGCCGGTGACCCCGGTGATCAACGCTCGTTTCGACAACGCGTGCCTCCACATCGGACGGTTACCGCCGGCTAGCGCTCCAGCCGTTCGGAGGCAACGATAGGACCCGTCTCGCGAGCGAGCACTTCGTCACCGGGTGACGCGGAATCACCCGAACGGGAGGGATTTGTGGCCGAAAGACTGTCCATTGAGGACGTGGTATTCGTGGCCGGCGCGGGTGGCCTGGCCGGATCCGCGATCAGCCGCGCGCTACGTCGTCACAGCTTCACACGATTGATCGAACCTCGATCGAGCGAACTAGATCTTCTCGACCGCTCCGCCGTCACGACCTTCCTGCACCGGACCCGCCCGGACGCGATCGTGCTCGCCGCCGCCAGGGTCGGCGGCATCGCGGCGAACGACGCGGCGCCGGCCGACTTCCTGTCCGACAACCTCCGCATGCAGCTGAACGTGATGGACGCGGCGCGCGAGGTCGGCGTGCGCCGGCTGCTGTTCCTGGGCAGCTCGTGCGCCTACCCGAGGGACGCGGCGCAGCCGATGCGCGAGTCCGCGCTGCTGTCCGGCCCGCTCGAGCCGACCAACGACGGCTACGCGATCGCCAAGATCGCGGGCGTGCTCCAGGTCCAGGCGGTGCGCAGGCAGGACGGCCGGGCCTGGATCTCCGCCATGCCCACCAACCTCTACGGTCCGGGCGACAACTTCCACGCCCGCGACTCGCACGTGCTCCCCGCGCTGGTGCGCCGGTTCCACGAGGCGGTGGCCGGGGGCGCGGACACCGTCGCGCTGTGGGGCACCGGCACCCCGCGCCGGGAGTTCCTGCACGCCGACGACCTGGGCGAGGCGTGCGTCCACCTGCTGCGGCACTACGACGCGCCGGAGGCGATCAACGTCGGCACCGGCGTGGAGACCACGATCCGCGAGCTGGCCGAGCTGGTCGCCGCCGTGGCCGGGTTCCGCGGCGACCTCGCGTTCGACCCGACCATGCCCGACGGCGCGCCGCGCAAGGTGCTCGACGTCGGCCTGCTGCACGACCTCGGCTGGCGGGCGCGGATCCCGCTCGAGCGCGGTGTCGCCGAGACCTACCGGTGGTTCGCCGAGCACCGGGAGGTGGCACGCCGGTGACGTCGGTCGCGATCGTGAGCCTGAACTACGCGCCGGACGAGCACGGCGTGGCGCCCTACTCCACCGGACTGGCCCGCGGCCTCGCCGCGCGCGGGCACCGGGTGCGGCTGCTCACCGGGTTCCCCTACTACCCGCGCTGGCGGCTGCCCGAGTCCTACCGCCGGTTCCGCCGGGGTCTCGCGCACACCGAGCGGGAGGAGGGCGTCGACGTCACCCGGCTGTGGCACCACGTGCCGCGGCGGTCGACCGGCGTCGGCCGGGTGGTGCACGAGGCGTCGTTCGCCGTGCACGCCGCCGTGCGGGCGTTCCTGGACGACGCGCGGCCGGACGTGGTGGTCGGGGTCAGCCCGTCGCTGCTGTCGCTGGGCGCCGCCCGGCTGTGGGCGAGCCGCGCGAAGGTGCCGCTGGGCGTCGTGGTGCACGACCTGTACGGGCGCAGCACCAGCGAGGCGGGCGCGGTCGGCGGCGGTCGGGTCGCCGCGGCGGAACGGGCGCTGCTGGCGCGCGCGGACGGCGTCGCGGTGATCCACGAGTCGTTCCGCGACCACCTGGCGGAGGTCTACGGGATACCGCCGGAGCGGACGACGGTGATCCGCAACTGGGTGCACGTCGGCGGGTCGCCGTCGGTCGACCAGCGGGACGCGCGGGTCGAGCTGGGGTGGCCGACCGGGGGCATCGTCGCGCTGCACGCCGGGAACATGGGCGTGAAGCAGGACCTGGTGAACGTGGTCGAGGCGGCCAGGATCGCCCAGCACCGGCACGAGCCGGTGCACTTCGTGCTGATGGGCGACGGCGCGACCCGACCCGAGGTGGCGCGGCGGGCGGCGGGGCTCACGCACGTGTCGGTGGTGGGGCCGGTGACCCGCGAGCTGCTGCCCACGGCGCTGGGCGCGGCGGACGTGCTGGTGGTCAACGAGCGGCCGGGCATGCTGGGCATGTCCCTGCCCAGCAAGCTGACCTCGTACTTCTGCGCGGGCAGGCCGGTGGTCGCCGCCGCGCACCGCGACTCGTCCACCGCCGCCGAGCTGGCCGCCTCCCGGGGCGGCTGCCTGGTCGAACCCGGGGACCCGCTGGCGCTGCTGCGGGCCGTGGTCGACCTGGGCGGCGACCCGGTGCGCGCGGCGGAGCTCGCCCGCGCCGGGTTGCGGTACGCGCACGAGGAGCTGGGCCAGGAGCGCGCGCTGGCCGCCTACGACCGTTGGCTGCACGACCTGGGAGGTGCGCGGTGAGGGCGGTGCGGGTGCTGGTGGTCTGCACGGCGAACGTCTACCGGTCGAGGGTGACCGAGGAGTTGTTGCGGCTGCGGCTCGCGGGCGCGCCGGTCGACATCGGCAGCGCGGGCACCAGGGCGGCCTCCGGCGAGCCGGTACCGCCGTGCGTGCGGACCAGGCTGCGGGACCTCGGCTGCGTGGTGGCCGGGATGAGACCACCGCGCCGGCTCACCGCGGACCTGGTGCAGACCAGCGACGTGGTGATCACGCTGACCGCCGCGCAGCGCAGCGAGGTGCTGCGGCTCGTGCCCCGCGCGCTGGCCCGGACCGTGACGCTGGGCGAGCTGGCCCGCTGGTCGATGACGCCGCCGCCGCTGCCGGTCGCGTTCGCCGACCGGCTGCTCGCCCTCGTGCACACCGCGACGGACCTGCGCGGCGGCGCGGTGCACGACGACGACGTGCCGGACCCGCGGCTGATGCCCGAGCGCCGGCGCACCGACGTGGTGGCGATGATCGCCGAGCGGGTGGACGACATCGCGTCGACCCTGCTGGACCGGGCGCCGCTGGCCGGTGGTGTGCGGTGACCGCGGACGCGGTCGGCCTCCCGCTCGCGCTGTGGGCCGCGGTCGGGTTGGCGCTGCTGGTCGTCGGGGTGCTGCTGGCCCGGTACAACCACACCCGGCCCGAGGAGCGGTCCTCAGCCCTCGGGGACCGGGCGGTCCCCGGCCAACGCGGCGCACTGGACGGCGAACGCCTGGCCGTCGAGGTGGACGACGGACTGCCCGTCCGGACTGCCACCGACTGACCCGACGGCCGCGGTGGCGTACCTGATCAACCCTGGCCGCAGTGCGCTGAGCCGGTCGGCCAGGGTGATCAGCTCCGGCACGGTCAGCGCCTCGTCGATCGCCACGCCGGAGGCCGCCGCCTCGGTCAGCCGGTCCAGCAGCACGGGGTGCCGCAGCGGGTCGACCTCGCCGATCCGGGCGAGCAGCGCGGTCAGCAGCTGGTGCTGCCGCGCGATCCGGTCCAGGTCGCCGCGCGGCAGGCCGTAGCGCTGGCGGACGAACGTCAGCGCCCGGTCGCCCTCCAGCACGTTCTCGCCGGCGTCGAACGTGGTGCGGGTCAACGGATCCGTCGACTCCTCGGGCAGCACCACCCGCACGCCGCCGAGCAGCGTGGTCAGGTCGCGCAGCGCGCCGAACCCGATCTCCACCACGTGGTCGACCGCGATGCCGGCCACCGCCTCGACGGTGCGCACGGCCAGCGGCACGCCGCCCCAGGCCAGCGCCGCGTTGATCTTCGCCTCGCCGTGCCCGGGCACCTCGACCCACGCGTCGCGCGGGATGGACAGCACGTTCACCGCGCCGTCGCCGGGCGTGACGCGGACCAGCATCAGCGCGTCGGACCGCTCGCCCTCGACGCCGCCGCCCTCGTCCGCGCCGAGCCGCACGTCCGAGCCGATCACCAGGAACGTCGAGCCGCTGCCCGGTGCGAGCACCGACGGCGCCCGCACCGCGCCGGGGATCCGGCGGATGCCGAGATCCGCGGACCGGGCCAGATCCCAGGCGTACCAAGAGGACACGAGCACGACGACCGCGGCGAGGACGACCGCGGCGCGGATGGAGGCTCGCAACACCGTCATCCACCCATCGTGGCAGCGCCACCGCCGAAAGGCTTTGCCGTCACACGAAAGGACGAGATCGCGCCGAGGACTCGCGCCACTGTGGACCGAGTGGGAACGCTGTGGGCACGCACGACCAGGAGGCTGCCCGTGTCGACCCCGTACCCCCGGCGCGTCCCCCACCGCTGGCTGATCCTGCTGACCGACCTCGTGGTGCTGGCGTGGGCGCTCGCGCTGGTGCACCTGACGGGCGGCGGACCGCCGTACCCGGTCACCGCGGCGGTGTTCGCGTGCTGGTGGCTGGTGCTCGCCAGGCTGGAACTCGGCCGCGTCGGCCCGCTGCCCAGCCGGGTCGAGGTGGGCCGCGTGCTCAACGCCTCCGCGCAGGTGTGCGTGGTGGCGGTGGTCGTGGTCAGCCTGCTGCGGGTGGAGTGGGCGCGGCCGTACCTGCTCGTCGGGCTGCCCGTGGGGTGCCTGGCGCTGCTCGCGTCGCGGACCCTGTGGTGCCACTGGCTGCGCACCGAGCGGGTGCTGGGCGCGCAGCGGGCGCGGACCGTGGTGGTCGGCGAGGAGGACCACGCGACCGTGCTGTGCGAGGAGATCGAGCGCAGTCCGGACCCGGTGTACGTGGTGGTCGGCAGGCTCGCGCTGGACCGGGAGCCGCGCCAGGGCCAGGACGTGGTGGCCGAGATCATCGACGTGGTGCGGCGCCGGCAGGCCGACGCGGTGCTGGTGACCGCGTGCCCGACGCTCGACTTCGAGACCGCGCGCCGGCTGCGCTGGGAGCTGGAGGGCACCGGGGTGCACCTGGCGGTCGTGCCGCCGATCAGCGCGGTCACCATGAGCAGGTTGCGCAGCACGACGGTGGCCGGGCTTCCGATGCTCTCCGTGGCCGAACCCCGGTTCAGCGGCCCCGCCCGGGTGACCAAGCGGCTGGTGGACGTGCTGGCGTCGGCGGTGCTGCTGACGCTGTTCTCGCCGCTGCTCGCGGTGATCGCGGTGGCCGTGCGGCGCGACGGCGGCCCGGCGCTGTACCGGCAGCAGCGCATCGGCCGGGCGGGCCGGCCGTTCGCGATGGTCAAGTTCCGGTCCATGATCGCGGGCGCGGACCGGCTGCGGGACGTGCTGGCGCACCGCAACGACGCGGACGGGTTGCTGTTCAAGCTGTTCGACGACCCGCGCGTGACGACGGTGGGCCGGTTCCTGCGCCGATGGTCGCTGGACGAGCTGCCGCAGCTGTGGAACGTGCTGGTGGGCGACATGAGCCTGGTCGGCCCCCGACCGCCGCTGGCCGACGAGGTGCTGGGCTACACCCGGCTGCTGCACCGGCGGCTGCTGGTGAAACCGGGCATGACGGGCCTGTGGCAGGTCGGCGGCCGGTCCAACCTCAGCTGGGAGGAAGGCCTGCGGCTGGACTTCTACTACGTGGAGAACTGGTCCCTGCTGCTCGACGCGACCATCCTGTTCCGCACCGCCCGGGCCGTCCTGGACGGCGACGGCGCGTACTGACCGCGGTCCGGCACGCGCCGCACCGGCGGTCGCGCCGGGCTCGGCACGCGCCGATCCCGCTCCGCCCGCACCCCGGCGGTTCCGGCCGGGCACCGCTCCGGCTCCGTCGCCCGCGCGGACGCTGCCCGCAGCGGTTACCCGGCCACCGACAGGCGGATGGGCGGGACCCCTCGTCGGGTCCCGCCCACCCGGGCCGTCAGTCGTTGGTCGCCGCCACCCGGCGCCGACCCCACTTGAACAGGCCCGTCGAGTCCGGTGCCTCCTCGACCACCTGGTGGCGCGACCAGTACCGGTAGTAGCCCTGGGCGTCGCGGTGCACGGCGCGGGTTTGGTTCAGGACCATGCCGAGCACCGAGTTGCCGACCGATTCCAGCTGCCGGAGCGTGCGCTGGACCTCGGAGCGCTTGGTGCTGCGCTCCTTGACAACCACCACGGTGCCCGTCACGTGCTTGCCGAGCACCACCGCGTCGGTCACCGGCAGCACCGGCGGCGCGTCCACGATCACGATGTCGAAATCGCGTTCCAGCTCGCGCAGCACCGCGCGCATCGACTCGGAGTTCAGCAGCTCGCTCGGGTTCGGCGGCACGTCGCCCGCGGTCAGCACGCGCAACCCGGTGCCGCCCCAGCGCTGCATCGCCTCGCCGAGCTTGACCCGGCCCAGCAGCACCGTGGTGAGGCCCACCGAGTCGACCAGACCCAGGTAGTGCGCGAGGCGCGGGCAGCGCAGGTCGGCGTCGACCAGCGCGACCTTGCGGCCCTCGTGCACCAGCGACAGCGCCAGGTTGGTCGCCGTCGTGCTCTTGCCCTCGGCCGACACCGCGGAGGTGATCACGACCGACTTGACCCCGTGCGCGGCGTCCACGAACTGGAGGCTGGTGCGCAGCTGGCGGAACGCCTCGGCGCGCGGCCCCTCCTCGTTGCCCACCAGCGCGGGCACCCGGTTCGCCGACCGGTCCCGCGGCACCTCGCCGAGCAGCACCGCCCCGGTGGCGGCGCGCAGGTCCGACTCGTCGTGCACGGTGGTGTCCAGCGACGTGCGCACCAGCGCCAGCACGACGCCCGCGAGCAGGCCGAAGGCGAACCCGCCGAGCAGCGACAGCGGCCGGGACGGCGCGACCGGCGCGGCGGGCACCGACGCCTCCTGCACCACGCTCACCCGCACCGGGGAGTCACCGCCCGCCACCGGGCGCTCGATCGCGCCGACCGCGTCCACCAGCTTGGCCGCCAGCGCGTTCGCGGACCGCGCGGCCCGCTCCCGGTCGGTGTCCCGGACGCTGATCGAGATCAGCACCGTGTCCAGCGGCGCGGTCACGGTCGCCCGCGCGCGGAGCTGGTCGGCCGTGACCCCGCCGCCCACCTCCTCGGCGGCGGGGTCGAGCACCCGCGAGGTGGTGACGAGGTCGGCGTACGACTTCACCCGCTGCTGGGAGAACGTGCCGCCCTGGTACAGCTCGGCCGGGTCGTCGGACCCGGTGGTGGACACGAAGAGCTTCGTCGTCGCCTCGTACCTCGGTGCGGCCACCATCAGGTATCCGGCCGAGGCGATCACCCCGAGCACGACCGACAAGGTGACGAGCAACCAGTTGCGCCGCAGCGCTCTCAGATACGAACCGAAGTCCATCTGTCCTCTTCTGCCGGTGGATCAGCTGACGACGGCGTTCTCGTGGTTGCGGTCGCCCGCCCTCGGTGCCGTCCGACTCGGCGGGATCTCCCACTCGGCGGTGGTGAGCTCGGCGGGCAGGGCGGTGTCCGCGGTGGACTTCGCCGCGCCGACCAGGTCGCCGACCTGCTTCAGGCCGTCCACGATCGCGGACTGGGCGTCGAGCACGACCCGGAGCCTGCCGACCGCCTGGGCGATCACGTCGTCCGCGCGCTGCCGTGCCGCGCGCTCCACGCGGACCGCCTCGGCCTCGGCCTGCACCTTGCGGCTGCGCAGGTCGGCGGCGACCTGCTCGGCCTCCTGCTCGGCGCCGCGGCGGATGTCGGAGGCCTGCGCGTTGGCGTCGCGCATCAGCACGCTCGCGTGCCGCTCGGCGTCCTGGCGCAGCTTCTCGGCCTGGTCCTTCGCCTCGCGCACCACGGCCTCGGCCTGCTGCTCGGCGTAGGCGACGATCTCGGCCACCCGCTCGCCGAAGTGGCTCGGCGCGGTGACGACCACCGGTTCGGGCGCGGTCGTGGCGAGCGCCGGCGCGGCGACCGGCTCGCGGGCGCGCAGTCGCGCGAGGTCGCGCTCCGCCGCCTCCAGCGCCGCCGCGTCCCGCCGCGCGCGCTCGGCGAGCGCGTGCACGTACTCGTCCACCTGCCTGCGGTCGTACCCGCGCACGACGACCCCGAACTTCGGCACGTCGTCCTTCGCCAGCGCGGTGTCCACGGCTTCGATGTCCACGTCCTGCACCTCCGGTCTCGATTCGCTCCGCCGATCGCCCCAGTTTTGTGATCAGCGGGCCGGCGGGCCGGGTGGAGGACGGCGCACAGCCTGAAAGAGGGAAAAGATCACCTGTTCGAGGAGACGCGCGAAACGCGGGTGAACGGCCGCGCGGGATCGCGCACAGTCGCCGCCGGGCCGGGCGGCCCCCCGCGCCCGCACCGAGCGGGTGATCACGTCACCCCAGGTCAACGCGGTCCGCCGCACGGTCGGTCGCGAGTGGACCCACCAACGCGTTCTCCTGGGCGCACAAGGGTGAGTCGAATTGCCGACCTGGGTGAACGCGGGTTTGGTGAGGTGCGGCACCGTCCCGGCGCCTGAAAGTCCATTGTGGAGGTTCGTATGTCGCGTCCCACCCGTATCGCCTCCGTGCTCGTGGCCGGAGCGTCCGCGATGATCGCGTTCGCCGGGTTCGCCGGCGCCGCGACCGCGACGGAGGCGCCGCCGGCCGCGCCGAGCGTCGCCGTCGTCGACTGCACGACCACGGCGGTCGATCTGATCGACGCAACGCGGTCGTTGTCCCAGGCGATCGCCACGGACAACAACGTGCTCGCGCTCGCGAAGCTGAACTCGGTGAAGGCCCTGTTCTCGGCGCTCTCGGGCGGCTGCATCAAGTCGGAGAACCTGGGGTGCACCGCGATCGCGAGCGCCGCGCAGTCGCACCTGAAGGCGGCCGTGACCTACGCGTCCAACCCCGGCCAGGCGTTCACCGAGGTGCAGGCGTTCGGCGGCGAGATCTCCAACCTGAGCCTCATCGGCTGCCTCAAGGCGTGACGCGTCCGGCGCGGCGGGTGGGGTGTGGCCCCCCCCCCCGCGCCGGCC
>NZ_JBFAEO010000052.1:0-53714 GCF_040642015.1 Actinosynnema sp. NPDC020468
TTCAGCGCTACCGCCGGCCAAACTACGAAACGGCCCCCTTGACGCATGTGGTTGCCTCCGGCAGGCCATACGGGGAGAACACGACGCCCTTCACCCCCGGAGGCGCTGCCCGTCCGGCGAGGACGCTTTTCGCTTTTCACGCAAGAAACACACCCCAAGACGGCACCCACCACCCCACCCCACCGCGCACCCCGACAACCACCCCAACACGCCAACCACAAGACCACCCCAGGAACCGGATTGGACCACCACCCACCACTGGTCCACCCCACCCACCCCGAACACGAACAGTCGTAGTTACTGAACCGTACGACTGGATTTTCTTGCTCGATAAAGAGATGCTGGTGGTCCACGTGACCAGGGCCGCAGCGCGGCGGCTAGGCTGGCAAGCGGCTGACCATGTCAGCCCGTCCACACCCTGGCGCACAGCCAGACGAGTATCGAGGAGACTCACCGTGACGGTTCGCGTAGGTGTCAATGGTTTCGGCCGAATCGGTCGCAACTTCTGGCGCGCCGTTCAGGCCAGCGGGCACGACATCGAGATCGTGGCCTTCAACGACCTCGGTGACGTCGACACGATGGCCCACCTGCTGAAGTACGACACCATCCTCGGCCCGCTGAAGGCCGACGTGAAGGTGACCGACGACGGCATCCAGGTCGACGGCAAGACCATCAAGGCGCTCGCCGAGCGCGACCCGGGCAACCTGCCCTGGAAGGACCTCGGCGTCGACATCGTGGTGGAGTCGACCGGCTTCTTCACCGACGCCAAGGTGGCGCGCAAGCACGTCGACGAGGGCGGCGCGAAGAAGGTCATCATCTCGGCCCCGGCCAAGAACGAGGACCTCACCATCGTGCTCGGCGTCAACGACCACGAGTACGACGGCTCGCAGACGATCATCTCCAACGCTTCGTGCACCACGAACTGCCTGGCCCCGCTGGCCAAGGTGCTGCACGACTCGTTCACGATCGAGCGCGGCCTGATGACCACGATCCACGCGTACACGCAGGACCAGAACCTCCAGGACGCGCCGCACAAGGACCTGCGCCGCGCCCGGGCCGCCGCGGTCAACATCGTGCCCACCAGCACCGGTGCCGCGAAGGCCATCGGCCTCGTGCTGCCCGAGCTGAACGGCAAGCTGGACGGCTACTCGCTGCGCGTGCCCGTGCCCACCGGCTCGGTCACCGACCTGACCGCGACCGTCTCCCGCGACACCACCGTGGAAGAGGTCAACGCGGCGTTCAAGGCCGCCGCCGAGGGCCCGCTGAAGGGCATCCTCCGCTACAACACCGACCCGATCGTGTCGAGCGACATCGTGACCGACCCGGCGTCCTCGATCTACGACGCGCCGCTGACCAAGGTCATCGGCAACCAGGTCAAGGTCGTGGGCTGGTACGACAACGAGTGGGGCTACTCGAGCCGCCTCGCGGACCTCGTGCCGTTCATCGCCGCGAAGCTCTGACCCATCGTCGCCGGGCACCGGTCGGGTCCACCCCGGCCGGTGCTCCGACCCCAGAGGGAAAGACAGGCTGTGAAGACTCTTAGCGACCTGCTCGCCGAGGGTGTCTCGGGTCGGCGCGTCCTCGTGCGCGCCGACCTGAACGTTCCCCTCGACGGCGACAAGATCACCGACGACGGCCGCGTCCGCGCGTCGGTGCCGACCCTCAAGGCGCTCGTCGACGCGGGCGCCCGCGTCCTCGTCGCCGCGCACCTCGGCCGCCCCAAGGGCGAGCCCGACCCCGCGTTCTCCCTGGCCCCGGTGGCCGTGCGGCTCGGCGAGCTGCTCGGCCGGACCGTGGAGCTCGGCACCGAGACGGCCGGCGACGGCACCGTGGTGCTGCTGGAGAACATCCGCTTCGACGCCCGCGAGACCAGCAAGGACGACGCCGAGCGCGCCGCCCTCGCCGACGAGCTCGCGGCCAAGGCGGACGCGTTCGTGTCCGACGGCTTCGGCGTCGTGCACCGCAAGCAGGCGTCGGTCTACGACGTGGCGCGCAAGCTCCCGCACTACGCGGGCGGCCTGGTGCTCGCCGAGGTCGAGGTGCTGCGCAAGCTCACCGACGACCTGAAGCGGCCCTACGTGGTCGTCCTCGGCGGCGCGAAGGTCTCCGACAAGCTCGGCGTCATCGCGAACCTGCTGACCAAGGTCGACCGGCTGCTCATCGGCGGCGGCATGGCCTACACCTTCCTCAAGGCACAGGGCCACGAGGTCGGCGGCTCGCTGCTCCAGGCCGACCAGCTCGAGCAGGTCACGGGCTTCCTCGCGGAGGCGGAGAAGCGCGGCGTGGAGCTGGTGCTCCCGGTCGACGTGCTGGCGGCGACGAAGTTCGCGGCCGACGCCGAGTTCGAGGTCGTCGCGGCGGACGCGATCCCCGCCGACCGGCAGGGTCTCGACATCGGCCCGGCGACGCAGGAGCTGTTCGCGAGCAAGCTGGCCGACGCGAAGACCGTGTTCTGGAACGGCCCGATGGGCGTGTTCGAGTTCGACGCCTTCGCCGGCGGCACCCGCGCCGTGGCGCAGGCCCTCGTCGCGAGCGACGCGTTCACGGTGGTCGGCGGCGGTGACTCGGCCGCGGCCGTGCGCGCCCTCGGCCTGCCGGAGGACGGGTTCTCGCACATCTCCACCGGTGGAGGCGCCTCCCTCGAGTACCTCGAGGGCAAGGAACTCCCCGGCGTATCCGTGTTGGAGGCGTGATGGCCCAGCGCACCCCGCTCATCGCGGGCAACTGGAAGATGAACCTCAACCACCTCGAGGCCATCGCCCTGGTGCAGAAGATCGCCTTCTCCCTCCCGGAGAAGTACTTCGCGAAGGTCGAGGTGGCGGTGCTGCCGCCGTTCGTCGACATCCGGTCGATCCAGACCCTCGTCGACGGCGACAAGCTGCTGCTCAAGTACGGCGCGCAGGACCTGTCGCCGCACGACTCGGGCGCCTACACCGGTGACACCTCGGGCCCGATGCTCGCGAAGCTCGGCTGCTCCTACGTCACCGTGGGCCACTCCGAGCGCCGCGAGTACCACCACGAGGACGACGCGACCGTCAACGCGAAGGTCAAGGCGGCGCTGAAGCACGGCGTGACCCCGATCTTCTGCCTCGGCGAGCAGCTCGACGTCCGCGAAGCCGGAAACCACGTCGAGCACACCACGAACCAGCTGGTGGCGGGCCTGGAGGGGCTCACCGCCGAGCAGGTCGGCAAGGTCGTCGTGGCCTACGAGCCCGTGTGGGCCATCGGCACCGGCAAGGTCGCCTCGTCGGCGGACGCGCAGGAGGTGTGCGCCGCGCTGCGGGCGAAGTTGGCCGAGCTGCACGGCGAGGAAGTCGCCTCGGTCGTCCGGGTGCTCTACGGCGGTTCGGTGAAGTCCGGCAACATCGGCGAGCTCATCGCGCAGAAGGACGTCGACGGCGCCCTGGTGGGCGGCGCGAGCCTGGACGCGGACGAGTTCTCGAAGCTGTGCGCGCTCGCCGCGGGCGGACCACTACCCTGACCTGTCGACACATCCCTACCACCGCGGTGGTCCACGGTCGGCAGTCGACCGGGTACTCTGTGGCGTCACCTGCCTGACAGCGAGGAAAGAAATGATCCTTTTCCTGCAGATCCTGTTGATCGTCTCCAGCTTGCTGCTGATCCTGCTGGTGCTGCTGCACCGCGGTCGAGGTGGCGGTCTGTCCTCGCTGTTCGGCGGCGGTATGCAGTCGAGCCTGTCCGGTTCCAGTGTCGTGGAGAAGAACCTCGACCGGCTGACGCTGTTCGTCGGCGCGGTCTGGATCATCTCCATCGTCGGCATCGGGCTGATGCTCAAGCTCTGAACAGGTAGCACAGGGAATCCACGTGGTGGGGGTGTGAGGGTCGATGGCTGGTGGTAACGCGATTCGCGGTACCCGCGTCGGCGCAGGCCCGATGGGCGAATCGGAGCGCGGCGAGTCCGCGCCCCGACGTCGGGTGTCGTACTGGTGTGCCAACGGACACGAGTCGCGTCCGTCGTTCGCGGTGGAGGCGGAGATCCCGGACAACTGGGACTGTCCGCGTTGTGGCCTGCCGGCGGGCAGGGACGAGCAGGCACCGCCTGCTCCTCCGCGGAATGAGCCCTACAAGACGCACTTGGCCTACGTGAAGGAGCGGCGCTCCGACGCTGACGGCGAGGCGATCCTCGAAGAGGCGCTCACCAAGCTGCGCAGGCAGCGGGAACTGCCTTAGGTTTGGGCGGTTTTCAAGGACGGCCCCCGGGGGTTCCTCGGGGGCCGTTTGCTGTTCGCGGGTGTGGCTTGGGGCCGTGTGGCTTGGGGCCTGGGGTGCCTGGGGTGTGTCTTGAGGGGGCCTGGGCTGCGGGTGTGTTGAGGGGTGGAGCTGTGGTGGCGGGTGTGTCTTGAGGGGTGGAGCTGTGGCGGTGGGGGGCGTCTTGAAGGGTTGAGCTGGGCTGCGGGGTGTGTCTTGTGGGGCGGCATGGCGGGGTGCGTCTTGAAGGGTTGAGCTGGGCTGCGCGGTGTGTCTTGTAGGGCGGCATGGCGGGGTGTGTCGTTGGGTGTGTTTAGGGCGTCCTCGCCGGACGGGCAGCGCCTCCGGGGAGGTAGGGCGTTGCGCGTTCTCCCCGTATGGCCTGCCGGAGGCAACCACATGTGACCAGGGGGCGCCGGCTTTCGAGTTCGGGTGGCGGTCCTGGGTTTTCGGCGCCCCCTGGCCACATGTGGTTGGGCTGCGCCCAGGCCATACGGGGAGAACGCGCCTGGGTGATCCCTGTGCGCTGCGCGCTGTGTGCTGTGTGCTGTGCGCGTGGTGGTCAGGGGGTTGCTCGTACTGCCGTCAGTTGGCGGCGTAGGAGGGTGGTGCCCACCAGGATGAAGAAGACCAGGACCACCAAGGTCGAGGTTGTGCCGCCGGTCGAGCTGGTCAGGGCCACGTCGACGGTGCCGACCAGGACGATGCCGCAGTCCGCCTTGATCAGGTGGCGGCCCGGGTCGATCGTGGTGAATTCGACTCTCGCGCTGAAGCGGCCGGTGGGGTCGGCCTTCGTGTTGCCCACGCTTTCGTCCTGGGAGGTCAGGCGGACGAAGGAGCCTGGGGGGCAGCCTGTTCCCGTCGCGGTCAAGGGGTCGCCCGGCTGGATGTTGTCCTTGTCCAGGGTCAGGGCGCCGTCGGTGTGGAACGTGGTGGTCGGGGGTTGGCTGCCCGAGGTCGACGGTGTGGTGGTCGTGGGCGTTGTCGTGGTGGTGGTGGCCGTCGTTGTCGTCGTGGTGGCCGTTGTCGTCGTGGTCGGGGCGGTGGTGGTCGTGGTGGGGGGTGGGGGTTGGGTCGTCGTGGTGGTCGGGGGTGGGGGTGTGGTGGTCGTGGTGGGGAACGGGATGACGACGAACGTTGTTCTGGCTTCGGTTTTGCAGGTCGAGTTGGACGCCAGGATCGTGTGGGTTCCCAGGGTGGCGTTGCCGGGGACGGTGGCGCCGATGGCTCCGCTGGGTGCGCCCAGGCCCGAGGCGACCGGGCCGCTGTCGAAGTAGTAGGCGGTGACGCCTCGGGAGCAGACGGTGGGGAAGCCGGACCACGAGATCGTGATCGGGGTGCCCGCCTGGCCGCTCGCGGGCTTCACGGCGACGGTCGGGGGGACCTGGGCCGACGCGGGACTGGTCACAAGGGTGGTAACGCCGTAGGCGACGGCACCGAGTAGAGCTAGTGTTCCTGCCGATCGCATACCGACTCCCGGACTCGTCCGCGTCCTTGAACTTCGAGGTGTCCCTGTGAGACGCATTATGAGCGGGGTCGGTTTACTGCTTCTTTGCGGGATGTTGCTCGGGGTCTCCCCGGCCGTCGCCGCGGTGGGCGGGGTGTCGATCAACGCCACTGTGGACGGCAAGCCGGTGACGGGCGACGAGTTGCTGCTCGATCCTTCCGGGAGCGCGCGGATCTCGCTCACGATCCACAACGGAACGGACCGGGTGCTGCACGTCAAAACCGTGCGGTTGTCGGGTACCGCGCTCGCCCTCACGTTCTTCTCCTACGACACGACGTTGCCGTTCGACGTGCCCGGCGGGGAGAGCGTGACTCGGGGGTTCGTGCTGGACCTCGACCAGCTCGGCAGTCAGGCGACCGGGTTGCTGCCCACCGAGTTGGCCGTGTTGGACGCCTCGCGGGACGTGATCGCGGGTGTCGAGACGACCGGTGACGTGCGCGGGTCGGTGTGGTCGGTCTACGGGATCTTCGGGTTGGCCGTGCTGCTGCTGACCGCGTTGGCGTGGGCGGGCGCGTTGTTCGCGTTGGCACGGCGGCGGTTGCCCGCGAACCGGTGGCAGCGGGCGATGCAGTTCCTGCCGGCCGGCATCGGGACCGGGTTGGTGGCGGTGATCTCGTTGTCGGTGCTCGGGGTGATGGCGCCGTCACCGGCCGCGGAGATCCCGTTCATCGTGGTCGCCGCGGCGGCCGCGTTGCTGCTCGGGTACCTGACGCCGCACCCGGCGCCGGCGGCACCGGTCGATCCCGAGGCGACGCAGCGGTTGACGCGACCGCTGCCGCCCGGTGGTGCGGCGTGAAGGCGCCGTCGCCGAGCGTGGTCGCCGCGCTCCCGCAGTACGACCTCGGCGCGCAGATCGGGCACGGCGGGATGGGCGTCGTGTACTCGGCGGTGCACCGGCCGCTCGGCCGGCCGGTGGCGATCAAGCGGTTGCCCGGGATCCTCGCCGAGGACCGGCGGATGAGCGAGCGGTTCGAGCACGAGGCGCGGTTGCTCGCCCGGCTCGACCACCCGCACATCGTGCCGGTGTACGACTACGTGCAGAACAACGGCGAGCACCTGCTGGTGATGGAGAAGCTGGACGGCGGCACGGTCTGGTCGCGGTTCACCGAGGTCGGGTTCACGCCCGCGCAGACGTGCGCGCTGGGGTTGGCGATGCTGTCCGGTCTGCACGCCGCGCACGGCGCCGGGGTGCTGCACCTGGACGTGAAGCCGAAGAACCTGCTGTTCACCGCGGGCGGGGTGCTCAAGGTCGCGGACTTCGGCATTTCCCAGGTGGTCAGCGAGGGCGCGACGCTGATGACGCACGGCGGCCAGGTGCTCGGCACGCCCGCGTACCTCTCGCCCGAGCAGGCGCTGGGCAACCCGCTGAGCCCGGCGGCCGACGTGTACGGCGCGGCGACGGTGCTCTACGAGCTGCTCAGCGGGCGGTTGCCGTTCGACAGCGGCGGCGGGCCGCTCGCGATGATCCAGCGGCACGTGCACCAGGAGCCGCGGCCGTTGACCGACGTGCCGGCGCCGCTGGCGCGCGTGGTGATGCGGGGTGTGGAGCGGGAGCCGGTGCGCCGCTACCGCAACGCGGAGACGTTCGCGATCGACCTGGCGGGCGCCGCGGCCGAGGTGTTCGGCGCCGACTGGCTGATGCGCGTCGGCACGCCGGTGCACCTGTCGCCGCAGGTGGCGGCGGCGAGTTCGCGGCCGGCGACCGGGTCGGTGATCCCGCGCGAGACGCTGAACATCCCGGTGCGCGGCACGATGGTCGAGGCGACGCCGCCGGTGCGGCTGGGTCAGCAGACGCTGGTGCCCGCGCGCGACCTGATCGACGGGCAGGAGCCCAGGCCCGCGCGGTGGTTCGGGTTGGCGGCCGCGCTGCTGGCCGCGGTCATGGTGGCGCTGCCGTTCAGCCTGCCCGCCTCCGACGTGCCGGTGCTGGCGGTGGACCTGAGCAAGCCCGTCGTGGTGCCGGTCGCGGACGGGGTCACCTCCGCCGAGTTCGACATCTGGGCGGCCGGGTTCTCGGTGGCGCGCACGGCCGGTGTGGTGGCCGACGGCCGGGCGACGTTCGAGCTGCCCGGCGCGGCGCGGTGGGTGGTCGGCGGCGCGGTGGACGCGGCCGTGACCACCAACACCGGTGTCACCGAGTACTCGTTGCAGCCGCCGCAGAACCCCATGATCAGCATCATGGGCGTGGGCAGCGGCGTGCTGCTGCTGTTCACCTTCGCCTACCTGGAGTCGCTGCTGCGCTCGCTGCGCCGGAGGCAGTCGGGCACGGCGGCGGTGGTGGCGTCCGCGCCGCTGGGGTTCGGGCTCGGCGTGGCGGTGCTGGTGCTGCCGTCGGTGCTGCTGCGCGTCGCGCCCGGTTTGTGGCCGGCCGTGGCGTGCGGGGTGCTGGGCGCCTCGGCGGCCGTCTGCACGGCCGTGGCGACGCGGCGTGCCGCGGCTAGTCGAGCGAGCGCGGCAGCGGGAACGTGACGCGGACGGCGAACCCGCCGTCGTCGGTGGGTCCCGCCTCGAACTTGCCGCCGAGCAGACCCGCGCGTTCCCGCAGGCCCACGAGCCCGTGGCCGCCGCTGGGCAGGCCGTGGCAGTCGCGCGGCGTGCCGGGCGGCTCGTTGCGCACCTCGACCTCGAGCCGGTCGCCCTCCACGGCCACCAGCACGGACGTGGGCGCGCCGTCGGCGTGCTTGCGCACGTTGGTGAGCGCTTCCTGCACGGTCCGGTAGGCGGCGCCGGAGATCGACGCGGGCAGGTCGACCACGCCGACGGCCAGCGACACCGGGAACCCGGCGGTCGCGACCAGTTGCGGCAGGTCGTCCACCCGGGGTTGCGGCGAGTCGTCGCCGTTGGTGGTCCGCAGCACGCTGACCAGTTGGCGCAGCTCGTCCAACGTGCGGGTGCTCAGCGTGCGGATGGTGCCCGCGACCCGCTTCGCGTTCGGGTCGGCCGCCGCCATCCGCAGCGCGCCCGCCTGCATCGCGATCAGGCTGACCTGGTGCGACACCACGTCGTGCATCTCGCGGGCGAGCCGGGCGCGTTCGTCGGCCCGCACGGCGTGCGCGTGCAGCAGGCGCTCGCGCTCCCGGCTGGCGGCCAGTTCGGCGATCCGCGCGGACAGCTCCTCGCGGGCGTGCGCGAGGAGCCCGATGGCGATGGGCATGCCGGCGACGATGCACCCGTAGATGGCGTCGTGGATGTGGGTTTTCCACTGCTGGGCGAGGAACTCGTCCACCGGCCAGATGAAGAACCGGCACAGCCACACCAGCGCGGCGCCCACCAGGGTTTCGGCGGCGAGCAGCCGGCGGCGGGCGAGGGTGCCCAGCGCGATCATGGCGGCCAGCTGGGACCAGCCGGTGAGGAAGCCGGGCACGGTGATCAGCACGACCAGGAACGGGTACTTGCGCCGGAACGCCACCGCGGCGACCGCGACCAGGGACAGCACCCACTGGTAGAGCTTCGCGTCGGGCACGACCCGCAGCCACACGTCGAGCGCCGCGATCGCGACCGCGCCGACGTCGTAGAACAGCTGCCGGTGACGGGCGAAGCCGGCTCTCAGGCTCCGCGCCGACCGGCCGGCGGAGCCGCCCGCCGGGGTCCGGGCGGCGGGGTTTTGGGCAGCACCCGGCACCCGTTCGGTCGGGACGCCGTTGACCCCACCGCTCGGCAGCCTTTCGACAGCGTCGCCGGTCAGGGTCCGACCTCCCGCATCAGCCATCCGCCGCCTGTCACCGTACTGCGCCGTCGTCACGCTTGGCATGACCGTCCTTCCGCCTCGCGTCGTCGACCCTCACCCAACGAGACGACCCGGTTACCCGAACGGGACGCGGACACCACCACAAAGTTGCGACCGCGAACGCCGGCCGTCACCAGGACAGGGTGATGTCCTGCGCTTCCGGGTGGTCGTCCCGACCGGTGAAGACCTCCACCGGGTACCCCGGGAGCCACGCCGACACCTCGTGGTCCCAGCCGTCCTCGAACTCGTACACGCCGAACGGGTGCCGCTCCACGAACTCCGCCAGGTGCCCGATCGCGGTGTCCGAGGTGTCCTCTTCCCACGCCCGGAGGAACGGCGCCGCCGTCGGGCGGGCGACGCGCGCGTCGGCGAGGAACGCGACCGCGTCGGCGCCGGGGTCGGCGAGCACCCGTCGCCAGCGGTCCAGGTGGAACCCGTCGAGCGCGGCGGACTCGGTCGGCGACCACGGGTGGGTCCCGACCCGCAGCAGAACCCCGGAGGCTTTCCCGAGCCCGTCCCACGGGTGCAGCTCCAGCAGGCGCGGCAGGAAGTAGCCGAACTCGTCGTCGCCCGCGTAGGCCACCTCGCCGACGTACGCGGCGAAGTCCTCGGCGCCCAGTTCCCGCCGGTCCACGCGGAGCAGCGACGCCACCAGGCGCGCCGGCACGCAGTGCGGCGTGCACAGGCCGAGGCTCCGGGGTTTCCGGTACCGCCGGAACGCCCGGTACAGCCGCTCCGCCGCCAGGTCCACGGCCGCACCCTCCCACAGCGAAGGGGCCGGGGTCGACGTCGCGTCGGCCCCGGCCCCTTCACAGTGACCCGCTACGGCAGTTGCGCCGCCGCCTCGGTGTCGAGGATCCACAGGGTGCGCTCGAAGCCCCGCGCGCCCGCCGCCGGCACGTCCACCTCGGACGCGCCCGCCAACGCCCGTGCCACGGGCTCCGCCTTCGCCGCTCCCGTCGTCACCAGCCACACCTCGCGCGCGGTGCGGATGGTCGGCAGGGTCAGGCTCACCCGGGTGGGCGGCGGCTTCGGGCAGTCGCGGACCGCGACCACCGTCAGGTCGTGCTCGTGCACGGCGGGGGAGTCGGGGAACACCGACGCGGTGTGGCCCTCCTCGCCGACGCCCAGCAGGAGCACGTCGAACGTCTCCGGCAGGAGTTCCGCGTACGCGCGCGCCGCCGCGTCCGGGTCGTCGCCGAAGCGGCCGTCGGACGGTTCCACGACGTGCACGCGCGCGGCCGGCACCGCGACGTGGTCCAGGAACGCCTCGCGCGCCTGGGTTTCGTTGCGGTCGGGGTGACCGGACGGCAGGAACCGCTCGTCGCCCCAGTACAGGTCCACCTCGGACCAGTCGACCGCGGGCAACGCTGGCGAGTGCCGCAGGTGCGTGAGCACCGCGTTGCCCGACCGGCCGCCGGTCAGCACCAGCGACGCCCGACCGCGGGCCGCCTGCGCGTCCACCAGGGCCGTCACCAGCCTCGCGGCCGTGGCGGCGGCCAGCACGTCGCCGTCCCGGTGCACCAGCACGTCGGTCACGACGACGCCTTCGCCTTGGCGGCCCTGGGCTTCGCGGCCTTGGCGGCCGGCTTCTCGGCCGGCTTGTCCGCGGCCTTGTCGGCCACGACCTTGTCCGACGCGGACTCGGCGGGCTTGCGCGCCGCCACCGTCTTCGCCGGCGTGCCGCGACCGCGCACGACCTTGCCCAGCGACTTCAGCGCGACCTCGTACACCTCGTCCGGGTCCAGTCGGCGCAACTCCTCCGACAGGCAGTCCCGCAGCTCGCGCCGGTGCAGCGCGAACCGGCGCTCGGGCTGGCCCGGCTGGAGCAGCGAGCCGATCTTGCCGTCCGGCCGGTTCAGCTCGACCGCGCCCGAACGGCGTTCCAGCCGCACGTTCACGATGCCCTCGCCCTGCGTGGCGCGGGACCGCTTCACCGGCACCTTCAACGCGCCCGCCAGCCACGCGGCCAGCAGGTCCGTCGACGGCGAGTCGCTCTCGCCGCTCACCTCGGCGTCGGTGACCTTCTCGAACGGCGGCAGGTCGAACGCCGAGGCGAGCATGGCCCGCCACAGCGTCAACCGGGTCCACGCCAGGTCCGTGTCGCCCGGCGTGTACGACGCCTTGCGCTGCTCCAGCGCCTTGATCGGGTTCTTCTCGGCCGCCGCGTCGGTGATCCGGCGCTGCGCGAGCGCGCCGATCGGGTCCTTCGCGGGAACCGGCGGCGCCTCGTTAGGCCACCACGCCACGACCGGGGTGTCCGGCAGCAGCAGCGGCACCACGCACGAGGCGCCCTCGTTGGCCAGCTCGCCGTACAGCCGCAGCACGATCACCTCGGACGCGCCGGCGTCGCCGCCGACCCGGATCTGCGCGTCCAGCCGGGGCGCGGCCTTGCGCGCGCCCCGGGCGACCACGATGACCCGGCACGGGTGCTCGCGGCTCGCGTCGTTCGCGGCGTCCACCGCGCCCTCGGTCTTGGCGCCGTCGTCGGTCACGATGACCAGCGTCAGCACCCGGCCGAGGGTGACCGCGCCACCCTCCTCGCGCAGGTGCACGAGTTTGCTGTTGACCTGCGAGGTGGTGGTCGAGGGCAGGTCGATGATCACGGACGCCTCCAGTGCCTGCCGGTGCGGGCCATCATCGCGTCGGCGGACGCCGGACCCCAGGTGCCCGCCTTGTACTTCTCCGGAGCGCCCGCGCCCGCCCAGTGCCGCAGCACCGGGTCGAGGATCTCCCAGGACAGCTCGACCTCGTCGTTCTTCGGGAACAGCGACGGCTCGCCCAGCAGCACGTCGAGCAGCAGCCGCTCGTAGGCCTCGGGCGACGACTCGGTGAACGCGTGGCCGTAGCCGAAGTCCATCGTGACGTCGCGGACCTCCATCGTGTTGCCCGGCACCTTCGAGCCGAACCGGATGGTGACGCCCTCGTCCGGCTGCACCCGCACCACCAGGGCGTTCTGCCCCAGCTCCTCGGTGGCCGTGTCGTCGAACGGCAGGTGCGGCGCGCGCTTGAACACCACGGCCACCTCCGTCACCCGACGGCCCAGCCGCTTGCCGGTGCGCAGGTAGAACGGCACGCCCGCCCAGCGGCGGGTGTTCACCTCGGCGGTGATCGCGGCGTAGGTCTCGGTGGTCGAGTCCTTCGAGAACCCGCCCTCCTCCAGCAGACCGGGCACCTTCTGGCCGCCCTGCCACCCGCCGGTGTACTGGCCGCGCGCGGTCGTCTCCGCGAGCGGCAGCGCCGGGCGGGTCGCCGAGAGCACCTTCACCTTCTCGGTGCGCAGGTCGCTCGGCTTGAACGACACCGGCTCCTCCATCGCGATCAGCGCGAGGAGTTGGAGCAGGTGGTTCTGGATCACGTCCCGGGCCGCGCCGATGCCGTCGTAGTAGCCCGCGCGACCGCCGAGACCGATGTCCTCGGCCATGGTGATCTGCACGTGGTCCACGTAGTTCGCGTTCCAGATGGGCTCGTAGAGCTGGTTCGCGAACCGCAGCGCCAGGATGTTCTGCACCGTCTCCTTGCCGAGGTAGTGGTCGATGCGGAACACCGACTCCTCGGGGAACACGGCGTTGACCGTCTTGTTCAGCTGCTTGGCGCTGGCCAGGTCGTGCCCGAACGGCTTCTCGATCACCACGCGGCGCCACTGCGACGGGTTCTCGCCCGACGCGAGCCCGGCCCGCTTGAGCTGGTTCACCACCGTGGTGAACGCGCTCGGCGGCACGGACAGGTAGAACGCGTGGTTGCCGCCGGTGCCGCGGTCGCGGTCCAGGTCGGCGATCGTCGCGGCGAGCGAGTCGAACGCCGAGTCGTCGTCGAACGTGCCCTGGACGAACCGGATGCCCTCGGCGAGCTGGTCCCACACGGTCTGCCGGAACGGCGTCCGCGCGTGTTCCTTCACCGCGTCGTGCACGACCTGCATGAAGTCCTGGTCCGCCCAGTCCCGGCGGGCGAACCCGACGAGCGCGAAACCGGGCGGCAGCAGGCCGCGGTTGGCCAGGTCGTAGATCGCGGGCATCAGCTTCTTGCGGGACAGGTCGCCCGTCACGCCGAAGATCACCAGGCCGCTGGGGCCGGCGATCCGCGGCAGGCGCTTGTCCCTCGGGTCGCGCAACGGGTTGCGCTGCTTGGAAGGCGCGGTCACGAGCCGTCCTCCTGGATCGCCTCGACCAGCTGCGCGAGCCCGGCCACCCGGTCCGTCAGGTGCAGCCGCAGCACGGGACGACCGTGCCCGGCGAGCACCTGGCCGTCGCCCAGCGCCTGCGCCAACTGGAGCGTGCCCAGGTCGTAGGGCCGGTCCGGCACGTCGAGGTGCGTCTCCGACGCGCCGGTGAGCTGGAGGAAGCCGCCGTTCTGGTGGCCGCCCTTGTGGTACTGGCCCGTCGAGTGCAGGAACCGGGGGCCCCACCCGAAGGTGGTCTGGAGGTGCGACCGCTGCGCCACCTCGGCGCGGACGAGCGCGAACGACGCGTCGTCCAGCCGGTCCAGGTACGCCTGCACGGACAGGTACCCGTGCGCCGGCACGGCCGCCACGAGCGCCTTCAGCGCCTCCGCGACCGTCTTCACGTCCGCGGGCAGCCAGCCCTCGCTCGGGTAGGCCTCGATCGGGCCGTCCACGAACGCGGGCACCGCGCTCGACGCGGCGGGGGAGTCCAGCAGCGACCTGGCCGCCTTCTTCGCCGCCTCCACGTCGGGCTGGTCGAACGGGTTGATGCCGAGGCCGCGGCCCGCGAGGGCGGTCGCGTACTCCCACAGCAGGAACTGCGCGCCCAGCCGACCCTCGACCGCCACCGACGAGGAGCCGGTGGCCGGTCCGATCGCGACGGTCGTGGCGTCCGAGCCCGCGTCCACGAACCCGGGCGCGCCCGGACCCTCGACCACGACGGGCAGCAGACCGGTGCCGTTCTTGCCGGTGGACTCGGCGATCAGCTGCTCGGCCCAGTCGCCGAAACCGGCGATGCCCGAGCCCGTGTCGGCGAACACGACCTTCTCCGCGCCGTGCGCGTGGGCCACGATCACCGTGGCCGCCAGCTTCACGGCGGGGTTGTCGGCCGAGTCCTCCGCCAGCCGGGGCGCGATGGCCGCCGCGTCGTCCAGCAGCGCGCCGATGTCGGCACCCGCCAGACCCGAGGGCACGAGGCCGAACGCGGTGAGCGCCGAGTACCGGCCGCCCACGTGCGGGTCGGCCAGGAACACCTTGCGGTACCCGGCTTCCCGGGCCAGCGACTCCAGCGGCGAGCCGGGGTCGGTGACCACGACGATCCGGGACGCCGCGTCCACACCGGCCGCGGCGAACGCCTTCTCGAAGATCCGGCGGTGGCTGTCGGTCTCCACCGTGCCGCCGGACTTGGACGACACCACCAGGACGGTGCGCTCCAGGTCGCCCGCGAGCGCGTCGGCCACCTGGCCCGGGTCGGTGGTGTCGAGCACCACGAGCGGGACGCCCGCGGTGCCGGTGACGACCTCGGGCGCGAGCGACGAGCCGCCCATGCCCGCGAGGACGACCCGGTCGACGCCCTCGGCCAGCAGTTCGGCGCGCAGCGCCTCGATCTCGGGCACCAGCGGGCGGGACGTCTCGTGCAACGTCGTCCACGCCAACCGGACGGACGCCTCGGCGTCCGCGTCGGGACCCCACAGCGTGTGGTCGCCGGCGGCGAGCTTGCTCGGCACCCCGTCCCGGACCAGGTCCTCGACGACGGTGGTGACCTGCTCCTCGTTGGGGGTGCGGACGATCTCCAGTGACAGCACCGGGATCTCGTCGGTCATGCTGTTCAGCCCTTCGCCTGGGTCAGCTGCCCGGTCACCGTGTCGAGCAGCTCGGCCCAGGACTTCTCGAACTTGTCGACGCCCTCGGTCTCCAGGACGGCGAACACGTCGTCCACGTCGATGCCGACGCGCGTGAGCCCGTCGAAGACCTCCCGCGCCGCGGCGGCCCTGCCGGTGACGGTGTCACCGGTGATCCTGCCGTGGTCCTCGACCGCGTGCAGGGTCTTCTCCGGCATCGTGTTGACCGTGTCGGCCACCACGAGCTCGTCCACGTACCGGGTGTCGGAGTAGTTCGGGTCCTTGACGCCGGTCGAGGCCCACAGCGGGCGCTGCGCGCGGGCGCCGTCGGCGACCAGGGCCTCCCAGCGGGCACCCGCGAAGAACTCCTGGAACGCCGCGTACGCCAGCACCGCGTTCGCGATGGCCGCCTTGCCGCGCAGGTCCTTCGCCTCGGACGTGCCCAGCGCGTCCAGCCGCTTGTCGATCTCGCTGTCCACCCGGGACACGAAGAAGGACGCCACGGAGTGGACGCCGCGCAGGTCGTGCCCGTTCGCCCTGGCCTGCTCGAGACCCGCCGCGAACGCCTCCATCACGTCGCGGTAGCGCTCGACGGAGAAGATCAGCGTCACGTTCACGCTGATGCCCTCGGCGAGCACCTTCGTGATCGCGGGCAGACCCTCGACCGTGGCCGGGATCTTCACCAGCAGGTTCGGCCGGTCGACCGTCTTGGCCAGGTCGAGCGCCTCGGCGATGGTGGCCTCGGTGTCGCCCGCGAGCCGCGGGTCGACCTCGATCGACACCCGGCCGTCGACGCCGTCGGTCGAGGTGTACAGGTCGCGGAACAGGTCGCACGCGTTGCGCACGTCCGTCGTGGTGATCTCGCGGACCGCGGCGGAGGTGTCCGCGCCGCGCGCGGCCAGCTCGCGGACCTGGCCGTCGTAGGCCGAGCCCTTCGCCAGCGCCGCCGCGAAGATCGTCGGGTTGGTGGTCACGCCGACGACGTGCTTGTCGGCGATCAGGCCCGCCAGGTTGCCGGTGTCGAGCCGCTCGCGGGACAGGTCGTCCAGCCAGATCGACACGCCGGCGTCGCTGAGAGCCGCCAGTGGGTTGGTGGTCATGTCATCTCCCCTGATGAGTGGTTCAGGCCCGGCCCAGCGACCGGCGCGCGGCCTCGACGACGTGCTCCGTGGTGAATCCGAACTCCTTGAACAGGGTCTGGTAGTCGGCCGACGCGCCGAAGTGCTCGATCGACACCGCCTCGCCCCGGTCGCCCACGAACCTGTGCCACGGCTGCGCGATGCCGGCCTCGACCGACACCCGCGCCGTCACGGCCTTCGGCAGCACCGACTCGCGGTAGGCCTCGTCCTGCGCGTCGAACCACTCGACGCTCGGCAGCGACACGACCCGCGTCGGCACGCCGTCGGCCTCCAGCACCTTCGCGGCCTCGACCGCGATCTGGAGCTCCGAGCCGGTGCCGATGAGGATCAGCCGCGGCTGCGCGGAAGCCTCGACCAGGACGTAGCCGCCGCGGCGGACACCCTCGACGGCCTTCTCCTTCGTGCCCTCCAGCACCGGGAGGTTCTGCCGGCTCAGCGCGAGGCCCACCGGGCCGTCGGTCTGCTCCAGCGTCGCCCGCCACGCGGCCGCGGTCTCGTTCGCGTCACCCGGTCGGAGGACCGCCAGGCCCGGGATCGCGCGCAACGCGGCCAGGTGCTCGATCGGCTGGTGCGTCGGGCCGTCCTCGCCCAGGCCGATGGAGTCGTGCGTCCACACGTAGGTGACGGCCGACTTCATCAGCGCGGCCAACCGGACCGCCGGGCGCATGTAGTCGGAGAACACCAGGAACGTGCCGCCGTACGGGCGGGTCGGGCCGTGCAGCGCGATGCCGTTGAGGATCGAGCCCATCGCGTGCTCGCGGATGCCGAAGTGCAGCGTCCGGCCGTACGGGTTGGCCTTCCACATGCCCGTGGAGATGCCCTCCGGGCCGAACGAGTCCGAACCCTTGATCGTCGTCAGGTTCGACTCCGCGAGGTCGGCCGAGCCGCCCCACAGCTCCGGCAGCACCGGGCCGAGCGCGGTCAGCACCTCGCCGGAGGCCTTGCGCGTCGCCACGCCCTTGGGGTCCGGGTCCCACGACGGCAGCGCGTCGGTCCAGCCCTCGGGGAGCTCGCGCGCGACCAGCCGGTCCAGCAGCGCCTTGCGCTCCGGGTTGGCCGCCGCCCACGCGTCGAAGGAGCGCTGCCACTCGGCCTTGGCCGCCTCGCCGCGCTTCACGACCTCGCGGGTGTGCGCCAGGACCTCGTCGGCGACCTCGAAGGTCTGCTCCGGGTCGAAGCCCAGGATCTTCTTGACCGCCGCGACCTCGTCGCCGCCCAGCGCCGCGCCGTGCGCCGCGCCGGTGTTCTGCTTGGTCGGCGCCGGGAAGCCGATGACGGTGCGCAGCAGGATGAACGAGGGCCGCTCGGTCTCCGCCTTCGCCGCCCGCAGGGCCTCGAGGATGCCCTTGACGTTCTCGCCGCCCTCGACGACCTGCACGTGCCAGCCGTAGGCCTCGTACCGCTTCGCGGTGTCCTCGGACAGCGCGATGGTCGTGTCGTCCTCGATGGAGATCTTGTTGTCGTCGTAGACCACGGTCAGGTTGCCCAGCTTCTGGGTGCCCGCCAGCGACGACGCCTCCGACGTCACGCCCTCCTCGATGTCGCCGTCCGAGGCGATGACGAAGATGTCGTGGTCGAACGGGCTCTGCCCGGGAGCCGCGTCCGGGTCGAACAGGCCGCGCTCGCGGCGCGCGCCCATCGCCATGCCCACCGCGGAGGCCAGGCCCTGGCCCAGCGGGCCGGTCGTGATCTCCACGCCGCGGGTGTGCTTGTGCTCCGGGTGGCCCGGGGTCTTCGAGCCCCACGTGCGCAGCGCCTTCAGGTCGTCCAGTTCCAGGCCGTAGCCGTTGAGGAACAGCTGGACGTACAGCGTCAGGCTGGAGTGGCCGGCGGACAGCACGAAGCGGTCGCGGCCGATCCAGTCCGCGTCCGCCGGGTCGTGCCGCAGGACCCGCTGGAACAGCGTGTAGGCGAGCGGCGCCAGGCTCATCGCGGTGCCGGGGTGGCCGTTGCCGACCTTCTGCACCGCGTCGGCGGCGAGCACCCGGGCGGTGTCCACCGCGCGCTTGTCGAGCTCCGTCCAGTCGTCGGGCAGAGTGGCCTCGGTCAACCGGGAAATGTCATCGGTGACGGACACGGACTTCCAGCTCCAAACTCACGTAGGCGGCGACCTGAAGGGCATTTCTCAATCAATCCCAGCAGGCCCGATGCGGGGTTTCACTCGTCCGCCGACAAGCCTAGTCGGCTGGTCCGACGCACGTGTGACTCACGCTCTGTGTGCGTACGCACAGGGCATACGCACCGGTTACCCCGCTCCGTTCACCGCCTACCCGAACGGGCTGCGCGCACCCCTCGCGGTTACCATCTGCGCATCCCCGACCTGGCAGAGGAGCGCGACGCGATGAGTGCCGTCACCGAGGCCCCGGCGCGGTCGCCCCGACAGGTCGTCGGCGCGTACGTGGCGCTGACCAAGCCCCGGGTGATCGAGCTGCTGCTGATCACCACCATCCCGGCGATGCTGCTCGCCGCCCGCGGCCTCCCGCCGCTGTGGCTGATCGCGTGCACCCTCGCCGGCGGCACCCTGGCGGCGGGCTCGGCCAACGCGCTCAACTGCTACGTCGACGCCGACATCGACTCGGTGATGAAGCGCACCGGCGCGCGGCCCCTGGCGCAGAACACCATCCCGCCGCGCAACGCGCTGATCTTCGGCATCGTGCTCGGACTCGTGTCGTTCGGGTTCCTGTGGATCACCACGAACCTGATCTCCGCGTTGTTCGCCGTCGCGACGATCCTGTTCTACATCTTCGTCTACACGCTGGTGCTCAAGCGGCGCACGTCGCAGAACATCATCTGGGGTGGAATGGCCGGCTGCATGCCGGTGATCATCGGCTGGTCCTCGGTGACCGGCACCGTCGCGTGGCCCGCCGTCGCGATGTTCGGCGTCATCTTCTTCTGGACGCCGCCGCACACGTGGGCGCTCGCGATGAAGTTCAAGGAGGACTACGCCCGGGCCGGCGTCCCGATGCTGCCCGTCGTCGCCACCGCCCAGCAGGTCACCCGGCAGATCGTCATCTACTCGTGGATCACCGTGGTGTGCTCGCTGCTGCTCGCGCCCGTCACGTCGTGGATCTACGTCGCGACCGCGGCCGTCTCCGGCGTCTGGTTCGCGGTGTTCGCGCACCGGCTGCACGGCGTCGTGCGGCGCGGCGGCTCCACGAACACGATGAAGTTCTTCCACATGTCGAACCTGTACCTGATGCTGGTGTTCTGCGGCCTGGCCGTCGACGCGGTCGTCGGCCTTCCCGTCCTCGGGTGGCCTTTCTAGGAGGCGGCCCGAGGGGGTCCCGGCGGCGGCCCGGGACCGTTTCCCGTCAGCGGGCCACCAGTTCCTGACGCCGGTCGGCGACCGCGTCCCGCAACTTCGTCAACGCGCGGTGCTGGGCGACCCGCACCGCGCCGGGTGTCGACTCCACCGCCTCGGCCGTCTCCTCCGCCGAGAGCCCGACCACCACGCGCAGCACCAGGATGTCCCGCTGCTTGGGCGGCAGGATCGCCAGCAGCCGCGACATCTCCTCGGACAGCTCGCCCCGGATCGCGAGCAGCTCCGGACCCGCCTCCTGGTTCGGCGCGTCCGGCACCTCCGCCACCGGCTCCGCCCGGTTCCGGGCGCCGAACCGGTGCGCGTCCGCCACCTTGTGCGCCGCGATGCCGTACACGAACGCCAGGAACGGACGTCCCTGGTCCCGGTAGGACGGCAGCGCCTTCAGCAACGCCAGGCACACCTCCTGCGCGACGTCGTCCGCCGACGTCAGCGAACCACCCAGCCGGGCCCGGCAGTACCGGACCACCGCCGGCCGCACCGAACCCAGCACCAACTCCACCGCCCGCCGGTCACCGGCCACCGCGGCGGCAACGACCTCCGGGGCAGCGGCGGAATCCCGTAACGCGACCGGCCTGTCGTCGGCGAACACCATCGAGAGCACCTCCACCCCCGCCGCGGTCGCGCGCACCGCGGCTATCACCCAGCTGTGTGAGGGGGACGCTCGGGTGAGGGAGGTCTGACGCGGGCGAACGCACTAATTTCACCGCGCGAACGGAGTAACTTCGAAATATCGCGTTTAGCCAACGGCCGACAGCAGACGGTCAACGGTCGGATCGTCCAACGACTCGACGATGCACTGCCACAGCTCCAGGTTCGCCGTCGCCCACCGCGAGTACGTCGCCGCCGCCTCCGGGTCGTAGAAGTAGTAGCCCTCGTCGTGCTTGCCCGCCTGCTCGCCGACGATCTTGTGCGCCAGTTCGCGCAACGAGATGCCGTTCTCCTCGAGGTACTTCGGCGCGAGCACCACCGGCGTCACCGGCAACGCCTTGAACAGGGTGTCCGCGTCCGACAGCGCCTGCGCCTCCGGCGAGATGCCGCGGTGGCGGGTCCGCATCTCCGCCTCCTCCACCACCGCGTCCACCCGCGCGGCCACCCCGTCCGGCACACCGGCCCGGCGCAGGATGCCCAGCCGCAGGTCGCGGCCGTCCACCGGCAGCGAGTTGCGGCGCACCATGTAGTTCACGTCGTGCACCAGGGCGGCCACCTCCACCAACGCCGCGTCCGAGCCGTTGCGGCGCGCGAAGTGCACCGCCTTGTCCCGCACGAAGCTCACGTGGTGCCACCCGTGGAACTGCAACCTCGCCGCGAGGTCGCGGCACATCCGCGCCACCTCGTCCTCCACCCACCTGATCGACTCGCTCGACACCGTGCTCATCGGACCCTCCCTGGTCGCGGGGGGCCGATGGTAAGTCCGCACGGTGCGAGAGCGATTCGCGTCCGGCCGGGTCAGGGTGCTACAGGCCGGCGACCAACTCCTCCAACCGCGACTCCACCGGCACGTGCCGGTGGCTCACACCCGTGTCCGGGTCGAACGACAGGCTCCACGGTCGCACCGCGCGCGACTTCACCAGGAACGTCAGCGTGTCGTCGGCCGCCCGCGGGATCCGGTGGAACTGGTCGGCCAGCATCGTGCCCGACGCGCCCGTGCCCGCCTCGTCCCGGCGCAGCAGGCTCGTGGACAGGATCGCCCGCCCCGGGCCGTCCAACCGGGCCGAGAAGCGTTCGTGCAGGTAGGAGCCCTGGAGCAGGACCGTGCAGAAGTGGTAGCGGTGGTTGTGGATGGAATCGGCGTACCCGCGCCGCCAATCCCGCTGCGGCTTGTACTCGTGCAGCCAGAACGTGAACGGCTCCGCCGCCTCGTCCCGCAGGCACCACGCGAAGTGCGTCGTCGTCTCCCGCGACCTCGCCACCAGCCGCATCTCGTCCTGCGGCGACAGGGCGCGGAGGTGCGCGCGCAGCCGGCCCCGCAGGTCCGGCCGCGACGCCCACTCCCCGAACCGGGCACCCACGGCGCTCCAGCGGTCGAGGACGGGGGGTTGCGCCGGCGAGGAAACGGAGACGAGCGTGGCCAGCTCCGCCAACGCGGAGAACCCGGTATCGGTCGGCACGACCTATCAGCTCCCCAACTGAGCCGAAGCGGAGAATTCCCGGCGGAACTCGTGGAACTTCTCCTCCAACGAACGGAAACCGGGCTCGGTCCACGCCGCACCGGTGATCTTCTCGGCCAGCACCAGAAAGTCCGCGCGCGTGGTGCGCGGTGTGATGGCCACGTGCAGGCCCGCCCGGGAATTGCTGATGCGGAGGAACTCGGCGCGTTCCATCCCGTACACGAAGGAACCCTCGGAAAAGCGCAACGTGCGCGGGTAGAGCCGCACCACACCCGCGCTCGTGTTGCTGTACAACGCCAACCAGGCGCTGTCGTCGAACAGTTCCAACCGGTCGAGCGGCGGGTCCGACACGATCGTCAGGTCGATCCGCGCGCACCGGCTCCGGGCCAGGAACAACCCCACCAGCCCCACCGACACCTGCTCGCGCAACCGCGCCACGATCGTGTCGTAATCGCCGTCCGCGCCCTCGTTGCGCAACAGGTAGCGCGCGCGGCCGCTGATCGCGTCGTCGTCCTTCGGGTCGGCCAGCACCGCCCTGAGTTCGCACTCCGACTGCGCGAGCAGCACCCGGCACGCCGCGTACCGGCCCGCGAAGCCGCGGAACCCGTACAGCCTGGTGCGCTCCAGGTCCTGCATCATCAGCTGGTTGAACGCCGGGTCCGGGCGCGTCGTCGGCTCGAACACGTGGCTGGGGAAGAACTCCCGGTCGAGCGAGCGGTACTCGGCGGCCAGGTCGTGCAGCGCCTTGCGGCTCTCCTCGACCACCGGCGCGAGCAGCGAGCGCTGCGCCGCCGAACTCGTCACCAGGGTTTGCGTGAAGCCGACCACCGCGGAGATCAGCGTGCCGGTGCCCAGAGAGGTCACGAGCGTCCGGCCGGTGCCCGGTTCCAGGCCGCCGGAAATGGTGAGCGCGAGCACCGCGGTCACCACGAGAATCAACAGGAGTAGACCCGTCCTGGTCCAGAACAATTCCTGCAACAGGGTGTGGCGAGCGTTGTCGGTTGTGTTGTCGCGGGCGTTCTGGCGGACGCCGACGGGCTCCGCGGACACGAGCTGTCACCTCCTTGGTCGGCACCTGGTCGGACGAATCCACTGGGTTTCCGATCAAGTGCGCGGAGTTACTGTACGCGCGTGTCCCGGCGCGCGAAAGCGGTAATTCGGTGCACATTTGCGGTTTCAATTTTCCGTTGCCTCGACGCACGGTGACCGCCATTGGGCCGGCCGGTGGGCCTGGCGTCCGGTCGTCCTCGGCCGACCCATAAGCTCCGCAACCATGCGTGCTGTCGATCGACCCACCCTGCTTCTGGCGGCCCTCCTGTCCGCCGGAATGGCGCTGTCCGCGTGCTCCGCCGGCGACCGCCCGGCCACCACCTCGGCGGGTGCGCCCGCGAAGACCACCTCGGCGCAGGCCCAGGCCCTGCCGGCGCCGACCGGCCCCCCGTGCTCGCCGGACCAGTACAAGGTCGACGGCGAGCCGGGCAAGAAGCCGACGATCACCGTGCCGGCGGGCTGCGCGCCCCAGGACGGCCTGCTCGTGAAGGACCTGACGGTGGGCACCGGCGCGGAGGTGAAGCAGGGCTCGTCGGTCGAGGTCCAGTACGTCCTGGCGACCTTCCGCGACCGCAAGACCCGCGAGGCGAGCTGGGACGACAAGCCGTACACGGTCCGCAACGTGGGCCAGGCCTCGGTCGTCCAGGGCTGGAACGAGGGCCTGATCGGCCTGAAGGAAGGCGGCCGCCGCCTCCTCGTCGTCCCGCCGGACAAGGGCTACCCGGAGGGCAACGGCGCGATCCAGCCCGGCGAAACCCTGGTCTTCGTCATCGACGCCCTGAAGGTCGGCTGACCCCGACCCCCGCCACTCGCCGACGGCCCGCGCCTCCTGAAGCGCGGGCCGTCGCCCGTTCGGGGACCGATTCCGGCGTCTTCTCCACGCCGCCGGCCGAATGTCCACACGACCGAGCGACTCCGACCCGGCGATCACACCGCGCAGCCCGCACCCGGGATCCGGTCGCACGACCCGTGCCCGGACCGCGAGGTGGTCCGACCCGCGTCGGACCACCCCGCGACCGCGCGGACTACGGGGTGAGCAGCAGTTTGCCGGTCGTCCGCCGACCCTCCAGGTCCTCGTGGGCCCGCTTCGCGTCGGACAGCGCGTACCGCCCGCCGATCCGGACCTTCAGGGAGCCGTCCGCCACCGCGCCGAACAGCTCGCCCGCGCGCCAGTCCAACTCCTCGCGGGTCGCCGTGTAGGCACCCAGCGACGGCCGGGTCAGGAACAGCGAGCCGTGCTGGTTGAGGATCTGCGGGTCCAGGGGCGGCACCGGGCCGCTCGCCGCGCCGTACAGGGCCAGCAGACCGCGCGGGCGCAGGCTCGCCAGGCTGCCCTCGTAGGTCGACGCGCCCACGCCGTCGTACACCACGTCCACCCCGGCGCCCGACGTCAGCGACCGCACCCGCGCCGCGAAGTCCACCTCGTCGTACCGGATCACCTCGGCCGCGCCGGCCTCCCGCGCCAGCGCCTCCTTCTCCGCCGTCGACACCGTGGCCAGCACCCGCGCGCCCCGGGCCGCGGCCAGCTGCACGAGCAGCAGCCCGACCCCGCCGGCCGCCGCGTGCACCAGCACGGTGTGCCCACCCGACACCTCGAAGGTCGACCGCACCAGGAAGTGCGCCGTCAACCCCTGCAACGGCAGGGCCGCCGCGACGTCGTCGTCCACGCCCTCGGGCACGAGCAGCGCGTCGGCGGCCGGCACCACGGCCTGCTCCGCGTACGACCCGAGCGTGCCGTGCCACGCCACCCGGTCGCCCACCCGGAACGACGTCACCTCGGCGCCGACCTCGACCACCCGGCCCGCGCCCTCCAACCCGATCCCGAACGGGAGGGGCAGGGGGTAGCGGCCCGCGCGGTGGTAGGTGTCGATGTAGTTCACGCCCGCCGCGGCCACGTCGACCAGCAGGTCGCCCGGACCCGGGGTCTTCGGGTCCACGTCGGTGTACTCCAGCACCTCGGGACCGCCGGTCCGGTTCACCACGACTGCCTTGGCCATCAAGTCCTCCGTTGTGCGAGAAGATCCGTTCGGGACAACCGCGCGCGCCGACACCGTGTTCCGCGCCGCCGCGGCGTCTCAGGAACCGAGAACGACCCGGCGCGCCAACCCCAGCGGCAGCGCGCCGGAGCCCGCGATGGTGTCGTGGAACGACTTCAGCGACCCGGTGTACTCCGCCCGGATCGCCTCGATCTCCAGCGCGCCGGTCAGGTACGACGGCGCCTGCGTCGGCCACGCGCAGTACCGGCTCACCTCGCCGACGGCCGTGCCCCGGGTCAGCGACGTCTTCGTGGTCATGAAGTCCTCGGCCTGTGCGACGGTCATGTCACCGCAGTGCAGCGCGGTGTCCACGATCATCCGCGCGGCCCGGAACAACCGCGCCTCGACGTGCGCCAGCTCCTGCTCCCGGGTGGTGAAGTAGCCGTGCTCGCGCAACAGCTTCTCCGCGTACAGCGCCCACCCCTCGGCGAAGTACGGCGTGCGGAACACCTTGCGCACCGGCCGGTCCTGCGCCGCGAGCCACGACAGGTGCCAGTGGTGACCGGGGTACGCCTCGTGCACCGCGATGGTCGCGAGCTGGGCGCGCGAGTTCGTCCGCAACCGCTCGGCGGTCTGCTCGGCGGTGAAGTCGTCCGGCGGGAACGGCACGAAGAAGTGGCCGACGCGGGCCGAGGTCAGCGGCGGCGGTGACATGTACGACGCCACGGACAGCACCGGCCGCTGGAACGCGGGCGACGGCACGACCTCGCAGCGCTCGCCCTCGGCGAACGTGACGAGCCCGTGCTCCACCAGGAACTCGCGCGCCCGCAGCGTCTCCGCCTCGTACTCGGCGCGCATCGCCTCCGGCGTCGGCGGGTGGTCGTCCTGGAGCCCGGTCATCACCGAGTGCCAGTCGGCCGTGCCGGCCAGCTCCCGGATCTCGGCCTCCAGCTCCGCGTACGCGGTCCGCCCGCGCTCGTGCAGCTCGGCCGCGCCGTACCCCAGCACCTCCTGCTCGACGAGCAGCGTCGAGTACAGCGGCTCGCCCATCCGCCAGTCGCCCCGCGCCTCGAACCCGCCCAGGAACGCGGCCAGGTCGTCGAACGCGGCGGCGGCGGGCTCCGCGGCCTCGACCAGCCGGGCGCGCAGGCCCGGGTCCTCCACGAGCGCGGGCAGCGTCCGGGTCAGGAACGCCCGACCGGTGCCCGCCTGCGCGGCGCCGCGCTCCACGATCGCGGGAGCGGCCAGGTCGGGGTCGAGGTTCGCCCGGCACGCCGCCGTGATCGCGGGCACCTCGGCCAGCCGGGCGACGACCCGCGCCACCAGCTCGGGCTCCGGGCGCAACCGGTTGAGGAACGACGAGTACAGCGGGTAGAGCGCGGCGCCGGTGTAGACCGACGGGTCGCGCCGCCACGCGGGCCAGGCCGCCTTCGCGACCGCGCCGCGCAGCACCGACACCACCAGGTCCCGGTCGACGGCCTCCGCCGGGTCGGCGGTGTCCAGCGCGGTGAAGCGGTCCAGCCACCCGGCGGCCTCGCGCTCGTAGGAGAGGAACGCCTCCGCGCGGAAGTCGCCCAGGGTGTGGTCGTGGTCCAGCGAGCCGAGCATGGCCGCGGAACCGGGCACGCGGTCGAACTGCCAGGCGAGGAAGTCACCGACGAGTCGGGACGGTGTCGTGGTTTCGGTCACGTGCACGGAAGTTACCCGCAGGTTCTACGCTGGCGGGCGTGGCTGAGGACAAGAAGATCGCCCGAGCGGTGAGGACGGCGGCCGATTTCGTCGCCGCGCACGGCAAGCCGGCGCGCGCCGTGGTGGAGAACGTCGGCCGGGCGGGCGCGCGGGTCGTGCTGGTCGGCGACGACGGCGCGATGGGCGACGTGGTGCTGCCGACCGCGGAGGCCGCCCGGGCCGTGGTGGAGCGGGTCGCCGACCTGGAGCCCCACGAGTGGGACCGCGAGACCACCGCCGCGACGCGGATCGGCGCCGCGCACCGGCGGAAGATGGCCCGCCGGTGAAGGTCGTCCTCGCGACCTGCGAGGAGTTGCCCGACGGCAACGACGACGACGCGCTGCTGCTCGGTCCGCTGGCCGACGTGGGCGTGACCGCCGAGTGGGCGGTGTGGGGCGCCCAGCCGCCGGCCGACCTGGTCGTGCTGCGCGCCACCTGGGACTACCCGTCCCGGCTCCCCGCGTTCCTCGCCTGGTGCGACTCGGTGCCGAACCTGGCCAACCCGACCGTCGCGGTCCGCTGGAACACCGACAAGTCCTACCTGGTCGACCTGGCTCGCGCAGGCGTGCCCGTGGTGCCGACGACGGTGGTGGACCCCGGTTTCACCGACTGGCCGGACGGCGAGTTCGTGGTCAAGCCGACCGTCGGCGCGGGCTCGCGGGGCGCGCTGCGGGTCGCGGCGGGCGACTTCGCGGCCGCGGCGGAGCACCTGGCCGCGCTGGGCGTGCCGGCGCTCGTGCAGCCCTACCAGTCGGGCGTCGACACCCGCGGCGAGACCGCGGTCGTGTTCCTCGGCGGCCGGTACTCGCACGCGTTCACCAAGGACGCGCTGCTCACCCCCGACGCGGAGGTCGACGGCTCCGGGCTGTTCGTGGTGGAACGGCTGTCCGCCACCACGCCCGAGCCCGCGCAGCGCCGCGTCGCCGAGGACGCCCTGGACGCCGCCGGCGTGCTGCTGGGCCTGCCGCGCGCCGCGTTCCTCTACGCCAGGGTCGACCTGGTGCCCGGCGCCGACGGCCGTCCGCTGCTGCTGGAGCTGGAACTGGTCGAACCCTCGCTCGGCCTGCGGCACGCCGACACCGGCGCGCCGCTGCGGTTCGCCTCGGCCGTGCGGGCCGCGCTCGCCGCGCGCTGACGGGTGCGACCGGGACCGGTCGCACCCGCGAGGCTCAGCGCAGCCCCGAGCCGATGCCCGTCATGGCACGGACCTCCATCTCGGCCTGCTTCTCCGGGTCGGCCTGCTCCTTGCTGAACACCGTGCCGAGGTAGCCGCACAGGAAGGACAGCGGGATCGACACGATGCCCGGGTTGCCCAGCGGGAACCAGGCGAAGTCGACGTCCGGGAAGATCGACGACCGGGTGCCGGACATGGCGGGGGAGAAGACGATCAGCAGGATGCACGAGCCGAGGCCGCCGTAGATGGCCCACAGCGTCCCGTTGGTGTTGAAGCGCTTCCAGAACAGCGAGTACAGGATCGTGGACAGGTTCGCCGACGCGGCCAGCGCGAACGCCAGCGCCACCAGGAACGCCACGTTCTGCCCGTTGACCGCGATGCCGCCGCCGATCGCCAGCACCCCGACCGCGACCGCGGTCAGCCGGGCGACCTTCAGCTCCTCCTTCGGGTCCGCCTTGCCGCGCTTGATCACGTTCGCGTACACGTCGTGCGCGAACGACGCCGACGCGGTCAGCGTCAACCCCGCCACCACGGCCAGGATCGTCGCGAACGCCACCGCGCACACGATGCCCAGCAGCACCGCGCCGCCGACCCGGAACGCCAGCAGCGGCGCCGCCGAGTTCTCGCCGCCCGGCGCCTCGCTGATCGCCTTCGAGCCGACCAGCGCCAGCGAGCCGAAGCCGATCACCAGCGTGCACAGGTAGAACACCGCGATCATCCACGTCGCCCACACGACCGAGCGGCGCGCCTCGCGGGCGTTCGGCACCGTGTAGAAGCGCATCAGGACGTGCGGCAGGCAGGCGGTGCCGAGCACCAGGGCCAGCGCGAGCGACAGGAAGTCCAGGCTGTTGGTGGGGCTGCCGCCGTACCGCACGCCCGGCTGGAGCACCTCGGGGCCGAGGGTGGAGTTCTCGCTCGCGGTCTCCAGCAGCGACGACAGCGAGAAGCCGAACTTGCCCAGCAGGAACACGGTCAGCAGCGTCACGCACAGCACCAGCAGCACGGCCTTGATGATCTGCACCCAGGTCGTGCCCTTCATGCCGCCCAGCAGCACGTAGAGCACCATCACCACGCCGACCACCGCGATGACGATCGCCTGGCCGCCCTTGGTGTGCACGTCCAGCAGCAGGGCCATGAGCGCGCCCGCGCCCGCCATCTGCGCGATCATGTAGAACAGCGAGATCACCAGCGTCACGTTCGCCGCCGCCGCGCGCACCGGGCGCTGCTTCATCCGGAACGCCAGCACGTCGCCCAGGGTGAACCGGCCGGTGTTGCGCAGCCGCTCCGAGATGATCATCAGGCCGAGCAGCCACGACACGACCCAGCCGATCGAGTACAGGAACCCGTCGTAGCCGTTGACCGCGATGCTGCCGGAGATGCCCAGGAACGACGCCGCCGACAGGAAGTCACCTGAAAGTGCGACACCGTTCTGCGGCCCGGTGAAGCTGCTGCCCGCGGCGTAGTAGTCCGACGCCGTCGCGTTGCGCGACCCGGCCCGGTACACCACGTACAGGGTGATCAACACGAAGACCGCGAACACGCTCAGGTTGATCACGGTGTTGCCGCTGGTCACGTGCGGTCCTCCGAGGTGAGCGCCCGGACCGCGGCGACCTGGGGGTCGAGTCGTCGCCGTGCGTAACGGGCGTAGGACAGCGTCAGCGTGATCGTCGTCACGAACTGGAGCAGCCCGAAGATCAGTCCGATGTTGAGCACCCCGTACACCTCGGTGCTCATGAAGGTCGGCGCGTAGGCCGACAAGGCGACGTAGCCCAGGTACCAGGCCAGGAAACCGCACGTCACCGGCAAAACGAAGATCGTCCACCGCCGGCGGAGCTCCTGGAAATCCTCGCTGTCCCGGATGGCGACGAAGTCGGGATTGCCCGCCGCGTCCGTCAACAGGGGGACCCCTGGATCGTCGAAAGTCGCGAACCCGCGACCACCCGATCGGGCGGGCCGCGAATCCGTCGGAGGCAGGATCGCCTTCGTCATCAATCCTCCACGGGGGATTTGCCGGCCGGGCAGGCGGGAGCGCACGGCTATCGACGGGCGATCAGCCTAACCGCGTTCCGCCGCCAGTCAACGGGCGGTTCGCCCGTACCCCGGCCGGCCTGACCTGCCCGGCGCGCGGCGTCATCCGGCCGGGTGAGCGTCTTGCTTGGCGGGAGGAGGAACCGGGTGACGGCCGCTTGGGCCGAACGGATGAGGCGGGCGGACGAGGTCGTTGTCCCCGGCCGGTCCACCACCTACTATCTCGCAGCAGCGTCCGCCGCCCCCGTTATTCGCGGTGGCGGCGATTCCGTAGTCAATCGATTACTACTGCGACAACTTCCGGGACTTGTCTGGTGACTGGCGAGAACAGCGCGCGCTGGCAGTGGTGGAACGCTGTCGCGGACTGGCGGAATTGGCGTCTGCCGGTGAAGCTCGCCGCGGTGCTCGCGGTGCCCGTCCTGGTGGCGGTCGGCTCGGGCATGGTGCAGATCCGCAACTACGTCCGCAGCGCCGACGGGTACATCGCGATGCAGCGGTTGGTCACGCTCCGTGCCGGACTGGATCCGCTCGTGGCAGGAGTGCAGGCCGAGCGGGCGCTGTCCGCGCAGCGCGCCGAGGGCGGCAAGGCCGACGCCAAGAAGTTCAAGGAGCTGACGAGCGTCACCGACTCGGCCGTGGCCGGCGTGCGCAACCTGCTCGAACGCGCCGACACCCTGGGCGAGGTCTCCCGGGCCCGGTTCCGGGACGTCGGCGTCCAGCTCGACGGGTTGCCCCAGCTGCGGGACCGGGTGCTGGGCGGCGGCGTCGACCTCGCGGGCGGCGTCGGCGGCTACACGGTCGTGCTGCGCGCCCTGATGGACTTCGACCAGGCGATGGTCGGCGACTTCGGCGACCCGGCGCTGGCCGGCACCGCCACCGCGCTGCACCACCTGGCCATGACCGGCGAGCAGGTGTCCTGGCAGCACGCCACGATCCTGGCCGGCATCAGCCGGGGAGCCCTCAACGACACCGAGGTCACCGGCCTCGAGCAGTCGTGGACCCGGATGCAGGACAAGCTCGCCGACTTCTCCGCCGTCGCCACCGCGCAGCAGCAGGAGGACTACCGGGCCACCGTGTCCGGCCAGAACGTCGACGTGCGCAACCGGCTGCTCCAGGACGTCCGCAACGACCCGTCGTCGGTGACCGCCGTGCCGCGCGACGTGTGGAGCACCGGCTCCGAGGGCACCGCCAAGCAGATGGGCGTGGTGCTCAAGTCGTTGGAGGGTCAGCTCACCGACGCCGCGACGCGGCTCCAGGACGAGACCAGCGACCGGGCGGGCGTGGCCGCGGTGATCCTGCTGGCGTCGCTGTTCGTCGCGGGCGCGGTCGGCCTGGTCGTCGGCAACTACCTGCTCCGGTCGCTGCGCGCGCTGCGCACCTCGGCGCTGGACGTGGCCCGCCGCCGGCTGCCGGAACTGGTGGCGCAGCTCAAGGACGGCGACGCGACGCCGGACGTGACGATCGACCCGGTGCCCGTGCACACCCGCGAGGAGCTGGGCCAGCTGGCCCGGGCGTTCGACGCGGTGCACGCCCAGGCGATCAGCTCCGCGGCCGAGCAGGCCGACCTGCGGGCCGGCATGCGCAACGCGTTCATCAACCTGTCCCGCCGCAGCCAGGGCCTGGTGGAGCGGCAGCTCAAGCTCATGGAGGAGCTGGAGCGGCAGGAGGAGAACCCCGAGCAGCTGGCGAACCTGTTCAAGCTGGACAACCTCGCCACTCGGATGCGCCGCAACAACGAGAACCTGATGGTGCTCTCCGGCAGCGACGTGGCCCGCCGGTTCACCCGGCCGGTGCCGCTGGGCGACGTGCTGCGCGCCGCCGCGTCCGAGATCGAGCAGTACCAGCGGGTCGTGGTGCAGGCCGCGCCGCAGGTCGACGTCGTCGGCTACGCGGCGGGCGACCTCGTCCGGCTGGTCGCCGAGCTGCTGGACAACGCGACCTCCTTCTCCCCGCCGCGCAGCCAGGTCGTCGTCGGCGGCCGCGGCAGGCCCGGCGGCGGCGTGCTGATCGACGTGATCGACACCGGCGTCGGCATGTCCGAGGAGGAGATGGACGACGCCAACCACAAGATCGCCGTCGCCGCGGCCGACGAGTCCGGCGAACTGCCGGTGTCCCGCCAGCTCGGCCTCTACGTGGTCGGCCGGCTCGCCGGACGGCACGGCGTCGAGGTCAAGCTGCGCGAGCAGGGCGAGGGGTTGCGGGCCGTGGTGTCCGTGCCGGCCGAACTCGTCCGCGCCGTCGCGCCCTCCCGACTGCACCACACCGGTGGCCTGCCCAAGGTCACCGCGAGCACCCCGGAGCCGACCGGCGCCAACGGCGTCAACGGTTCCCACGGCACGAACGGCACGAACGGCACGAACGGCACCAACGGGACGCACGCCGCGTCCGCGTTCGCCAAGCCCGGCAGCGTCGCCGCCGCCGCGTTCGGCAAGCCCAACGGCGTCACCCCGGCGGCACGCGACGCGGCCTCCGCCCCGCACAGCCTGCCCGCCACCCGCACCGCCACACCGCCGCGTGGTGTGGCGCTGCCACCCGTTCCACCCCAGCCGCCGGCGCCGAGCCGGGCCGCCGCGCCCGTCGACGGCGTGGACGACGGCTGGGAGCCTTTCCGGGGCCACACGGTCGATCCCGGCACCAAGACGCCGTCCCCGCCACCACCCGTCGGGCCTCCCACCGGGAACTCGACGTGGTTCGGCGGCGGCGCCGTACCGTCCGAACCGGCCCGCCACCGCGCGGCCGACTCGGACGCCTCCTCCGACGGCCACACCGGCCTGCCGAAGCGGCGTCCCCGGACGAACCTGGTGTCCGAGCGTCCGGATGGCCCCGACGCGGGTGCACCCGTACGGAGGGATGCGCACGCGACACGCGGGTTTCTTGCCAACTACCAGACTGGTATCCGGCAAGGTGTACAGGAATCCGGTGAGAGCCGACCGGGTCAGGGGCGGGAGAGCACATGAGCGCGCAGAGGTCACGGCAGGTGGACCAGTTCGGTTGGCTGGTCGGCAATTTCGCCGAACGCGTGCCGGGTGTGGCCCACGCCGTGGTGATCTCCGTCGACGGTCTGCTGCTGACGGCGTCCGCGGGTCTGCCCGACGACCGGGCCGACCAGCTGGCGGCGATCGCGGCGGGCGTCGCGAGTTTGACGGAGTCGGCGTCGCGCTGCTTCGACGGCGGTGGCGTGCTGCGCTCCGTGGTCGAGATGCAGTACGGGATCATGCTGCTGATGTCGATCAGGGACGGCTCGTGCCTCGCCGTCCTCGCCGCCCCGGACGCCGACGTCGGCCAGGTCGCCTACGAGATGACCGTCGTGGTCGACCAGGTCGGCCAGCTGCTCACCCCCGAACTGCGCGCGCAACTCCACGGCGCGAAGAGGATGATGGCCCGCCCATCGGTGTAGAGGTGGTCATGAGCCCGGACCCGGAGTCCCCCTCCGAACAGACGTTCGCGGACCTGCTCAACGGCTTCAGCTTCGACTCGTCCAGACGCAGGCGCCCCGATCCCGCGGGATCGGCGCCGCTGCCCCGGGGCGCGGAGTCGCCTGCCTACCCCGAGGAGGAGTACGAGGAGTACGGCGGCCGGTACGACGATTTCGACTTCGGCCGCGAGGAGGCCGCGTCGATCGTGCGCGCCTACTCGTGGACCGGTGGGCGCACCACGTCGTCCTACCAGTTGGAGATCGAGACGCTGGTGTCCGCGGTCGAGTGGGACTACCCGCCGGGCGGTCCGATGAAGGCCGAGTACCAGGACGTGATCCACCTGGTCGGCAGGCCGCGGTCGGTCGCCGAGGTGGCGGCGTTACTGAGGCTGCCGCTGGGCGTGGCCAAGGTGCTGCTCGGCGACATGGCCGAACGCGGGCTGATCGACGTGCACCAGACGGGCGCGGGCGACGGCGCGCAGCCGGACCTCGGGTTGATGGAGCGGGTTCTGGCCGGGTTGCGCCGGCTCTGACCCGCTCCGCTCGTTCCGGGGAATTGTGCCCGTACCGGGGCCGACCCTTTGCGCGAAGATCACCACCCGACCTACTATGGCTTCAGTGTTGACCGAAGCTGGAGGGGGTCGCATGAGCGTCGGTCGGGAAACGCGGCTGTCCGCGTGGATCGAGAGGTTCGCCGCGCACTTCGCGGAGGAGGGCATCCCGCTGATCGGCGGGCGCATCCTCGGGTACCTGCTGGTCTGCCAGCCGTCCGAGCGGACCGCCGCCGAGCTGTCCCAGGAGCTGGAGGCGAGCAGCGGTTCCATCAGCACGAACCTGAAGTTCCTGGTCAACGCCGGGCTGGTGACCAAGCGGACCCGGCGCGGCCGGCAGGCGGCGCAGTTCCGGATCGACGAGAAGCGCTGGGCGGACCTCGTGCAGCGCAAGCTCGACGCGCTGGTCAGCGTGCGCGACCTGACCGAGTCGGGGATGCGGTTGATGAGCGGCGACCCGGAGCGCGCGGTGCGGTTGCGGGCCGTGGACGACCTCTACGCGTGGCTGGCAACCGAGCTGCCGGCGCTCTGGGACCGCAGGCCGTCCTCGACGTCGCGGTAGTCGGTTTCCCTCGTCCGGGTCGCGATCCACAGCGCGGCGGTGGCCACGACGACCGCGCCGGCGCCCAGGACGTGGATCGACACGAGCACCTCCGGCACGCCGGTCCAGTACTGGACCATGCCGAGCGCGCCCTGGGCGAGGACGACCGCGACCAGCGCCCAGAAGGGTTTGCGCGCGGTGCCGTTGAGGGCGAAGCCGAGTGCGGTCAGCATGCCGAGGAACAGGAACAGCAGGTCGGCGTGCAGCTGGGAGAGGGTTTCGACGGAGGCGTCGAACCTCGGGGTGGCGGCGTCGCCCGCGTGCGGACCGGCGGCGGTGACGAACGTGCCGGCGAGGAGCAGGAAGCCGAGCACGATCGCCTGGGCGACCTGGAGTTTGCGCAGTCCGGCGGGGACGAGCGGCACGGCCGGCGCGTCGCCCTCGCCGATGGCGGCGACGAGGAGGACGGCGAACCAGACGAGCAGCATCGAGATCAGGAAGTGCACGGAGACGGTCCACCAGAGCAGTCCGGTCAGCACCGTGATGCCGCCGACCACGGCCTGCACCGCGACGCCGCCGAGTTGGACGAGGGCCAGCACGAGGACGCGCCTGCGGCGGGGGCGGTGGAACCAGGCGGCGAGCACGCACAGCACCGCGATCACCCCGACCAGCCCGGTGAGCGTCCGATTCCCGAACTCGACCCACTGGTGCAGGGGCGCGACCGCGGGGTGCTCGACGGGCGTGAGGCTCCCGGCCACGCACTGCGGCCACGTGGGACACCCGAGCCCGGACCCGGTGACCCGGACGACGGACCCGGTGACCGCGATACCCCCCTGCGCCACCACGACGGCAACGGCGAACGCACGTTGGAAAGCGAGCAGGGGAGCGGTGAACCAGGCCGGCGCGGACACGACCCGATGGTAGGTACCACCACCTGAGCCCCGCCCGCCGGGGTGACGCCCACGGGGTCGTAGTGATGTCGACTCGTTCAATCGCCAGATCGTTCAACAATCCAACAAGACCACAATCCTACGACCGTCAGCCGAGAAGACGCCCCTGCCTACACGGGGAGGTCGTGCTGCGACCGCTCCACGGCGATCCGAAGCAAGCACCACCCCCGCGTATGCAGGGAAGACCCACGGCTTGCCAGCTCATCGGCAGCCCCTTACCGGATCACCCCCGCGTGTGCGGGGAAGACTCACGCTCCGTCCGCGCCGCCGGACGGCGCCGGGGACCACCCCCGCGTGTGCGGGGAAGACTTCAGGTTGCTGGTCACCGGCGTGGAGCGGTCGGGACCACCTCCGCGTGTGCGGGGAAGACGCCCGCCGCGACCGTCACCTGTGGACGGTGCTGGGACCACCCCCGCGTGTGTGGGGAAGAGAACCCGGCCGACTCGATCTTGATCAGGGCCTCGGGACCACCCCCGCGTGTGCGGGGAAGATGTGGGCTGGACGCCGGCGCGGGACGCCACGGTCGGACCACCCCCGCGTGTGCGGGGAAGATACTTCCTGAACTGCGGGTTTGTGCGTCGCCACCGCCGTTTTCGATCGGTTGTGTTCGGCGGGCCGATCCTAGGGCAACCCCTCGCCCCGACCCAGGCTCAGGACAGCCTGGTGGTTTTCGTGGCCAGCAGGGCCGCCGCCCCGCCCCACGCCACCAGCACCAGCACCGACCTCAGGCTCGGCGCCGTTCCGTCCACCAACGCCGCCTGCAAGCCCTCGGCCAGCGCCGCCGACGGGAGCAGGTGGACCACCGTCGCCAGCCACCCCGGCATCGAGTCCACGCCCAGGGCCACGCCGCCGATCAGCAGCAGCACGAACCACACGATGTTGGCCAGCGCCAGCACGATCTCGGCCCGCAGGGCACCACCCAGCAGCACCCCCAACGCGCCGAACGCCAGCGTGCCCACCACCACCAGCAGCACCATCCACGCCAACCCCGACGCCGCCGGGTGCCAGCCCAGGAGCAGGGCCGTCACCGACAGGATCACGAGCTGCAACGCCACGACCGCCAACCCGGCCAGCACCCGACCGCCGATCAGCAGCCACCGCGGCAACGCCGTCGCGGCCAGGCGTTTCAGGACTCCGTAGCGGCGGTCGAAGCCCAGGGCGATGGCCTGGCCGGTGAACGCCGAGGAGATCACCGCGAGCGCGAAGATCCGGGCGGCGGCCGAGCCGACGCGGGGTTCGGGGACCGGGATGATCGTCGTCACCGACAGCGCCACGAGCAGCGCCACCGGGATGATCACGGTCAGCAGCACCTGTTCGCCGTGCCGCAGGGTCAGCATGGTCTCGGTGCGGGTTTGCGCCCACAGCATCCGGCCGAGGCTGCCGCGCCCCGGTGCCGGCGTGAACGTGCCGGGGGTGAAGTTCACGACCGCAGCTCCCGCCCGGTGAGGTCCAGGAAGACGTCTTCCAGGCTCCGCTTGGCCACGGTCAACTCCTCGGCGAGCACACCCTGCTGGGCACACCACGATGTCACGGTCGACACGACCTGCGGATCGATCCGACCCTCGACCAGGTAACCGCCGCGGGTCGGCTCGCGCACGTCCAGGCCCTCGGGCAGGGCGGCGCGCAACAGCGTCAGCTCCAGCCCGGGCCGGGCCCGGAAGCGGAGTTGGCGGTCGTCCTCGGAGCCCGCGGTGAGCGACGCGGGTGTGCCGGCGGCGACGACGCGACCGGCGTCGACGATCACCACCTGGTCGGCGAGCGCCTCGGCCTCGTCCATCAGGTGGGTGGTGAGCAGCACGGACACGCCGTCGGAGCGCAGCGCGCCGACGAGGTCCCAGACGAGTCGGCGGGCCTGCGGGTCCAGGCCCGCGGTCGGCTCGTCCAGGAACACCAGTTCGGGCCGGCCGACCAGTGCGCACGCCAGCGACAGCCGTTGCTGCTGCCCGCCGGAGAGCCGCTTGTACGGGGTGCGCCCGACACCGGACAGGCCGAGCACGTCGAGCAGCCACCTCGGGTCGAGCGGGTGGGCGAAGCAGGTGGCGACCAGGCGCAGCATCTCGTCGGCGCGGATGCCGGGGTACCCGCCGCCGCCCTGGGGCATGACGCCGATCAGCGGGCGGAGGCGGTCGCCGTCGCGGCGCGGATCGAGGCCGAGGACGCGCGCGGTGCCGCCGTCGGGGGTGCGGAATCCTTCGCACACCTCGACTGTCGTGGTCTTCCCGGCGCCGTTGGGGCCGAGCAGGGCGAGCACCGTGCCGCGTTCCAGGGTCAGGTCGAGCCCGTCCACCGCGGTGTTCGCGCCGTACCGCTTGACCAGCCCCGACACTTCCACGGCAGGTTGCTGGGGATGCGGGCTCACGAGCGGGAAGCGTAGGGCGTGGCGTGCCCCACCCCGGTGGTGGGGTCAGCCCCACCACCGGCTTCGGGGTGGCTTCAGGGTCGTCTCGGGGGTGATCCGGATATCGTTCGGCTCCGTTTCGGGCCAGGATTTTCTCCGTGACGGAGATCCGGGGTAAAAGACGGGCGGCGGTCTTGCCGCTGGCTGTTGCGAGCCTTGTCCTGTCGCTGTTCCCGATTGTTTACCTGCACGTGGCGTCGGTCGGCGAGCTTAGCCCGATCAGCCACACGATCAGCGATTACATCTTCGTCGCGCACGGCAGCGGCCTGCTGGCCGTGACGGCGCTGTCGCTCGCGGCCGGGTCGGTGTGCCTGCTGCTGTGCCTGTTCTCCTGCGGTTTGCCCAGGCGGGGGCCGGTGGCGCTGCTGATCGCGCTGTGGTCGGCGGGCCTCGCGGTGGTCGCCGTGTTCCCGACGGACCCGACCGGGACGCCGACGTCGGTCTCCGGTCTGGTGCACCGGTACGCGGGCGCGGTGATGTTCACCAGCCTGCCTCTCGCCGGGTGGTTGATTTCCCGCCGGTTCATTCGCAGTACCGCGGTGCGCCGCTTTTCGTTCGCCGCCGGTGTCACTTCGCTGGCATTCATGCTGAGCCACGCGGCGGTGTTCGTGTCCAACGGCGCGGTGTACCTGGGGCTGTTCGAGCGGGTGCTGTTCGCACTGCTCTACGGGCTGCTGTTCGCGCTGGCCGTCGCGGCGGGTCGGCGGGTGACGGCGTGACGTGGATCGCGGTCTCGCTCGCGGCGCTGGGCGCCGGGTTCTTCGCCTTCGCGGCGCGGTTGCAGCACGACGCGGTGCACGCGACCGAGGGCGCGCTGCGGGTCGTGACCCTGCTGCGCCGGCCGCGGTGGCTGGTCGGGTTGCTGCTGCTGGTGATCGGGTCGGTCGTGCACGCGGCGGCACTGGGGATGGCGCCGTTGAGCGTCGTGCAGCCGGTCGGCGTGCTGGCGATCGGGATCACCGCGCTGCTCGGCGGTCGACGGCGCGAGCTGCCCGCGGTGCTGGTGACGACGCTCGGCGTCGGCCTGTTCGTGCTGCTCGCGGCGGGCAGCGCGACGCCGACGCCGATCGCGCCCGACGCCGAGTTGACCGCCGGACTGCTCGTGCTGGGCCTGGTGTCGGTGCCGGGTCTGCTGGGCGTCGTGTCGTCGCGTCCCGCGGTGCGGGCACTGGGGTTCGGCGCGGCCGGCGGTGTCGCCTACGGGTACGTGTCGGTGCTGATGCGCGCCGTGTCGCAGGACGTCCAGGGCGGTCGGGTCGACTGGACGACCGGGGTGTCCGCGGCGGGCATCGTCGTTTCGCTGCTCGTCGGCGGTTGGTTCATCCAGCACGCCTACGCCGGTGGTCCGCCGCACCTGGCGGTCGCCTGCCTCACCGTGGTGGACCCGCTCGTCGCCGTGGGGATCGGCGCGGGTCTGCTCGGCGAGGCCAACCACACGAGTCTTCCCACCGCGCTGGCCGAAGTGGCCTGCGCCGCCATCGCCGTCGGGGGAGTCGTCGCGCTGTCGCGCACCCCCGTCGCCGCCACCAGATCGGAGAACGTTGTGAGCAACGGACGTGCGCTGCGGATCGTGATCGCCGCCGAGACCTTCCCGCCGGATGTGAACGGCGCCGCCCGGTTCGCGCACCGGTTGGCGACGGGGTTGGCGGGCCGCGACCACGACGTGCACGTGATCTGCCTGGACCCGGAGGGTTCGGCGCGCACCGAGTCGGTGGACGGGATCACGGTGCACCGGCTGCGGTCGCACCGGACGCCGTTCCACCGCACGTTCCGGATCGGGTTGCCGTGGCAGGTCAGCGGTGACGTGCGGGAGTTGTTGACCTCGCTCCGGCCGGACCTGGTGCACGTCCAGGCGCACTTCGTGGTGGGGCGGTACGTGCTGCGGCACGCGACCGAGCTGGGGCTCGCGACCGTGGCGACGAACCACTTCATGCCGGAGAACCTGTTCGGGCACACCCGGTGCCCGGCGTGGTTGCAGGGCGCGGCGTCGCGGTGGGCGTGGCGCGATCTCGGCCGGGTGTTCGGCGCGGCCGACGTGGTCACCGCCCCGACGCCGCGCGCGGTGCAGTTGTTGCACGACAACGGTTTCCCGGAGCGGGCGGTGGCGGTGTCGTGCGGGATCGACATCGAGCGGTACCGGGGGCGGGCGGTCGAGCGGTCCGAGTCGCCGACGGTGTTGTTCGTCGGGCGGCTGGACGAGGAGAAGCGGGTGGACGAGTTGCTGCGCGCGGTGGCCCTGGTGCCGCGGCTGCGGGCGGACGTCGTCGGCGACGGGTCGTGCCGGGGCGAGTGGGAGGCGTTGGCGGCGGAGCTCGGCATCGCGGACCGGGTGCGGTTCCGCGGGTTCGTGTCGGAGGAGGAACTGTTGGACGCCTACGCCGGGTGCGACCTGTTCTGCATGCCGGGTGTGGCGGAGTTGCAGAGCCTGGCCACGATGGAGGCGATGGCCGCGGGCAAGCCGGTGGTGGCGGCGGACGCGATGGCCCTGCCCCACCTGTGCAAGCCGGGCCGCAACGGCTGGCTGTTCACGCCGGGCGACGTCGCGGGCTTGGCGGAGCGCCTGCACGCGGTGACCGCCGACCCCCACGTGACGGCCCGCATGGGCGCCGCGAGCACCGAACTCATCGCCGCGCACGCCATCGACGACACCCTGGAGAAGTTCGAGGCACTCTACGCCCAGGCCTTGGGCCTCCCCTCCCTGAAGCCCACCGCCCTGGCCGCCTGACCCACCCGACCCCCACCTGAACCACCCGCCGACCGCAGCGCACCCCAAGATCCACATCCCGACCCACACCCGCTGCGGCCCAACGACCCGCCGACCCGACCCGCCGACCCGACCCGCCGACCCGACCCGCCGACCCGGCCCACCGACCCGGCCCACCGACCCGACCCGTCGGTCTACCGACCTGCCGGTCCGCCGGTCATTAGGCGAGGCACCAGGCACCGAGCTTTGGCCCGTCGACCCATCCGGGCGACGGGCCAAAGCTCGTTCAATCGTTCAACAATCCGACGATTCTACGACCTGTCTTCGAATCTCCTGCACCCAAGGGTGAATGCCGGTCGCGAAGTTGTTGAATTGCAGGATGAAGGGATTGTTGAACAATCCTACCAAGGGCTCTGGCGAGCGGAGGTGATGGCGCGGGCGCTGCGGGCGAGGCGGCGGGCGACTCGGAGGCCGGAGGGGCTCAGCGCGGGTTTCCGGCGTGGACGCGGATCAGGAACTTGAAGAGCATGCCGTTGCCCTCCAGGTGTTTGAGCAGTGTCTGTTCGAGTGACCGCGAATCGTCGGTCTGTTCGCTAGGGACGGGACGCTCGGCCTGGCCTTCCTGGGCTGTGTGATCGGCCTGATGCGCCTTCCGTGCCTGGTCTTCCAAGCCGCTCGAGTCGGGAGTTCCCATGCCCGAGGAATCCGAGCGAAGATCGCCGGGGTTTGCGCCGCCTGGGTCGCGGTCGCCGGAGTTCGCGCCCTCCGTGTCGCCCGTGCCAAGGCCGCTCGAGTCCGAGCCGCTCGAGTCCGAGCCGCCGGAGTTCGCGCCGCTTGAGTTCGCGCCGCCCGAACCAAGGTCGCCGGAGTTCGCGTCGTCCGCGCCAAGGCCGTCCGAGGCCGAGCCATCCGTGGCCGAAGCGCCCGACCTGCCCGAGTCTTGGCCGCCCGAGCCGCCCGAGCCGCCCGAGCCGCCCGAGCCGAATCCGGCCGTGTGGGGAGTGGCCGGGTCGGGCCGGTACGCCGGCACGCCCTGTTCCACCAGGGAACGCTCGATCGCCCGGCGGGCCCGCACCGGCACCCACCACGTCGTCACCAGCAGCAGCACCAACCCGAACGACAGCGTCGTCACCAGCACCGCCTCCCACCCCGGGAACCGCCACCCCGCGACCTGCACCAGCGCCGCGACCGCGAGCAGCACCGCCCCGTACACCGCCGCCCACCCCGCGGTCGCCGCCGCCGGGGGTTCGGCGTCCTCGGTGCGCCACTGCCCGTCCACCCGCCGCCACCGCCGGAGCGAACTCCCCAGCAGGTACGACACCACGCCACCGAAGGCGACCGCCGCCACCGTCCCCACCACGACCACCGACGGCGCGACGTCGTACAGCCGGTACCGCACCACCGCCCACACCCCGGCGCACACCGCACCGGCCACCACCACCCGGGCCAGCAACCGCGGCCGGACGCGGATTCGGCGCAGGACCGACAGCGGGGTGCCGACCGGCGCGGGCAGGCTGCCGATCACCAGCAGGGCCACCACGACCAGCAGCACGCCACCCACCGCGACCACACCGGTGACCGCCTGGCCGGACGTCTCGCCGGCCCGCAGCGCGCCCCGCGTCCGGTCGACCGCGACCACCCCGAGCGGGATCACCGGTGACAGCAACACCAAGCCGTGCAACAGGGTTCCCGACCGCAGCGCCGCGTACCCGAACGCCGCCGCGACCACGCCGCCACCCAGCGCCGCCGCCGGACCGACCGCCCACGCGGGCAGCAGGTCGAACAGCGCCAGCACCAGCAGCACCCCGCCCAGCGCGAACCCCAGCAGCGCCAGGAACTGCGCCAGCCGCCCACCCCGGGTCAACCCGGTGATCGTCCAGTACGGCAGCAACGCCGCGCCGCGCAACGCCCGGGTGAGCGGTTTCGCCGGTCCCAGCCCGGAATTCCCGCTGTCCGCCACGGTGATCGCCACCGCCGCGGCCGTCGCCGCCGTGCGGATCACCTGGTCGCTGCTCGACTCCTGGGTCAGCGGCTCGCGCCCGATCCCCGCCCGGTCGAACGCCTCCAGCGCCTCCAACCCGACCGCGACCCGCTCCTCCCGCGTCCGCACCGGGAACCGCGCCAGCAGCCGGTCGTGCTCCTCCAGGAACAGCTCACCGCGCGACCGCCGGTCCGCGCCGTCGTTGCGGTCGGCCAGGATCGCCGCGCGCAACGACGGCATCTCCTCGCAGACGATCCGCACGTGCAACCCCCACGCGGCCAACTCGGCCAGCGCCGCGCACGTCGGCGGGTGGTCGTCGTCCGGACGCGCGTACACGTCGGCGAGTTCCGCCACCGCGCGGTCCACAGTGGACCGCAACCGCGCCGGCGCCTCGCCGAAGAGCGCAGACACCAACGACTCCACCCGAATCCGGGCCCGCTCGACGGGATCCGGTGACGACGCCGAGCCCGACAGCCGGTCGATGCGCAGCAACCGCTGCGGGTCGAACAGCACCTTGCACAGCATGGTCGCCCCGTCGAGCCGACCCCAGATCCAGTCGTTGACCCGCCAGGACCGCTTGAGGAAACCGGAGAACCGGGCCAGCGACGCGCCACCGGCCTTGTCCTCCGGCGTCAGGCTGTAGTCCGCGAACGCGTTGTGCGTGCGCAGGCTGATCTGCACCAGCTCGACCGCTTGGTCCACCCCGCCGCGGGTGTCGTCGGCCAGGCACGTCGTCGCGATCTCCAGCGCCAGCAACCGGGACAGCCGCCGCCCGGCCGGGTCCAACCCCGCCGACTCCTCCTCGGGCGTGGCCGCCGCGTCGAGCAGCGCCCGCCAGTTCTCCAGGCCGCCCATGCGCAACCGGGTGTCGTCCAGCAGCACGAGGATGTCGTGCGCCACGTCCAGCAACCCGCCGATCCGGTCCACCGCGGCCCGCACCCGCGCGCCCACCTCCCCGGTGCCCATCCCGGCGGCGTACGCCCCGACCCGCTCCAGCCAGTAGGCCCGGCCCAGGTCGCCGCGGTCGTCGGCCCACCGCCGGTCCAGGTCCTCGCGCGCCTCCCGCAGCTCCTCGCGCACCGCGTACAGGTCGGCCCGCGCCCGGGCGATCCGCGGACACGCCCGGGCGAACGGCTCCTCCGCGGTGTCCGGCACCACCCACACCCGCCGCTTGAGCAGGTCCGCCGCCGCCGACGCGACCCGCTCGGCCATCTGGAGCCCCCACGGCCACCCGACCTCGGGCAGCGCGTGCGGCAACGCCCGCCGCGGCACGTAGGGCAGCGACCCGTGCTCGGCCCGGTACGCCCGCTGCGCCGCCTCGGCCGAGCTGCGGACCCGCTCGAACGTCGAGCCCGCCGGGTTCGCGCCCGGCACCTCGAACCGCCGCGCGGTCAGGTCCCGCGCGGCCATCCGGATCCGCACGTCCTCGTAGTGGTCGTGCAACGCCGCCGCCAGGTCGTACAGCTTCCCGGTCACCGAGCCGCCCGCGGCCAACCGGTCCAGCAGCGCGCCGCGCCCACCGCGCCGGGACGCGGCCAACCGGTTGTGCTCCTCGATCCGCTCCACGTAGGTGCGCCCGCTCTGACTGGTCAACGCGCCCAGCAGCTGCCCGCCGGTGCCGATCGTGCTGGGCAGGTCGCCGCACGCGGAGGACTCGGCGGCCTGCGGCGCGTGCGGGAACACCAGCAGCATCACCCGGCGCACCGGACCCTCGGCCGGCATCCGGTCGATCGCGTCCAGCGCCTCCTTCGTCGGCGTGTTCACCAGCACGCCGCCGTCGACCGCGTACCGAGACCGGTCCGCCGTCCCGTCCGACCACGACGCCACGTCCGCCATGTCCGGCCGGTCCGGCGCCGTGGCGCCCACCGGCACGTAGGACGGCTCGAACGCGAACGGGAACGACGCCGATGAGCGGGCCGCCAGCGCCATCCGGTCCACCAGGCCGGTGATCCCGTCGGGCGCGAAGTCGTCGCGGCCGGTCGGGTCGCGGCGGAACGAGAAGCTGCCCTGGTGGCTCGACTGCACGAGCGCCTGGCCCAGGTCGTCGTAGGTGGTCGTCGGCACGCCGGACAGCAGCGTCGTGGTGATCCGCAGGTCCACCGGCCGCTCGGCCGGCGGCGTCGGCGCGAAGTCCGTCGTCAGCCTGCTCAACGCCTCCCGCAGCCGCGGCAGGAAGAACTCGTCGCCGCGCAGCAACGACACCGGCGCGCCGCGGAACGGCGTCCGCAGCAGCTGCTCCATCCGACCCTGCTCGGCCCACAGGTCCCGCAACCGCTCCAGCTTCGCGTTCGCGTTGACCTGGGACAGCGCGAGCGCCGCGCCGTTGATGCCACCCGCCGAGGTGCCGGTGATGACGTCCGCGCGCGCCGTGGCGCCCACCACGTCGAGCAGCTCGGCGTACCCGTCGACGGCCCTGGTCAGCCGGTCGAGCTCCAGGACGACGCCGCCCATCCACACGGCGAGGCTGACCCCGCCGTTGAGGACGACGGCGAACCGGATCTGCTCCTGCGGCATCTCGGCCACGACGTGCTCCCTCCACCCGGGGCGGGATCCTCTCAAGCGCCGGACGCCCGTCCGCCGGACTTGGAGGTGTTACCGCCCGTTCGGGCTAGGCGGAGCCGGGCAGCGGGTCCTTCCGGATCAGCGGGAACACCTGCTTGCGGGCCACGAACAGGCACAGCCCGAACGCCACCAGCGCGCCCGCCACCGCCTGCGGCACGATGTAGGCGCGGCCGTCGAACGCGCTGCCGGTCGGCGGCAGGATCACCGCGATCACCGCGCTGGCCGTGGTCGCGAACACCCGGAACCGGCGCGCGAGCATCGCCGTGGCCAGCGGCAGCGCGGCCCACAGCACGTACCAGGGCTGGAGCACCGGACCCAGCACGAGCACCGCGCCCAGGCCCGCGCCCAGGCCGTTGACCGCCTTGATCCGACCGCGGAACGCCTTCCACATCAGCGTCGCCACGAGCACCACCGACACCGCCTGGGTGAGCAGGCGCATCAACGTGATCATCGCGTCGGTGTGGTTGCCCAGCCCCAGCGTCAACCCCAGGCCGCCGCCGAGGAAGCCCAGCGCGGTCGGCGGCGACATCCAGCTCTTGACCGTGCCCGCCACGTTCAGCGTCTGGATCCAGCCGAACCCGAGCCCGGTGCCCAGGCACGTGGCCACCATGACCACCCCGGACACCACCAGCAGCAGCCCGGCGGCCTTGAGCAGGTCGGTGAACGTGCCGCCCCACCGCCGCGCGAGCATCACGCCGAGGAAGCCGAGCGCCAGCGCCGCCGGGATCTTCACCGCCGCGCCGAACGTGATCATGGTCGCGCCCAGCACGATCCACAGCAGTTCCTCGCGCGTGGTCGGCGCGCCCGGTGTGGTCGGCATCTTCCGCAGCGCCAACTCCAGGCCCACCAGCATCAGGCCGATCGCCAGGCCCTCGTTGTGCACGCCGACGACCAGGTGGAACAGCACCAGCGGGTTCGCCGCGCCCAGCCACAGCGCGCTCACCGGCGGCACCCCGAACCGGCGGGCCAGCCGGGGCAGCGCCCACACGATCATGGCCAGGCCGACCAGCACCAGCAGCCGGTGCAGGAACACGCCCGGCAGCACGGAGTTCCCGGTGACCATCGAGATCAGCCGGCCGGCGGCGAGGAACAGCGGCCCGTACGGCGCCGGCGTCTCGCGCCAGATGTTCGGCACGTTGGTGGTCAGGGGGTGGTCGACGCCGAGCGCGGTGGCGGGCCCGAGTTCGTAGGGGTCCTGCCCGTTGGCGGCGATCTGGGACTGGGCGAGGTAGCTGTAGACGTCCCGGCTGAACATGGGCAGCACGAACACCAGCGGCGTGATCCACATCAGCAGCGTCCGGTCGAGCTGGCTGCGCGACACCAACCGCGGCCGCCCGGGCCGCGCGAACCGCCCGAGCCACAACCACGCGGACACGATCAGGAACATCCCGGTGAACGCGATCCCCATGGCCGCGCTGGGCATCCGGGTGAACAACCCGAGCACCGGCGTACCCGGCAACGGGCTGAACACCGGCGCGGCGCCTGATCCGAGCGACCCGACGGCCAACAGCAACGCCCCGACGGTCCCCCACCGCCGGATGATGTCCAACTGCCGCCGCTCGACCGCGTCGAGAGCGGCGGCCTCGTCCAACTCGCGCCGCTCCACCATCACCACTCCACCCGCCGCCACGCCGGAAGGGTAGCGACCACCCACCCCGCCGACCCCCGAGAACCCGCCCACCGCGCCACCGGCGTCCACGAACCGCCCAAACCCGGCACCTCGAGCCACGCCCTCGCGCGGCCCGCCGGCCGGACCTGCCGACGGAGACCGCTACCCGCCATGCTGCCGCGTCCTCCACCGGCCTCGCTCCCGGCCGGTGCCCGCCGTCGCCGGCCCTCGGCCACCGTGACCGCCCGAACCCCACCCGCTGTCCGCGACCCGGCCCGCTCCGACCCCCTGGCTGCCTCGACCCGCCGCGGCCCTGCCTGCCGAGCCGCCCCGCTCGCCGCGTTACGCGCCGCTTTGTAGGATTGTTGAACGATGGGACGTTACGCGGTGTTTCCGGGCGGCGTGGCGGGGGAGCGGCACGGGTGGTCCACGTCACCCGAACGCCTCGCGTGATGGCTGTTTGCGACTGCCGGGGAAATACGCAACACTGGTGTTGTGAAAAACGCCGGGAGCGACTTCGCCGCGGTGCCCCACCAGGGGCACGACGGCCGCACCCGGCACAGCGTCGCCCGGCTCCTGCTGGAGCAGGGCCCGGTCACGGCCGCGGCCGTCGCCGAGACGCTGGGGCTCAGCCCGACCGCCGTGCGCCGGCACATCGACGCGCTGGTGGCCGACGGCGAGGCCGTCAGCAGGGAGGCGTCACGCCGTGGCGCGCGCGGCCGGGGGCGCCCGGCCAAGCTCTTCCTGCTCACCGAACAGGGGCGGGCCCGCTTCGGGCACGCCTACGACGACCTCGCGGTCGCCGCACTGAGGTTCCTCGCCGAACAGGGCGGGGAGGAGGCGGTACGGGCCTTCGCTCAGCGCCGGGTCTCCGCGTTCGTCGACCAGCACCGGGCGACCATCGTCAGCCGCGCCGAGCCCGCCGAGCGGGCCGAGGCACTGGCGGTCGCGCTCACCAGGGAGGGCTACGCCGCGTCCGCGCGGCACGTCAACACCGGTGAGCAGCTCTGCCAGCACCTGTGCCCCGTGGCGCACGTGGCCGCCGAGTTCCCCCAGCTGTGCGAAACCGAGACGGCCGCGTTCGCGGACCTGCTCGGCACGCACGTGCAGCGCCTGGCCACGATCGCGCGCGGCGACGCCGTGTGCACGACACACATCCCGAACACACCCTTGAACAACACCGGAGGGGAGCCCGCATGACTGCCGCTGCCGAGCAGCGCACCACCACGACCCCGCTCACCCAGGAGGAAACCCTGGCGAGCATCGGGAGCTACGAGTTCGGCTGGTCCGACTCCGACGTGGCCGGCGCGAGCGCTCGCCGTGGTCTGAACGAGGACGTCGTTCGGGACATCTCGGCGAAGAAGAACGAACCCGAGTGGATGCTCGACTTCCGGTTGAAGGCACTGCGCCTGTTCGACCGCAAGCCGATGCCCACGTGGGGCTCCGACCTGTCGGGCATCGACTTCGACAACATCAAGTACTTCGTCCGGTCGACCGAGAAGCAGGCGACCACCTGGGACGAGCTCCCGGACGAGATCAAGAACACCTACGACCGGCTGGGCATCCCGGAGGCCGAGAAGCAGCGCCTCGTCTCCGGTGTCGCCGCCCAGTACGAGTCCGAGGTGGTCTACCACAAGATCCGCGAGGACCTCGAGGAGCAGGGCGTCGTCTTCCTCGACACCGACACGGCGCTGAGGGAGCACCCGGAGCTGTTCAAGGAGTACTTCGGCTCCGTCATCCCCTCCGGTGACAACAAGTTCTCCGCGCTGAACTCCGCGGTGTGGTCCGGCGGCTCGTTCATCTACGTGCCGAAGGGTGTCCACGTCGACATCCCGCTCCAGGCCTACTTCCGGATCAACACCGAGAACATGGGCCAGTTCGAGCGCACGCTGATCATCGTCGACGAGGGCGCGTACGTGCACTACGTCGAGGGCTGCACCGCGCCGATCTACTCGTCGGACTCGCTGCACTCCGCGGTCGTGGAGATCATCGTCAAGAAGGGTGGTCGCTGCCGCTACACGACCATCCAGAACTGGTCGAACAACGTCTACAACCTGGTCACCAAGCGCGCCAAGGCCGAAGAGGGCGCGACCATGGAGTGGATCGACGGCAACATCGGCTCCAAGGTCACCATGAAGTACCCGGCCGTCTTCCTGATGGGCGAGCACGCCAAGGGCGAGGTCCTCTCGATCGCGTTCGCGGGCGAGGGCCAGCACCAGGACGCCGGCGCGAAGATGGTCCACATGGCGCCGCACACGTCGTCCACGATCGTGTCGAAGTCGGTGGCACGGGGCGGCGGCCGGACGTCCTACCGCGGCCTGGTCCAGGTCAACAAGCGGGCGCACCACTCGAAGTCCACGGTCAAGTGCGACGCGCTGCTGGTGGACAACATCAGCCGCTCGGACACCTACCCGTACGTCGACGTCCGCGAGGACGACGTGTCGATGGGTCACGAGGCGACCGTCTCCAAGGTCTCCGAGGACCAGCTGTTCTACCTGATGTCGCGCGGTCTCAACGAGGACGAGGCCATGGCGATGATCGTGCGCGGGTTCGTCGAGCCCATCGCGCGCGAGCTGCCCATGGAGTACGCGCTCGAGCTGAACCGCCTGATCGAGCTTCAGATGGAAGGGGCCGTCGGCTGACATGGCCGTCACCACCGAAGACCAGCAACACGGCCTGACGGCCCACTCGCACGGGGCGGTCGTCCCGATCTCGTCGCGGGCCGAGCACTTCGCCTCGTTCGACGTGGACGCCTTCGAGGTGCCCGGCGGTCGCGAGGAGATCTGGCGCTTCACCCCCATGAAGCGCCTGCGCAACCTGCACAACGGCGCGCCCGCCACCGGCACCGCCGCGGTCGACGTCAAGGCGCCCGAGGGCGTCGACGTCGACACGGCGGTGCGCGGCGACAAGCGCCTGGGCACCGCCGGCACGCCGGGCGACCGCGTCGCCGCGCAGGCGTGGTCGGCGTTCGCCGAGGCGACCGTCATCACGCTGCCGCGCGACGTCAAGAGCGAGCCGACGACCGTCACGGTCACCGGCCCCGGCGTCGACCAGGTCGCCTACGGGCACCTGCTGGTGCGGGCCGAGCAGTTCGCCGAGGGCGTCGTCGTCATCGACCACCGCGGGTCGGGCGCGTACGCGGACAACGTGGAGTTCGTCGTCGGCGACGGCGCGCACCTCACCGTCGTCGCGATCCAGGACTGGGCCGACGACGCGGTGCACGTCTCCGCGCACCACGCGAAGCTCGGCCGCGACGCCACGTTCCGGCACACCGTCATCACCCTGGGCGGCGACCTCGTCCGGCTCACCCCGGTGGTCACCTACGGCGGCCGCGGCGGCGACGCCGAGCTGCTCGGGTTGTACTTCGCCGACGCGGGCCAGCACCTGGAGCACCGGACGTTCGTGGACCACGCGGAGTCCAACTGCCGCAGCAACGTCGTCTACAAGGGCGCGTTGCAGGGCGAGGACGCGCACACGGTGTGGATCGGCGACGTGCTGATCCGCGCGGCGGCCGAGGGCACCGAGACCTTCGAGCTGAACCGGAACCTGGTGCTGACCGACGGCGCGCGCGCCGACTCGGTGCCCAACCTGGAGATCGAGACCGGCGAGATCGAGGGCGCGGGCCACGCGTCCGCCACCGGCCGGTTCGACGACGAGCAGCTGTTCTACCTCCAGGCCAGGGGCATCCCGGAGGAGCAGGCGCGCCGGCTGGTCGTGCGCGGCTTCTTCCACGAGATCCTGCTGAAGATCAGCGTTCCCGAGGTGCGCGAGCGCCTGGAGGCGGCCATCGAGGCGGAACTCGAAGCGGTGGGGGTGTGATCAGGGTGTGCTCGCTGACCGACCTGGACGACCGCAAGCCGGTCGCGTTCGAGGTCGGCGCCGAGTACACCCCGGTCCTGCTCGTCCGCGACGGCGACGTCGTCCACGCGCTGCGCGACCTCTGCTCGCACGCCGAGGTCGCGCTCAGCGAGGGCGAGGTCACCCGCAAGGGCGTGGAGTGCTGGCTGCACGGGTCGTGCTTCGACCTGCGCACCGGCGCCCCGTCGTCGCCACCGGCCACCGAGCCCGTCGACGTGTTCGCCGTCGAACTCCGCGGTGACGACGTCTTCGTGGACGTCGCCACCACCACGAACTGACTTTTTTCCACGCTCGCCACAGGAGAACGAAGCACCAATGGCCACTCTGGAGATCAAGGACCTGCACGTCTCGGTCACCACCGACGAGGCGTCCAAGGAGATCCTCAAGGGCGTCGACCTGACCATCAGGGCAGGCGAGACGCACGCGATCATGGGCCCCAACGGCTCGGGCAAGTCCACGCTGTCCTACGCCATCGCGGGCCACCCCAAGTACGAGATCACCTCCGGCTCCGTCACCCTCGACGGTGAGGACGTGCTGGAGATGAGCGTGGACGAGCGCGCCCGCGCCGGCCTGTTCCTCGCCATGCAGTACCCGGTCGAGGTGCCCGGCGTGTCGATGTCGAACTTCCTGCGCACCGCCGCCACCGCCGTCCGCGGCGAGGCCCCGAAGCTGCGGCACTGGGTCAAGGAGGTCAAGGGCGCGATGGCCGACCTCGACATCGACCCGGCGTTCGCCGAGCGCTCGGTCAACGAGGGCTTCTCCGGCGGCGAGAAGAAGCGCCACGAGATCCTCCAGCTGGGTCTGCTCCGGCCGAAGATCGCGATCCTGGACGAGACCGACTCCGGCCTGGACGTCGACGCGCTGCGCGTGGTGTCCGAGGGCGTGAACCGGTACAAGGAGTCCGGCGAGGTCGGCGTCATGCTGATCACGCACTACACCCGGATCCTCAAGTACATCGAGCCCGACTTCGTGCACGTGTTCGCGAACGGCCGCATCGTCGAGTCCGGCGGTCGCGAGCTGGCGGACGTGCTGGAGAACGAGGGTTACGTGAAGTACGCCGGTGTCCAGGAAGCCGCGACCACCCGCTGACGTTGTCCCTGTTGTGGATTCGCTTACGAGAGGAGGCGTCGGGGCAGTGACCACCACCGCTACTCCACTGGACGTCGCTGCCGTGCGGGCGGACTTCCCGATCCTGGGACGCACCGTGCGGGAGAACAAGCCGTTGGTGTACCTGGACTCCGGCGCCACCTCGCAGCGGCCGAGGCAGGTCCTCGACGCGGAGCGGGCGTTCCTGGAGACCTCGAACGCGGCCGTGCACCGCGGGGCGCACCAGTTGGCGGAAGAGGCCACGGACGGCTACGAGGGCGCGCGCGAGAAGATCGCCGCGTTCGTCGGGGTCGCCTACGGCGAGATCGTGTTCACCAAGAACGCCACCGAGGGCGTGAACCTCGTGGCGTACGCCATGGGCAACGCGGCGGTCGCCGGCCCGGAGGCCGCGCGGTTCCGGCTCGGTCCCGGTGACGAGATCGTGGTGACCGAGATGGAGCACCACGCGAACCTCGTGCCGTGGCAGCAGTTGGCGCTGCGGACCGGCGCCACGTTGCGCTGGTTCGGGGTGACCGACGAGGGTCGGCTGGACCTGTCCGATGTGGACAGCGTGGTGACGCCGCGCACCAAGGTCGTGGCCTTCACCCACCAGTCCAACGTGCTGGGCACGGTGAACCCGGTCGACGTGCTGGTCGCGGCGGCTCGGCGGGTCGACGCCTTGACGGTGCTGGACGCGTGCCAGTCGGTGCCGCACAGCGTCGTTGACCTGCGGGCGCTCGACGTCGACTTCGCGGTGTTCTCCGGGCACAAGATGCTGGGGCCGTCGGGGATCGGGGTGCTGTACGGGCGGCGCGAGTTGTTGGAGGCGCTGCCGCCGTTCCTCACCGGTGGGTCGATGATCGAGATGGTGCGGATGTCGGGGTCGACGTTCGCGGCTCCGCCCGCGCGGTTCGAGGCCGGTGTGCCGATGACGTCCCAGGCCGTCGGGCTCGGTGCGGCCGTGGACTACCTCAACGCCGTCGGGATGGATCGGGTCGCCGCGCACGAGCACCTGCTGACGGCCGCCGCGTTGGACGGGCTGAGCGGGATTCCCGGGGTGCGGATCATCGGACCCACGTCGGTTGTCGATCGGGGTGGCGCGGTGGCGTTCACCATCGACGGGATCCACCCGCACGACTCCGGGCAGGTCCTGGACAGCCTGGGTGTCGCGGTTCGGGTCGGGCACCACTGCGCTTGGCCGTTGCACCAGCGGTTGGGGGTGCCGGCGTCCGTGCGGGCCAGTTTCTACCTGTACAACACGCTGGACGAGGTGTCCGCGTTGGTGGACGGGGTGCGGGAAGCCCAGAAGTTCTTCGGGGTGGCCTGATGCAGCTCTCGCAGATGTACCAGGAGATCATCCTGGACCACTACAAGAACCCGCACGGGCGTGGGCTTCGGGATCCGTTCTCCGGGGAGTCGCACCAGATCAACCCCACCTGCGGGGACGAGGTGACGTTGCGGGTCAGGCTTGACGGGCCGATCGTCGCCGACGTGTCGTACGACGGCCAGGGGTGTTCGATCAGCCAGGCTTCCACCTCGGTGCTGACGGATCTGGTGGTGGGCAAGCCCGTTGACGAGGCGTTCGCGAAGTTGGACGCGTTTGTCGAGTTGATGCAGGGGCGTGGGCAGGTCGAGCCCGACGAGGACGTGCTGGAGGACGGGATCGCGTTCGCCGGTGTGGCCAAGTACCCGGCTCGGGTGAAGTGCGCGTTGCTCGGGTGGATGGCGTTCAAGGATGCGGTGGCTCGTAGTGAAGGTGCGGCTCGTAGTGAAGGAGTTGGGGCGTGACTTCTGAGTCCGAGCAGGTTGTGCGCGGGGTCGAGGGGATGCCTCCTCTGCCGCCCAAGGCCGATGTCGCCGCGTTGGACGACGTCGAGGAGGCCATGCGCGATGTGGTCGACCCCGAGTTGGGGATCAACGTCGTCGATCTCGGGTTGGTGTACGACATCCGGGTCGACGAGGACAACGTCGCGGTGATCGACATGACGCTGACCTCGGCTGCCTGTCCGTTGACCGATGTGATCGAGGATCAGACTCGGTCGGCGTTGGTCGGGGGTGGCGGGGGTGGGGTCGTGTCCGACTTCCGGATCAACTGGGTGTGGATGCCTCCGTGGGGGCCCGAGAAGATCACCGATGACGGGCGGGAGCAGCTTCGCGCTCTCGGGTTCACCGTCTAGGCGGTGAAAGCCTGAAAGCGTAAGAGCTTTAAGAGCGTAAGAGCGTCCTCGCCGGACGGGCAGCGCCTCCGGGGGTTAGGGCGTCGTGTTCTCCCCGTATGGCCTGCCTGAGGCAACCACATGCGTCAAGGGG
>NZ_JBFAEO010000053.1:0-53290 GCF_040642015.1 Actinosynnema sp. NPDC020468
CGCCCGACCCGCCGCCCGACCCGCCGCCCGACCCGCCGCCCGACCCGCCGCCCGACCCGCCGCCCGACCCGCCGCCCGACCCGCCGCCCGACCCGGCCGTGCAGCCGGCTGGCCCTAGGGGAGCAGGGCTGCGGAGGGCGCTTGTCGCGGAGTCGCGCGCAGCGGTGGCTGGAGTGGGGCGCGTGGGTGGGAGGCGGGGTGGGGGAGGGGGTGGTTGGGTTAGTGGGGCGTGTCACGCCGTCTGCTTGAGGTTGAGTGGAACTGGCTCAACTTTTCTGCCGTTGTGAGTACTGTGGCCGGTGTTCCGGCCGTGTGTAGTGCTGGTTCGCCAACCGAGGTGAGGAATGGACGCTTTCAACCCGACCACCAAGACCCAGCAGGCGGTGTCCGCCGCGGTGCAGGCGGCGACCATTGCCGGGAATCCCGACGTCAGTTCGGTCCACCTCCTCGGCGCCCTCCTCGCGCAGGGCGACGGGCTCGCCGCGCCCCTGCTGGAGGCCGTCGGCGCGGACGTCGCGCAGGTGCGCAAGGAACTCGAGCAGCTCGCCCGCGCCCTCCCCGCCGCCACCGGCAACTCGGTGTCCGCGCCGCAGTTCTCGCGCGACGCGCTGAAGGTGCTGACCCGCGCCCAGGAACTCGCGACCGAGATGGGCGACGAGTACGTCTCCACCGAGCACCTCCTGGTCGGTCTCGCGCAGCACGGAGGTCAGGTCGCCGACCTGCTCAAGCGGCACGGGGCGGGTGCCGAGGCGGTGAAGGAGGCGTTCGGGAAGGTTCGCGGGTCGGCGCGGATCACCAGTCCCGATCCCGAGGGCACGTTCAAGGCGCTGGAGAAGTACGGCGTCGACCTCACCGAACGCGCGCGCAAGGGCGAGCTCGACCCGGTCATCGGTCGCAACACCGAGATCCGCCGCGTCGTGCAGGTGCTGTCCCGCCGCACCAAGAACAACCCGGTGCTGATCGGCGAACCCGGCGTCGGCAAGACCGCCATCGTGGAGGGCCTCGCCCAGCGCATCGTCGCGGGCGACGTGCCGGAGTCGTTGCGCGGCAAGCGGGTCGTCGGGCTGGACCTGGGCGCGATGGTCGCGGGCGCCAAGTACCGCGGCGAGTTCGAGGAGCGGCTCAAGGCCGTGCTGAAGGAGATCACCGACTCCGCGGGCCAGGTCATCACCTTCATCGACGAGCTGCACACCATCGTCGGCGCCGGCGCGACCGGCGAGTCGGCCATGGACGCGGGCAACATGATCAAGCCCATGCTGGCCCGCGGCGAGCTGCGGATGGTCGGCGCGACGACCCTGGACGAGTACCGCGAGCACATCGAGAAGGACCCGGCCCTCGAACGCCGGTTCCAGCAGGTCCTCGTCGGCGAGCCGTCGACCGAGGACACCATCGGCATCCTGCGCGGCCTCAAGGAGCGCTACGAGGTGCACCACGGCGTCCGGATCACCGACGCCGCCCTGGTCGCCGCCGCCACCCTGTCCGACCGCTACATCACCGCGCGCTTCCTGCCGGACAAGGCGATCGACCTGGTGGACGAGGCCGCGTCCCGGCTGCGCATGGAGATCGACTCCCGGCCCGTCGAGATCGACGAGGTCGAACGGGCCGTGCGCCGGCTCGAGATCGAGGAGATGGCGCTGGCCAAGGAGTCCGACGCGGCGTCGGTCGAACGGCTCGCCGCGCTGCGCGCCGAGCTGGCCGAGAAGCGCGAGACGTTGGCGGCGCTCACCGCGCGCTGGCAGAACGAGAAGACCTCGATCGAGAAGGTCCGCGAGCTCAAGGAGCAGCTGGAGACGCTGCGCGGCGAGTCCGAGCGGGCCGAGCGGGACGGCGACCTCGGCCGGGCCGCGGAACTGCGCTACGGCCGCATCCCGGCGCTGGAGAAGGACCTGGAGGCCGCGACCCGCAGCACCCAGGACGCCGCCGTGATGCTCAAGGAGGAGGTCGGCCCGGACGACGTCGCGGACGTGGTCAGCGCGTGGACCGGCATCCCCGCGGGCCGGCTGCTCGAGGGCGAGACGGCCAAGTTGCTGCGCATGGAGGACGAGCTGTCCCAGCGCGTGGTCGGCCAGGGCGAGGCGGTGCGCGTGGTGTCCGACGCGGTGCGCCGGACCAGGGCCGGTGTCGCCGACCCGGACCGCCCGACCGGCAGCTTCCTGTTCCTCGGCCCGACCGGCGTCGGCAAGACCGAGCTGGCCAAGGCGCTGGCGGAGTTCCTGTTCGACGACGAGCGGGCGATGATCCGGATCGACATGAGCGAGTACTCCGAGAAGCACTCGGTGGCGAGGCTCGTCGGCGCCCCGCCCGGGTACGTCGGCTACGACCAGGGCGGTCAGCTCACCGAGTCGGTCCGCCGCCGCCCCTACAGCGTGGTGCTGCTGGACGAGGTGGAGAAGGCCCACCCGGACGTCTTCGACGTGCTGCTCCAGGTGCTCGACGACGGCAGGCTCACCGACGGCCAGGGCCGCACGGTCGACTTCCGCAACACGATCCTGGTGCTGACCTCGAACCTGGGCTCGCAGCTCATCGCCGACGCCAACCTGGACGAGCGGCAGCGGCAGGACGCGGTGCTCACCGTGGTCCGCGGCCACTTCAAGCCGGAGTTCCTCAACCGGCTGGACGACGTCGTGGTGTTCCACGCGCTGGCCACCGAGGAACTGACCTCCATCGTGGACATCCAGGTCGGGCGCCTGTCCGCACGGCTGGCTCAGCGCCGGCTGGTCCTCGACGTCACGCCCGCCGCCCGCGAGTGGCTCGCGCTGAACGGGTTCGACCCGCTCTACGGCGCCCGCCCGCTGCGCAGGCTGATCCAGTCCGCGATCGGCGACCAGCTGGCCAAGGAGCTGCTCGCCGGTGAGGTGCGCGACGGCGACACGGTCCGGGTCGACGTCCTGGACGACCAGTCCGGGCTGATCGTCGGGCGCTCCTGACGTGCGACGAGGGGGAGCCCGCGCTCCCCCTCGTCCGCATAACGGCTTGGCGGCTCACGTGAACCACGGCGGTAGTGATCTTCGTTCTTGACCACGGGACCGCTACCCTCGCCCTGTGGGCATACCGGCGTGGGTCTGGTTCACCGTCGCCGCGGTTGCGGGCGTCGCGGGGTTCGCCCTGCTCGCCACCGACCGGGCGCAACGAACCGCGCGTAACCGGGAGCGGCGCAGATGGGCCGCTCTCCGTGGTTGGCAGTTCGAGGAGACCGACCACGTGCTGCCCACCCGGTGGGAGAGCGGCGCGATCGCGTACTACGGCACCGGCGTGGCCAAGGACGTGGTGGCGGGCTCGACGTTCACCGCGGACGGCCGGCGGCAGGTCTACGTGCTCGACCACGAGACCGGCGGCAAGGTCAACTCGGTGCTGGTCGGCGTGCGCTGCCGGCGTGCCCTGCCGGTGGTGGTCGAGCTGTGGCTGCCAAGCGTGCCGTTCCAGCGCGACCAGATGCCCGACCTGCTCGGACCGGTCGGCTCGCGGTACGCCTTCGTGAGCGAACTGCCCGCCGCGCGCAAGCTGATCACCCCCGACCTGGTCGACGCGGCCGAGGAGATCGGCGGCGACGTGACCGTGGTGTGGCTCGAGGGTGACTGGGTCCTCGCCGCCGCGCCCCCCAACTCCACGCCCGCGCGCCTGGAACGGCTGCTGCGCGACCTGGGCGAGCTGGCCGACGTGCTCGACCCGTTCGACGCGGACCCGGCCGAGGACGAGTCCGAGGGCGCCGAGGTGCACCGACCGCAGTTCGGGCGCAAGCCGTGACCCCACCGACCGCGCTCGTCACCGGCGCGACCTCCGGCATCGGCGCCGCGTTCGCCCGCAGGCTCGCCGCCGAGGGCAACGACCTGGTGCTGGTCGCCCGCACGGTCGAGCGCCTGGAGGACACCGCGCGCAAGCTCACCGAGCGCTACGGCGTGCACGTCGAGGTGCTGCCCGCCGACCTGGCGTCCGAGGCCGGGCGCGCGGCGGTCGAGGCGCACCTCGCCGCGAACGTGGTGGACGTGCTGGTCAACAACGCCGGGTTCGCGAACTCCGGCGAGTTCTTCACCGCCGACCCGACCCGCTTGCAGTCCCAGCTGGACGTGAACGTGACCAGCGTGCTGCGGCTGAGCCGCGCCGTGCTGCCGGGCATGGTGGAGCGCGGGCGCGGCGACGTGGTCAACGTGTCCAGCGTGGCCGGTTTCCTGATCGGCCGCGGCTCGACCTACAGCGCCGACAAGGCGTGGGTGACGTCGTTCTCCGAGGGCCTGGCGTCCGCGACCCGCGGCACCGGCGTGCGGGTGATCGCGCTGTGCCCCGGTTTCGTGCGCACCGAGTTCCACGAGCGCGCGGAGATCGACATGTCCGGCACGCCCGACGTGCTCTGGCTGGACGCCGACCGTGTCGTGCACGACTGCCTGGCGGACCTGCGCGCGGGCCGGCCGCTGTCGGTGCCCGGCGCGCAGTACAAGGCGATCGTGACGCTGTCCCGGCTGATCCCCCGACCGCTGCTGCGGTTCGTGTCGTCCCGGGCGGCCGGTGGTCGCGGCCGGACCTGACCGCGTGCCGCCTGTGAGGGTGCGGCGGCATGTGACAGTCTTTGGACCCGTGCGAACTGAAGTGGTTCTGGACGCCGCGGCCAAGGGTGAACTGGCGCGGCTGGTGAGCGAGTTGGCCGTGGTGCACGGCAAGGTCACGTTGTCCTCCGGCGCCGAGGCCGACTACTACATCGACCTGCGGAGGGCGACCCTCCACCACGCGGCGGCGCCGTTGATCGGCCGGCTGCTGCGCCAGCTCACCGCCGACTGGGACTTCGTGGCCGCCGGCGGGTTGACCCTGGGCGCCGACCCGGTCGCGTGCGCGATGATGCACGCCGCGTCCGCCGCGGGCGACGTGCTGGACGCGTTCGTGGTGCGCAAGGCGACCAAGGCGCACGGCATGCAGCGCCGGATCGAGGGCATCGAGGTCGCCGGGCAGCGGGTGCTCGCCGTCGAGGACACCTCCACCACCGGCGGCAGCGTGCTGACCGCCGTCGAGGCGCTGCGCGAGGCGGGCGCGACCGTCGTCGGCGTCGCCACCGTCGTGGACCGCGGCACGGTCGCCCGCGAGGTCATCGAGGCCGAGGGCCTGCCCTACCGCTACCTGCTGGACCTCGCCGACCTCGGCCTGGCCTGACGTGTCCGCGCTGCTCCTGCTCGTGGTGGTCCTGGGGATCCTCGGGGTCGGCGTCGCCGTGGGGTTGTCGCGCCGCAAGCGCAACCCGTTGACGAACCCGGCGTTCGTCACCGAGTGGGAGCAGCGGATGCGCGCCCTGGAGGCGTCGCTCGGCTGGCAGTTCGTCGGGCCCGACCAGGGCTTCCAGGAACGCGTGCCGCAGATCGGCCGGATGCTCGAGGCCGACCGGTCGCGGGTGAAGTTCCAGCTCGTCGGCCAGTGGCGGGGCGTGCCGGTGCTCGCGGTGGAGGTGTTGCTGCGCACCGACAACGTCGTGACCGTCGAGTACCGGACCTACTCGGTCGTGGTCGTGCCGCGGCCGATGCCCGGGCCGTGGGTGCTCGTCAGCCCGCGCACGGACAGCGTGTGGGGGCTGTTCGAGCAGTTCGTGACCACCGGCGACCCGGTGTTCGACGGCCGGTACGAGGTGCGCCGCAAGAACCCCGCGTTCGCCTCGGCCCTGCTCGGGTCCGGGCTCGCCCAGGCGCTGCTGCACGACCCGCGCGCGCAGGGCGTGGCACTGGACTTCGACGAGCACAACCTGGCGGCGGCGGTGCCCGGCGGGTTGCTCCAGGTGCCGCTCGGTCAGCTCGCCGACCTGCTGCTGGACGTGGCCGGTCGGGTGCCGTGGCAGGCGCTGCCCAGGGGCTGAATTCTCGCGGGCGGGTTTCGGGGGTGCGGCTTACCCTGGATCGCAGGGAGGTCGCCGATGGTCGCGCTCGCCGAGCTGGTCATGGTGCTGCACTTCGGGGTTCTGGTGTTCCTGGTGGTGGGCGGTTTCCTGGCGTGGCGCTGGCACCGCGTCCTGTACCCGCACCTGGTGATGGCGGGGTGGGCGCTGCTGATCGTCCTGTTCCCGGTGTCCTGTCCGCTGACGTGGCTCGAGAACGTGTTCCGCGAGGCGGGCGGGTTGCCGCCGTTGGCCGCCGGCGGGTTCATCGACACCTACATCGACGGGGTGCTCTACCCCGAGTCGGCGGCCGGGGTGGTGCAGCTGTTCGTGGGGGTGGCGGTGCTGACCTCGTGGACGGGCTTGTACCTGCGGCGTCGTGCGGGGCAGCCGGCCTCGGCCGGGGTGGTGGAGTGCGGCGGTCGGCGCTAGGTCGGGCCGGCTCGCGGGGGATCATGGGTCGGTGAAGGTGTTGTTGGAGGGGTTCCACCCGGTCAAGCACGCGCTCCGGTTCGGGGCGGTGGTCGAGGGTCTCGTGGTGGTCGACCTCGACGCCGCGGTGGGGTTGGCCCGGTCGCACGCGCCCGAGTTGGTCGACGTGCTGCGGGAGCGGGCTCGGGTGGTCGACGCCCGGGAGTTCGTGGGGATTGTCGGACGATCCAACAACACCGGGGTGGCCGGGTGGGTGGAGCGGCCTGTCGACAGGGGGATTGTTGAACGATCCTCGCCGGTGGTGTTGCTGGACAACCCGCGGAACCTGGGCAACTTCGGCGCGGTGATCCGGGTCGCGGCCGGGCTCGGCGCGGGCGGGGTGTTCTCGCTGGGGGACGTGGATCCCTGGCACCCCACCGTGATCCGCGGGTCGGCCGGGTTGCACTTCGCGCTGCCGGTCGGGCGGGTGGACCTGGCGGACGTGGTCGGCGCGCCGGGCGTGGGCGGTGGCGCGGGTGACGGGGGCGGGGCGGGAAGTGTCGCCGAGGTCGGCGGTCCGGGCGCCGGCGGTTCGGACGTGGGCGCCGGGGGTCCGGGTGTGGGCGGTGTGGCCGGGGTCGGGCGGTCGGGTGCGGGGCTCGGCGGGACGGTGATCGCGTTCGACGCCGGCGGGGTGGACCTGCGCGGGGTGCGGATTTCGGACGACGCGGTGCTGGCGTTCGGGTCCGAGCGGCACGGGTTGTCGGCCGCGGTGCGCGGGCGGGCGGATCTCGTCGTGTCGCTTCCCATGCGGGACAAGGTGTCCAGCTACAACCTCACGACGAGCGTCGCCATGGGGCTCTACCACTGGGAGCTGTTCCGGCGAGCTTCTTGATCGGTTCATGGGGCAGGCTGGAACCGTGACGACGTCCAAGCTCCTCGCCGCTCGCGCCGGGGTCGCCGAACGCGCGGTCGGGTCCCGCCACCTGCGCCGGGTGTGGGGAGTGCCGGGCACCGCCCTCGGCGCGGTGAACTGGCCGGTCGACCTGGCCGCGCGGACGCACGTCCGGTTCAACTACTGGTGGCAGGCGCACCTGCTCGACTGCGCGCTCGACGCCCACCTCCGCGCACCGACCAAGGGCCGGGAAGCGTTGGTGCGCAAGCTGGTCCGCGGCATCCGGGTGCGCAACGTGCTGGGCTGGACCAACCGCTACTACGACGACGTCGCCTGGCTCGGCCTCGCCCTCCAGCGCGCCGCGCGCCAGGGCGTCGCCAAACCCCGTGCCCTGGACGTGATCGCCGCCCACCTCCGCGCCGGCTGGACCGACCACGCGGGCGGCGGCATCTGGTGGCGCACGAACGACGACTTCAAGAACGTGCCCGCGAACGGCCCGGCCGCGATCTTCCTGGCCCGCCGCGCCGAGGTCACCGGCGACCGGGCCGACCTCGGTCGCGCCGAGTCCACAGTGGACTGGATCGAGGCGAACCTGCTCGACGGCGACACGGGTCTGCTGTTCGACGGCCTCCACGTGCACCCCGACGGCCGGGTCCGCGAGGTCGAGCGCACCCTCTTCACCTACTGCCAGGGCGTGGTGCTGGGCGCGTGCGTCGAGATCGCCCGCGTCGAGGAGGACCCGGTGTGGTCCGACCGCGCCGCGCGCATCGTGGACGCCGTCGACAAGCACCTGGCGACCGACGGCGTGCTGCGCGGTCACGGCGGCGGCGACGGCGGGTTGTTCGGCGGCATCCTGGCCCGCTACCTCGCCCAGGCCGCCCTGCACCTGCCCGGCGACGCGTCCGCGCTGGCCGCCGACCTCGTGTTCCGGTCCGCGGAAGCCTTGTGGACCAACAGGTCCATCGTGGTGAGCGGCCCGCTGTTCGGTCCGGAGTGGACGGACCCGGCGCAGCGGCCGACCCGGGCGAGCGCCGAGCGCGACCTGTCCGTCCAACTGGGCGGGTGGATGCTGCTCGAAGCGGCGGCCCTGTTGGAGCGCAACGACTTCACGCCGCCGCGCTGACCCACCCCAGCAGCACCGCCGCGTCCGCGCGCACGTCCTCCGCCGCCGACTCCAGCACCACGTGCCGCTCGACGCCGTCGCGCGCCAGCTCGCGCAGCACCGGCATCCACAGGTCCTCCCGCGCCGCCGCCGGCAACCGCCGCCCGTCCCGGTCGCGCGAACCCACGTAGGCGGCCGTCAACCGGGGCAGCAGCGCCCGCACCTCCTCGACCGCCGACGCCGCGCGCTGCCCGCCGGTCGACCGCCAGCACGGCACCGCGGCACCGTGCCCCACCTCGGCCGCCAGCAGCACCGCCGACTCCAGCGTGTCGGTCAACGTGCCCGGCAGCCGCGCCAGGGAGAGCCGGACGCCGAACCGGCCGGCGTCCTCGGCGGCCGCGCGCACCGCCGCCACCACCTCGGCGCGCCGGGCGGGCGAGGTCGACGCGGACCCGGAATCCCCCGCGGTGGCCCGGATCTCCGGCGCGCCCAGCTCGCGCGCCGTCGCCAGCACGGGCGGCCAGTCGGCGGGCGGGCTCACCCCGACCCGGTGGGACGAGCCGTAGGCGGACACCGCCAACCCGGCGTCGGCACAGCGCTCGCGTGCCTCGCGCGCGGCGGCCAGGTCGTGCGTCGGCACGTGCACCCGGCTGCTCCACTCGACCGCCCACATCCCGCACGAGGCCGCCAGTTCCACCGATCGGGGGACGGATAAGGCGCGGAAGGTCACCGAATCAACTCCGGGTACCAGCACGACTTCACCCTACTGAGAAAGAAGCCGCAAAATTGAGCAACTCTAGTGACAGCCGCAGGACAACCGGTGCCGCAACTCGGGCACCAGCCGGATGGTTTGCGGCGCCCGCGTCGGGTCCTCGATGCGGTCCAGCAGCAGCCGCACCGCGGTGCGGCCGATCTCCTCGACGGGCTGGGCCATCGTGGTCAGCGGCGGGTCGACCAGCTCGGCCCACTCGACCTCGTCGTAGGCCACCAACGCGAGGTCCGTGCCCAGCCGCACGCCCGACGCCCGCGTCGTGCGGACCACGTTCGCCAGCACCTGGTGGTCGCCGACGACGACACCGGTCACCCGACCCAGCAACGGTTCCACCGAACCGGCCACGAGCGACTCGTCCCACGCCAACCCGGCGCGACCGAGGCCCAGCCGGTACCCGAGCACCCGCTCGTCGGTGGTGGCCAACCCCGGCGTGCCGGTGACCATCCCGATCCGCCGGTGCCCCAGCTCGGCCAGGTGCCGCACCAGCGTCGACGTGGTCTGCACGTTCTCCGGGCCGACCTGGTCGGTGTCCTGCGCGACGGTCAGCCGGTCCACCAGCACGGTCGGCACGCCGAGCCGGCGCAGCTCGGGCAGCGCGGCCGACCCCGCCGTCGGCGTCAGCAGCACCCCGTCCACCCGCCGCGACCGCAGCATCCGCACCGCCGCCTGCTCGGACTCGGCCTCGCCGCGGGTGTCGATCAGCACGAGCGAGTACCCGGCCCGGGTCGCCTCGGCCTCGATGGCCGCGATCAGCTCGGCGAAGTACGGGTGCGACACCAGCGACACGGCCAGCCCGAGCGACTTCGTGCCGCCGGTGACGAGCGACCTGGCGATCGCGTCGCCGGTGTACCCGGTCTCCTCGATCGCTTGCAGCACGCGGTCCCTGGTGGCCCCCGCGACCGCCCTGGTCTCGTTGATCACGTGTGAGACCGTGGTGATGGAGACGCCCGCGAGCTGGGCGACCTCCTTCATGGTGACCATGAGCCGTCCCCGTTCGGACTTGCGCAAGCGATTGCGTCCGGACCCTACCCGCTGGGAGGTGCGTCCGCGTGGCGGTGGTGCTCTGCGTCGGACTGACCACCGTCGACGTGAGCCAGCTGGTGGTCGAGTTCCCCGCGCCCGGCGAGAAGGTGCGCTCGCTGGATGTCCACCTGGTACCCGGTGGACCGGCCGCCAACGCCTCCCGCGCGGTGGCGGCGCTCGGGCACGAGGCCGTTCTGGTGACCGCGCTCGGCGACGACCTCGGCGAGTTCGCCCGGCGGCGGCTCGTCGGCGTCGAGGTGCACGACGCGGGTCCGGGCGGACCGGCGGTCAGCATGGTCGCGGTGCGCGAGCGCGACGGCGAGCGGACCGTGGTGTCCCGCAACGCCGCGACGTTCCGCGACACCGGGTTCGACCTCGCGCCGCTCGTCGCGCGGGCCGACGTGGTGCTGGTCGACGGCCACCTGCCGGAACTGGCGCTCGAGGCCGCCCGGCGGGCCGCGGTGCCCGTGGTGCTGGACGCGGGCAGCTGGAAGCCCGTGCACGGCGAACTGCTGCCGCTGGTGGACGTGGCGGCGTGCTCGGCGTCCTACCCGCTCACCGCGCGCGGACTGCACGAGCGCGGCGTGCCGCTGGTCGTCCGCACGCACGGTGCCGGGCCGGTCACCTGGTCGACGGGAACCCGAACCGGACGGGTGCCGGTGCGGCCCGTCGAGGCACGGGACACCAACGGCGCGGGCGACGTGTGGCACGGTGCGCTGGCCGTCGCGTTTGCCGAGGGCCTCGCCGTGGAAGAAGCGGTGGCCCGGGCGAACGAGGTGGCGGCGGTCCGCGTCGCGCACACCGCCCTGGACTGGGTCGAGGAGGTGGAGCGGTGGCGGCGATGAGGTTCGAGGACCTGCTCGAACGCGCGCACCGGCTGGTCGAGACCGGTGAACGCCGGGTGCTGGGCATCGGCGGCGCGCCCGGCTCGGGCAAGTCGACGCTCGCGCGCCGGCTCGTGGACGCGCTCGGCCCGGACGCCGCGCTCGTCGGCATGGACGGGTTCCACCTCGCGCAGTGCGAGCTCGACCGGCTGGGCATCGCCGACCGCAAGGGCGCGCCGGACACCTTCGACGTGTCGGGGTACGCGGACCTGCTGGCCAGGCTCAAGGCGTGCGGTCCGGACGTGGTGTACGCGCCCGAGTTCCGCCGCGAGATCGAGGAGCCGGTGGCGTGCGCGGTGCCCGTCGCGCCCGAGGTGCCGCTGGTCGTGACCGAGGGCAACTACCTGCTGACCCGGCTCGCGCAGTGGGAGCGGGTGCGCACGGTGCTGGACGAGGCGTGGTTCCTGCTGCTGGACGAGGACGTGCGGGTGGCCAGGCTGGTCGACCGGCACGTGCGCTACGGCCGGTCGCCCGAGGAGGCCCGCGAGCGGGCGCTGCACGGCTCGGACCACGCGAACGCCGTGCTGGTGAACGCGTCGTACGAGAGCGCGGACCTGGTGGTGGAGGGCGTGCTCTAGGTGCTCGTGTCGTACTTGAGCCTGACCTGGTACTGGTCCCCGCCGGCGTTCACGGACAACGTCGCGTAACCGCCGCCGCCCTCGCCCGTGACGGTGACCTGGATCGGGTGGTCCGACGAGCCGGTGCAGCCGACCGTGGTCGCCGCGACCTCGCAGTCCCAGCCGTCGCCGCCGACGGAGGTGAACGAGATGGGCTGCTGACCCTCGGTCAGCGGCTCCAGCGCGAGCGCGACCGGGCTGGTGGACGTCGTCACGGTCAGGTCGGCCGCCTTGCGGAAGCTGAACTGCGTGGTGCCGCCGGAGTCGTTCCGCACCGCACCGCCCGCGGCCTCGATCGCGATCGGACCGCCGGAGGGCGCCTTGTCCGGTGCCGACGTCGGCGCACCGGACTTGGTCGTGCCCCCGGGCGTGGTCGCCGGCGCGTCGGTCGCTCCGGTCGTCCCGGTCGTCCGCGCGGCCGACGGTGTGGTCGAGGGCGTGGAGGAGGTGGGCGAAGCCGAGCCGCACGCGGTCACGGTCAGGGTCAGGGTCAGACAGGCCGCCGCCACCAGGGCGAACCGCTCAACTCGGGACATCGGCCTCTTCCTCTTCCTCGACGGGCTTGCGCATCTCCTGCCGGTACCGGATCAACCCGAACCCGGTGCCGCCGACGAAGAAGGCGATGCTGACGATCACCGCCGCCGTTTCCAACCACGGTACGGCGGTCAGCAGACCGGCACCGTAGTACCCCGCGAGCACCAGCGTCGGCACCCACGCGATCGCGCCCAGCGTGGTCGCGAGCATGAACCGCCGCGACTCCATCCGGGCCGCGCCGGCGATCATCGGCGCCAGTGTCCTGATCCACGGGATCCACCGCGCCAGCACGATCGCCCAGAAGCCCCGGCGGTCGAAGAAGTCGCGGGCCTTGTTCAGGTTTCGCCTGTTCAGGACCTTGCCGCCGCGTCGGGCGAGCAGTCTCGTCCCGGTGCCGCGGCCGATGTAGTAACCCACCTGGTTGCCGACCACGGCCACCACCAGGGCGGTCGCCGACAGCAGCCACGCGCTCAGCTCCGCGCCGTGCGAGGCCAGCACCACGCCCGCCGCGAACAGCAGCGAGTCACCGGGCAGGAACAGGCCGAAGATGAACGCGCACTCCAGGAACAGGAAGCTGAGCGTGATCAGCCACACGGCCATCGGGCCCGCGGTTTCCAGCGAGAAGAAGCCGGCGGCTTCGGTCGTTGCGGACAGCACCACGGGTGCAGCCTACGTCGCGGGTGGTTGTCCGCAGGGCGACTCGGCGCTAACGGTTGAGGAAGGCTTGGCGTCGGATCCGATCACGGGTTAGCTGGGGTCATGGAGTCCCTGCTCGCGCAACTCCGCTCCGCGGTCGGATCTCCGGCCGTGCTGGTCGACGTCGACGTCACCGCCTCCTACCGGCGCGACATGATGCCGCTGGCACCGTGCGGGACGCCGCTCGCGGTGGTCCTGCCGACGACCGCGGCGCAGGTGCAGGAGGTCGTGCGGGCGTGCGCGGCGGCCGGGGTGCCGATCGTGCCGCGCGGCGCGGGCAGCGGGCTCTCCGGCGCGGCCAACGCCGTCGAGGGGTGCGTGGTCCTGGTCCTGACCAGGATGAACGCCATCCTGGAGATCGATCCGGCGAACCGGCTCGCGGTGGTCGAGCCGGGCGTGGTGAACCTGGACCTGCGCACCGCCGTGGAGGCGCACGGGCTGTTCTACCCGCCGGACCCGTCGAGCTACGACTGGTGCACGATCGGCGGCAACCTGGCCACCAACGCGGGCGGGCTGTGCTGCGTGAAGTACGGCGTGACCACCGACTCGGTGCTGGGCGTCGACGTCGTGCTGGCGTCCGGCGAGCTGCTGCGGACCGGTCGGCGCACGGTCAAGGGCGTCGCCGGCTACGACCTCACGAAGCTGTTCGTGGGCAGCGAGGGCACCCTGGGCGTGATCACGCGGGCGACCCTGGCGTTGCGGCCGCTGCCCCAGGCGCCGTCCACCCTGGTCGCCACCTTCGCGTCCACGGTGGACGCGGGCGCGGCGGTGACCCGGGTGGTGCGCGAGGGCGTCGTGCCGTCGTTGATGGAGATCATGGACCGGACGTCGATCCGGGCCGTCGAGCAGTACCTCAAGACCGACCTGAGCGCGGGCGCGGCGCTGCTGATCTGCCAGTCCGACGCGGGCGGCGAGGCCGGGCGGCGGGAGTTGGCCGCCGTCGCGCGGGCGTGCTCCGAGGCGGGCGCGGAGTTGGTGCACACCACCGACGACGTGTCCGAGGGCCGCGACCTGCTGACCACGCGCCGGTCCGTGCTGACCGCGCTGGAGGTGCTCGGCGCCTGGCTGACCGACGACGTGTGCGTGCCGCGGACCCGGATCGCCGAGCTGATCACCGGGTGCGAGCGGATCTCGGCCGAGGTCGGGCTGCCGATCGCGGTCGTCGGCCACGCGGGCGACGGCAACATGCACCCGACGATCGTCTACGACCCCGCCTCCGAGGACGAGTTCGCGCGGGCGCGGCGGGCGTTCGAGGAGATCCTGGGGCTCGGCCTGGAACTCGGCGGCACGATCACCGGTGAGCACGGCGTCGGCAAGATCAAGCGGGAGTGGCTGGAGCGGGAGATCGGACCGGTGGCGCTCGGGGTCCACCGCGCCGTGAAGGACGCGCTGGACCCCGAGGGCCTGTTCAATCCGGGCTCGATGTTCAGCCGACGGTGAAGGTGTAGTTCGTGGCGAGGCGCGACTCGCCGGTCGCGCTGATCAGGTGCACCAGCACGGTGTGCTCGCCCGCCGTGGTCGGCGTGTACGGGAAGCTCGCCACGCCGTCGACCGCGTCGACGGTCGTCAGCTCGCCGGTTTCCCCGTCCTGGTAGGCGATCCTCGTCGTGCCGACGACGTTCGTGTCCACCGTGAAGGTGCTCGGCACGCCGACGCCGCCCGAGGTGTGGTAGGCCGCGTACACGTCGTTGGTGACCGAGGTGGTGCCCGGGACGTTGACGATCGCCGTGGTTTCCGGCGCGGTGCCGCCGCTCGCCGTGGTGCCCTTGACCCGGATGATGAGCGCCCCGTTGCGCTCGACCGGGAGGGTGAACCGGGCCGCGCCGCCCGGGCCCGCCGGCACCGGCTTGGTCTGGAGCGAACTGCCCAGCCGGTAGTTCCAGGTGACCACCGGGTCGACCGGCGAGCCGCCGGTCACGTCGACCTGGACGGTCCACTTCGACGGGCGCGTGACGACGAGCGCCGGCTTGGTCGAGGCGACCTGGAAGGTGTAGGTGGTGGGCGGGGAGGAGTTGTCCGCGCGGTCGTGGCTCCACACGATCAGCTGCACCCGGCCCTCGCCGCCGGGGCGGATCGAGGCGGTGGCCCGGCCGTCCGGACCGGCCTCGACCCGACCGGTCGAGGAGCCGGTGGAGTAGGTGTACGCGACGACGTCGGTGACCCCGTTGGGCTCGAACGCGAAGGTGCCCGGCACCGCGCCGCCGCCGGTGCCCGGCGCGGCGTCCACGTAGTCGGTCGAGGTGACCACCGGGCCGCGGTCCGGCGCGGTGAAGTCGGTGCCGAACGTGCACGGCTCGCTGGTCGGCGAGTCGAGCCGGCCGTCGTTCGTGCGGATGGTCCAGGTGTGGGTTTCGCCGTCGCCGAGCACGCCGGCCGGTACCGGGACGTAAACCCGGTCGTAGGAGGCGGTCGCGGTCAGCTGCCGGGTGCCGTCCAGCACCGCGGTCGCGGTCAGCTGGTCGTGGTCGGTGTCCCACACGGTGGCCATCAGGTCGGGCGTCGGGTTGTTGGTGACACCGCCGCACTCGGTGCCGTTGAGGCCGAGCCGCAGCGCGGTCGGCTTGTCGGGCGCGTGGTCGGCCCACACGCTCACGCCGAACGAGGTGCCGAAGCGGCGGCCGTAGCGCGGGTCCCACTGCTTCGCGCCGGACATCCGCAGCGCGACGGTGATCTTCGTGCGGCCGGCGGCCAGCGCCTTGGTGATCGTGTCCTTGAGGTCGAACTCGACGGTCGGCCACACGCACGTCGGCGTCGCGCGGCTGCCGCCGATCAGCGCCAGCTCACGCGGCTGGTGCGCGTAGGTCGGCGCGGTCGCGTCCTCGGTCAGCCACAGCTCGGTCGACCTCGGCCGCGCGCAGTCGGTGACCGCGGTCTCGCGGGCGAACCCGGACGCGGACACCACCGCGGTGCCGCGCAACGAGGTCAGGTCGATCGTGTAGTACGCCTTGGACACGTGCAGGCCCTTGGCGTCCTGCCAGGCGCCGACCGGCACGTCCTCGCCGGTGGTGATCGTCTTGAACGGCGTCCGCAGGTCCGTGCCGGCCCACGACGCGCTCTCCACCCACTGCGGCGTGCCCTGCCCCGCGACCGCCGGTACGGCGGTCGTCGCCAGCACGGCGCACGCCGCGACGAGCGTGCCGACGGCACGCTTCCACGTTCTCATGCACTTGCCCCCTGATCATCCGGGCACCGTCCCTCGGGTGCCCGCACGACATCCTCACTGATCAGGGTCGGGTTTCCCTAGTGAAATGGCGCTGCCATCGCGGTGAGCAGCGAGTGCCGCGCGTCGTCGTGGCCCAGTTCCCACGTGAACGCGCCGCGCAGGCCCCGGTCCTTCGCGAAGTCCGCCCGGATCCGGATCGAGCGCGGGTTCTCGAAGCTGACGAACTTCCGCTCGGCCGCGTTGTACAGCCACGGCGTCCGCGCGACCGGGTGCCAGAACTCCTGCCAGCCGGGCGTGGCCCGCAGCGCCTCGACCTCGTCCCGGCCGTCGACCCAGAACGCGCTCTCCGCCGGCTGGTAGAGCCCGTGGTCCGGACCCTCCTCGCGGACCACGAAACCCCGGCCGTAGAACGGGACCCCGAGCACCAGCTTGGACGCCGGCACGCCGTGCCGCAGGTAGAACTCGACCGAGCCCGCCACGTTGTTCCAGCGGCGGTCGGCACGGGGCATCGGGTCCTCGCGGACCTCGCGCAGCGGCGCGTCGAACGTCGCGACGGGGGAGAAACCGGTGCCCTGGTCGTAGGTCATCAGGGTGACGAAGTCGAGTTCGCGCGCCACGGCGGCCAGGTCGAAGCTGCGCGCCGGGTCGTAGGAACCGTCGGTCTGGAGCCTCCCGGTGGGCAGCGCGGCGGTGACCAGGCGGTTCCCGACCTGGCGGCGGAACTCGCGCACCAGCAGGGTCGCGTTGGCCCGGTCCTCCGGGCGGTCGGTGATCTCGGCCGGGCCGCCGTAGACCGGGAACTCCCAGTCCACGTCCACGCCGTCGAACACGCCGTCGGTCAGGAAGCGGTCCACACAGGACTTCACGAACGTCCGGCGCGACTCGGCGGTCAGCGCGGCGTCGGAGAAGCCGGCCGCGCCCCAGCCGCCGACCGAGATGAGCGCCTTGAGGGACGGCTTGCGGCGCTTGAGGTCCCGGATGTCGGCGAAGTCCTTGGCCGCGGTGGGGGCGTTCAGCACGCACCGGCCGTTCTCGATGGTGGAGAAGGCGTAGAACAGGTGCGTGATCGGGGTGTCCGACGGGATCGCGGAGATCGGCTTGGCGGAGCTGAACCAGTTGCCGTAGTACGCGCCGACGACCGGCTTCGGCCTGGCCGGTGTCGGTGCCGCGGTGGCGGGTGCCGGTACCAGCAGGAGGGCCGCGAGGGCGGCGAGGGCTAGGCGCACCCCTCAAGTGGTACAGACCACTGAAGGGTGCGGCTACCGCTGATCGGAGCCAGGGCGGTTGGTCGGCGTCGGAGGGCCCGGTGAGTCCCCTCGTGCCGGACTGTTGGCGTGCTCAACAGTTTCCGGGAGGGCTGGGCCGGCAGGACGGCATGTCAGCCCGCCCGTCGAGGCCGTGCGCCGGTGGGAGGACGAGCGCGACGGCGCCGACCACCGGAACGAGCGCGGTGGCACGCACTCCTGGCGTACCTCTGGGCAGGGTCGGAGATGTCCGTGGAGTGCGTGCCGCCGTCCTGTCGTCAGCGGCCGCGTGAGAGTCGACGCTCGGCGCGGTGGAACCACTGTTCTGTCATGGTCGCTCGCGACGCTCCACCAGCGATGTCGTAGTCGAGTGTTACTCAGGTTGCCGTGGTTGCGGACTGCATGAGTTTTGACCTGTGGTTATGTGTTTCGGATAGTTTCGGCTGACAGTTTCCAGTCAAACTGGAACTGTTTACTGCTGGAAAATCAAGGTTTCCTACTGGAAGTTGTCGGTGGCCATCTTGTTCTTGTTCGTTGAAGAGTTCGTTCACGCACGATGTTCGAAGAGTTTCTTCATGATGCGGACCCGGTCGTCATCACGGGGACTTGCCCACTTGGTGTACGTCGAGTGGGCAAGGTCGGGCTAAGCATCTACCAGCATCGACGTCCTGCGGTAGAGATGTGCGGGAGTGGTGGTGTCGACCGCAGGGTCGGCGTCGGGGGCGTCTCGCGCAACTCCCTGCCGACCTCGGATCAACCGCGCCGCCGGTTGTCGTGCCCTAGGGGCGAGGATTCCCATCCAACGTCGAGTGGATTGCGCGAGCGCGCTAAGAATGCTAGGGTGGTGCTCAACGAACAAAGCGCTTCCACAGGCACGTCCGGTTTGTGTATCCGGATGCCCATGGAAGCGCTTCGTATCAAGTCATGGTGTTCTTTGAAGCTTGCCTCACAGGTATTCTAGCTGGTCGGCGAGGTTTGTGCCACCTCTACCGTCCGAGCGGGACACATGACGACGAAGGTCCCGGCAGCCCACGTGCTGCCGGGACCTTCGTGGCAAGAAGGCTCCTTGCGAAGGGCCTGGACCGTCAACGAGCGGCTGGCGGCGAGGGCCCGAGTCCGTGGTCTCCTTCTGTGCAAGGTGCCCGCCACGGCGAGGACTCTGCCGAGCGCACTGGCCCACTGCCCGAGTGCGCCTCATGCCTCCTTGTCGAGGCGCAAACACGACACCAGTCCGGTGAGTACGACCTCGACGGGCACTCCAACGGCCAGGTTCCGACAAAGTGCTCTACGGGATCATGTCCAGATCATGGTTGACAGGCCTCCGGCGGAAGCCTGTGTGGATGGAGCACCGCCGGAGCGGGCCCGGGCGGTTCGACCCATCTGTGCCCGCCGTTCGACAGGCCGCCCGATGCCGTAGGCCTCGCCGCACGCCTGGGCACTCATCACGGTGAACGAGTTGATCATGTCGCCGGATCTCGCGCGAGGTCGAGGCGGATTGCACGGTCGGGTAAGCACGAAACAGCTCGAGGCGGCAGACGCGCGAGGAGGTCCTTGTGGGGCAGTCGGGCGTGTGCGGGGGCTGGACGCCCGCACGCACCGAGTCCAGCAGTCTGGGAGCTATGGGCGACGTTCCGGTTGCAGGTGTTCCCTGCGGGCGGTTGGTCGGCGCCGGAGGAGCTAGTCGATCCGCCGGAACTGCTGGGTGATGTCGTCGGCCTCCTGGCGCAGCAGGTTCTTCTTCTCCTTGCGCGCCTTGAGGACCTCGATGACGATCGGGATCACCGACACCAGCACGATCAGGATCAGGATCAGCTCGATGTTGGTGCGGACGAACGTGATCTGACCCAGGAAGTAGCCCAGGATCGTCAGGCCCGCGGCCCAGCCGACACCGCCGATGGCGGAGTAGGTGAAGAAGCGCTTCGCGTCCATCCGGCCGACGCCGGCCATCGCGGTGATGAACGTGCGCACCACCGGCACGAAGCGGGCCATCACGATCGCGCGGGCGCCGTACTTGTCGAAGAACGCCTGCGTCTTGTCGACGTACTCCCGCTTGAAGATCTTGGAGTCCGGTTTGGAGAACAGCGCCGGTCCGGCCCGGTGGCCGATCCAGTAGCCGACGACGTTGCCCAGGAACGCGCACGCCGTCAGCAGCAGGCACACCAGCCACAGCGGGTAGTCCAGCAGCGGCGGCGTGGCCGCGACGAACAGGCCCGCGGTGAACAGCAGGGAGTCGCCGGGGAGGAAGAACCCGACCAGCAGGCCGCACTCCGCGAAGATGATGAAGCACAGCCCGATCAGCATGTACGGACCGAGGCCCTGGAGGAGTTTTTCCGGGTTCAGCCAGTCCGGACCGAGGGCAACCGTGGAGGTGAGCGCGACCGTCACCGGGACAACGGTACAGGTCCTACCGCAGCGTCATGACCGCGACGACCGTGCCGGCGGCCAGTCCGAGCAGCACGGCGAGCATCAGCACCCACCCCGCGCCCATGCCCGGTTCGTCCGGAACGCGCGCGGGTTCCACGGGCGTGAGGTTGGAGCTGGTGGCCTGCGCCCGCAGTGCGTTCGCCACCAGCTTCTCCTGCTCGTCGGCCACGAGCGTCAGTCTTTCACCCAGGCACCCCGGCTCATCACCTCGCGGGGCTTGAGCTCGGCGTCGAGCACCACGAGGTCCGCGGCCAGACCGGCCCTCAGCTCGCCGGTTTCGCCCTCCAGGCCCAGCAGGTGCGCGGGACGGGTGGACGTCGCCACCACCGCCTCCTCGACCGTGAGGCCGCACGAGGTGACCGCGTTGCGGAACGCCGCGTCCATGGTCAGCGTGCTGCCGGCCAGCGACGCGCCGCCCGCGAGCGTCGGGACGCCGTCCACCACGCGCACCTCCAGGCCGCCCACGTCGTAGACCCCGTCGCCCACGCCGGCCGCCGCGATCGCGTCGGTGACGAGGACGGTGCGGTTCACGCCCGCGTGCCTGGCCGCCAGCCGCACCGCGGTCGGGTGCAGGTGCACCAGGTCGCAGATCAGCTCCACGGTGACCCGCTCGTCGTCCAGCAGCGCGCCGATCGGGCCCGGCTCGCGGTGGTGCAGCGGGCGCATGCCGTTGAACAGGTGCGTCGCGACGGTCGCGCCGGCCTCGATCGCCGGACGGATCTGCGCCTCGGTGGCGTCCGTGTGGCCGATCGCGGCCAAGACATCGTTGTCGACCAACTGGCGCACCGCGTCGACACCGTGCTCCAACTCCGGTGCGACGGTGATCATCCGGATCGTGCCGTGACCCGCCTTCAGCAGCAGGTTGATCGACGCCGGGTCCGGCGGGGTCAGGATCGCCGGGTCGTGCGCGCCGCACCTGGCGGCCGACAGGAACGGGCCCTCCAGGTGGATGCCCGCGACCACGCCGTCCTGGACCAGCTCGGTCAGCGCGCCCACCTGGTTCGCCAGCTCCGGGATCGGCCGGGACACCAGGCTCGCCAACATCGTCGTGGTGCCGTGCTTGCGGTGCGCGTTCGCGGCCTTGCGCACGCGGTCCGGGTCGGCGCTCGTGAACGCCTCGCCGCCGCCGCCGTGGCAGTGGATGTCGACGAAGCCGGGCACCACCCAGCCGTCGCCGATGTCGGTCGTCGGCCCGTCAGGTGGTGTCCCCTCGCCGACGGCCACGATCCGGCCGTCGCGCACCGCGACCCAACCCCGCGCGAGCACCCCCTCGGGCGTGACGACCCGACCACCGGTCAGGGTCACGTCCACGGGTCCACCCCACGTGCTCATCTCTCCTCCAGCATGTCGATGGCCAGCAGCGCGGCACCGAGGCACCCGGCCTCGTCACCCAGCGCCGCCAGCCGCAATTCCGGTCTCCGCTGGAAGGTGATCAACCCGTCCAGTCGGTCCCGCAGTGGGTCGGTGAGCAGGTCGCCCGCCAACGCCAGACCGCCGCCGAGCACGACCGCCTCGGGACCGAGGAGTGCCGCGACCAGCAGGATGCCCCTGGCCAGTGCGTCCACCGCCTCGTGCCACACCGTGACGGCGTCCACGTCGCCCGCTCGGACCAACCTCGCGACCTCCGCCGCGCCCTGCACCGGGCGGAGGGTCCGCTCGGTGTATCGGCGCGCGATGGCCGCGGAAGAGGCCCGTGCCTCGACACAACCCGTCTGGCCGCAGCCACAGGGGTCGCCGTGGCCGACTTCCACGTGCCCGATCTCGCCGGGCAGGTTGCGGACGCGGCCGTCGATCAGCAGGGCGGCGGCGATGCCCGTGCCGATGGGCATGATGACGGCGTTGTCCAGGTCGCGCGCGTTGCCGAGCCGGTGCTCGGCCAGGCCGCCGGCTCGCACGTCGTGGCCGAACGCCGTCCGCAGGTTCGTCGCGGCCTGCGTCTTCGCGACGAACGGGTAGTCCTTCCAGCCGAGGTTCGCCGAGTACACCCCGATGCCGTTCGCCTCGTCGACCAGTCCGGGTACGACCAGGCCCACGGCGTCGATCGGGTGTTCGGTGGCCGCGCGCAACTCTTCGACCAGGCCTGCGACCTGGCCTACGACGCCGTCGGCGTCCCGGACCGTGGGACACCGCTGCTGCTTCACCGCCTGCACCTGCGACGAGGTGCCGGTGACCAGAGCGGCCTTGGTCTCCGTTCCGCCGACATCGACGGCAATCACGTGTCTTGTGCGCGCCACGAGGGTCGATACTGCGGCATCCGACCTCCATTGGTCTATACCAAGTGCCCGATTCCCCCTCCCAGGTCTGCACCTATCCCGGTCTGCGGGCTGGTTCGGGGGGTGTTTCGGGGGGGTGCGGGTGTGGGATTCGGGGGGTGGGTGGGGTGTGGGGCGGGTGTGGGAGCGCTCTCGCTTCGGGAGTCGTCCAGTGGGGCTTCGGGGGTCGTCCAGTGGTGCACCCTCGGTAGTCCAGTGGACACCATCGGTTAGGTGTGGTACTGGAGAGTCGCGTGGCGCTGGGGTGCGTTGTTCGGGGTGTTACGTGACGTCGGGGGTGCGTTGTTTTGGGGTGTTGCGTGACGTCGGGGTGCGTCGTTTTGGGGATTGCCCGCGTTTAGGGCGTGTCCTCGCCGGACGGGCAGGCCTCCGGGGAGGAAGGGCGTTGCGTGTTCTCCCCGTATGGCCTGCCTGAGGCAACCACATGCGTCAAGGGGGCAGTTTTTGAGTTTGGGCGGCGGTAGCGCTTTGAGTGCCCCCTTGACACATGCGGTTGGGCTTCGCCCAGGCCATACGGGGAGAACACGCCAGGCTTGGCCTGTGTGCCTGGCGGCACTGGTTCTTGCTGGTCAGCGGGCTGCCATGATTTTTTGTAGGGCGTCCAGGGCTCGGCTTGCGGTGCTTTTCACCGTGCCCTTGGAGATTCCTGTTGCTTCTGCGATTTCGGCTTCCGAGAGGTCGCCGTAGTAGCGCAGGACCAGCACTTCGCGTTGTCTTGGTGGGAGTTGGGAGAGGGCCGCGACCACTGCCTGGTGCTCTGCGGTCAGCATTGCCAGGCTTTCCGCCGACCTCGCGTTCGCTACGTGCGGCGGGGTGTAGTCGCGGGCTGTTTTGCGGCGCCTCAGGACGCTGCGGGAACCGTTCACGACCGCGGTGCGCAGGTAGCCCACTGCCGCCTGGGCGTCGCGGAGGTTCGACCAGTTCCGGTACAGGCCCGTGAAGGCCTCCTGGACCACGTCCTCCGCGGTCGCGGGCTCGTCCACCAGGAGCAGGGCCAGGCGGACCAGGCGCATGCGGTGTTGGCGGTAGAGGTCTTCCAGGGTCAGCGGGCCCGTGGGGGCCGGGGGAGCGCTGTCCTGGATGCGCAGGTTCGTGAGCGTGTCCTGGACACGCGCGATGCCGCCGTTGTTCTGATCCGGACCGACCACGGAAAAGACCGTACCCCGTGACCGGGTAGCTTCGGCGCGGCGTTGGACTTCGTGAAGGGGTGTTCGATGGCTCGGTACGCGGTCGAGTTGGTTTTCGGTGACGACGAGGCGACCCGGTTGGCCGTTCGGCCCGCGCACCGGGAGTACCTGGCGACCCTGGTCGAACGGGGTGTGCTGGTGCTCTCCGGGCCGTGGGTGGACGACACCGGCGCGCTGCTCGTGTTCGAGGTCGACGGCGAGGGCGACCTGGAGAAGATCTTCGCCGACGACCCCTACACGCCCGCCGGCGTCGTGGCCGAGACCCGGGTTCACGAGTGGAAGACCGTCATGGGGACCTGGCTGCCCCGCGACTAGCCCTTCCTGGCCGCCTCGCCGCCCGGTCCGACCAGGCTCGACGTGGTCGGGTCGGCGGTGGCCATGGCGCGGTCGGCGGCCGGGACGGACTTCGCGGCCTGGGTGTCGACCACGCGCGGGGTGAAGGCGCGGAAGAGCTTCAGGGCGCCGACCCAGCGCGGGACGTGCACGGTCCGCGCGCGCTTCTCGACGCCGCGGACCACGGCCTTGCCCACGGCGGACACCGGGTACTTCTTCGACGCCAGGCCCGGCATGCCGCTGCGCAGCGGGCCGAACACGGGGTGCCGGTCGGCGCTGTCCACCATGTCCGTGGAGATCCACGAGAAGTACGCGACGCCCACGCCGACGCCCAGGTGGCGCACCTCGGCGCGCAGGCTGTCCGCGAACGCCTCGCAACCCGCCTTCGCCGCCGAGTAGGCCGCGTTGCCCGGGATGTGCACGATGGCCGCCAGCGACGACACCACGAGGCAGTACCCGCGGGACGCGATCAGGTGCGGCAGGCACGTCCGCACGGTCCGCCACACGCCGAGCAGGTTCACCTCGATCACCCGCTCGAACGCGGCCGGGTCGATCGAGCGGACGAAGCCGGTGGCCGCGATGCCCGCGTTGGCCACCACCACGTCCAGGCCGCCGTAGTGGTCGACCACGCCGTCGACGGCGGTCTTCAGGGCGTCCCAGTCGGTGACGTCCGCCTCCCACGCGCGGCCGCCGCACTCCGCCGCCACCTCGCGCAGCTGCTCGCCCTCCAGGCCGACCAGCGCGACCTTGGCGCCGCGGGCCGCGAGCCGGCGCGCGACCTCGGCGCCGATGCCCCTCGCCGCCCCAGTGACCAGCACGACCTTGCCCGCAACGTCCACGGTGACCTCCTCGAACCCGGTTCGCCAGGAGGTCACCGTAACGCAACTTACCGCCAGTAAGCTACTGGAGAGTTAAGCTTCGCCGGCGCGGGTCAGCAGGTCGACCTCCTCGGCCTTCAGCTCCAGCCCCAGCGCGGGCAGCAGGTCGGCCAACTGCGCGGTCGACCTTGCCGAGGCGATCGGCGCGGCGACCGTCGGGCGGGCGGCGAGCCAGGCCAGCGAGACGGCGGCGACGGGCACGTCGTGCGCGGCCGCGACCTCGTCCAGCGCGGCGAGCACGCGCAGGCCGCGGTCGTCCAGGTAGCGCGACGCGGCGCCCGCGCGCGGGCTGTCCACCTCGACGCCCGGGCGGTACTTGCCGGTCAGGAAGCCCCTGGCCAGGCCGAAGTACGGCGCCGAGGACAGGCCCGCGCCCTCGACCACGGACGCGAGTTCGCCCTCGTAGTCGCGCTCCACCAGGTTGTACTGCTGCTGCAAAGCCACGTAGGAGACCAGGCCCTCGCGGGCGGAGGTCTCCAGCGCCGACGCGAGGCGGGGCGCGGTGAAGTTCGACGCGGCGACGTGGCGGACCTTGCCCGCCTTCACCAGCCGGTCGAACGCGGCCAGCGTCTCCTCCTGCGGCGTGCCCTCGTCGTCGCGGTGCGCGTAGTAGAGGTCGATGTGCTCGACGCCGAGCCGGCGCAGCGAGCCCTCGGCCTGCTCCTCGATGGTCTCCGGACGCAGGTTGTCCCGGCCGGGGAGCATGCCGACCTTGGTCGCCAGCACCACGTCGTCCCGCCTGCCGCGCCGCTGGAGCCACGCGCCGATGACGGTTTCGGACTCGCCGCCGACGTGCCCGTCGATCCACGCCGAGTACGAGTCGGCGGTGTCCACGAAGTTGCCGCCGGCCTCGGTGTACGCGTCGAGCACGGCGAAGGAGGCGGCCTCGTCGGCGGTCCAGCCGAACACGTTGCCGCCGAGCGCGAGGCGCGACACGTCGAGGTCGCTCGTTCCCAGTTTCGTCATGGGTCGAAGCTAGTCGGGCACCCGCGCTGACGTCGAACGATCTTCCTCGCGGACTAAATCCCGGCGCGTGCCGGTTGGGACGGGTGACGTGGATTTCGAGGAGGGTCGAAGTGTCGGTGCAACTGGGCGAGTTCGGTGTGTGGAGCCTGTCGGCGCAGTGGGGCGCGGGTGACGGCGAGGCGGTCGCCGAGCTGGAGGAGTTGGGCTTCGGCACGTTGTGGCTCGGCGGTTCGCCGGACCGCAGCGTGCTGCCGACGGTGGCGGGGCTGTTGGACGCCACGTCCAAGCTGACCATCGCGACCGGGATCATCAACGTGTGGACGACCTCGGCCGAGGACGTCAACGACGGGTACCGCGAACTGGCGTGGACCGACCGGTTCCTGGTCGGCATCGGCGCCGGGCACCGGGAGACGCTCGGTGAGACCTATCACAGCCCCTACCGCAAGCTCGTGCACTACCTGGACGAGCTCGACGTGCCGCGGGACCGGTTGGCGCTGGCCGCGCTCGGGCCGCGGGTGCTGAGGCTGGCCGCCGCGCGCACCAGCGTCGCGCACCCGTACCTGGTGACGCCGCGGTACACGGCGTGGGCGCGGGAGACGGTGGGCTCGGGTGTGCTGCTGGCGCCGGAGCAGCACGTGGTGCTGGAGACCGACCCGGAGGTCGCGCGGGCGCGGGGGCGCAAGGCGCTGGAGCTGTACCTGGGCCTGTCGAACTACCTGGCGAACTGGCGGCGCGACGGGTTCACCGACGAGGACTTCGCCGACGGCGGCAGCGACCGGCTGGTGGACTCGCTCGTCGCCTGGGGCACGGTCGAGCAGGCCGCCGCGCGGGTGCGCGAGCACCGCGACGCCGGCGCCGACCACGTGGGGATCCAGGTGATCGGCGCCGACGGGAAGCACTCGCCGGAGGCCTTCCGGGAGCTCGCGGCCGCGTTGCGCTAGGGACTGACCTCGACGCCGTTCCAGAACGCCACGTGGCCCTTGATGTTCGCCGCCGCGTCCTTGGGTTCCGCGTAGTACCAGACGGCGTCGGGGTTCTCCTGGCCGTTCACGTGCAGGGAGTAGTAGTTCGCGGTGCCCTTCCACGGGCACACCGACGTGGTGTCGGACGGGCGCAGGTACTGCGCGTGCACCGACTCCAGGGGGAAGTAGTGGTTCCCCTCCACGACTTCGGTCTGTTCGCTCTCGGCGATGATCTCGCCGTTCCACCGTGCGATCGCCATGCACCCACTATGCCGGTGATCGACTTCTCCTGCCGGACGGTGCCCGTAGGATGCAGCCGTACCGCGTTCCGGGCACCTGAGGAGGACCTACCGATGCCCATCGCAACCCCCGAGGTCTACGCCGAGATGCTTGATCGGGCGAAGGCGAACTCGTTCGCCTACCCCGCCATCAACGTCACCTCGTCCGAGACGCTCAACGCGGCACTGCGCGGTTTCGCGGAGGCCGAGAGCGACGGGATCATCCAGGTCTCCACCGGCGGTGCCGAGTTCGCCTCGGGCACCAAGGTGAAGGACATGGTGACCGGCGCGGTCGCGCTGGCCGAGTTCGCGCACGTGGTCGCCGAGAAGTACCCGGTGAACATCGCGCTGCACACGGACCACTGCCCCAAGGACAAGCTCGAGGGCTACGTCCGGCCGCTGATCGGGATCTCGCAGGAGCGCGTCGACCGCGGCCTGAACCCGCTGTTCCAGTCCCACATGTGGGACGGCTCCGCGGTGCCGCTCGACGAGAACCTGGTGATCGCGGCCGAGCTGCTCGAGCTCTCCGCCAAGGCCCGCATCATCCTCGAGATCGAGGTGGGCGTGGTCGGCGGCGAGGAGGACGGCGTCGCGCACGAGATCAACGAGAAGCTCTACACCTCGCCCGAGGACTACCTCAAGACCGTCGAGGCGCTCGGCACCGGCGAGAAGGGCCGCTACCTGGTGGCGGCGACGTTCGGCAACGTGCACGGCGTGTACAAGCCGGGCAACGTGAAGCTGCGCCCGGAGATCCTCAAGCAGGGCCAGGACGTGGTGGCCGAGAAGCTGGGTCTGCCCGCCGGCTCGAAGCCGTTCGACCTGGTGTTCCACGGCGGCTCCGGCTCGCTGCTGGAGGAGATCCACGAGGCGCTGGACTACGGCGTGGTGAAGATGAACATCGACACCGACACGCAGTACGCGTTCACCCGGCCGATCGTGGGCCACTTCTTCACCAACTACGACGGCGTGCTCAAGGTGGACGGCGAGGTCGGCAACAAGAAGGTCTACGACCCGCGCTCCTACCTGAAGGCGGCCGAGCAGGGCATGGCGACCCGCATCGCCCAGGCCTGCGAGCACCTCCGCTCCTCCGGTCGCATGATCGCCGGCTAGGCGCCGAACCACGACGAAGCCCCGGGACTCCAGCGGAGTCCCGGGGCTTTTCGGTGTGCGGGCTAGAGGGCGGCGGGTGCGGGTCGTCGTCGCCTGGTGAGCACGAGGGCGGTCCAGAACGCGGCCAGGAGCAGGAACGTGGCGGCGGCCGAGGTGTAGTTGACGGGCGGCGCCGCGTCGAGTTGTTGCTGGGCCCAGATGCCGGCGTAGCCGAGGCCGGTCACCGCGGCGGCGCCCAGGACGGCGGACAGCGGCGCGGGCAGCCGGCCGAGGTGGGCGGCGTCCACGGCCAGTCCGATGAGGACCAGGAACACCGGCACCGCCGAGATCGGGAAGTCGATGCCCGCGAGCAGCGGCCAGATCAGGCAGCGGTACGCCACGTAGCCCGCCGCCACGGCGGTCGCGGCCCACGGGGTGCCGATCGTGCGCCTGGCGAGCACCAGCACCAGCGCGGCGGCCACCAGGCCCCACACCGGGTACACCCAGTCCGCGATCGGCAGCGAGAACTGCACGATGGACGCCCGGTCGACCGGCCGGCCGATCTGGTCGGCCGCGAACCGGAGCAGGCTCGGCTCCGCGTACGGGTCGCCGCGGTCCCACGACGCGATCTCCAGCACCCCGTACTCCTGGTGCTGGTTCGGGAACCACGCGTTCTCGAAGAAGAAGAACCACAGCGCGACCAGGCCGGGCACCCGCCACCGGTCCATCGGGTGGTACTTCAGCCACCCGCGGATCGCGCCCGCGAGCATGATCGCGGTGCCCAGGTACAGCAGGGCGTGCGACCCGCTCCACGACGTGATGTCGAGGCCGTTGATCCGGTGGTTGATCAGGTCGATCGGCAGTGCGACCAGGAACACGCCGGTGCCGTACTGCATCAGCCGCAACGAGAGCTTGTCGACGCCGTACCCGGTGAAGGTGTGGAAGATCGTCAACCCCACCACCAGCACCGTGCCCACGGTGTTGATCATGTGCGGGGGCGCCAATTCGTCGCGCAGCCACTTGAAGTGCCACGCCACGTCCCAGGACGAGCCGAGGAGCTTGAGCGCCAGGCCCACGAGCCACAGCCGGTACAGGCCCGCCGCGAGCGCCGGCGGGGTCTCCCTGCCGGGCTCGCCGCGTTCCCAGTACCGGTCGCGGAAACGCGCGATGCGATCGACTACCCCCGTTTTCACCCGCCCATGATGCGTCCCGGCCGGTCGAACGAGAAGGGTGACTCGCCCTGGGATTTCCCTGAATGTCCCCTAGGGGGTCGTGTTGACCAGCACATTCGCCGTGCCACTAGGCTCGTCGGGTTAACCGGGTTGATCTGTTCGGCCCCAGCTTGGAACGGTGTGGCACCGAGAGTTCACTGAGAGGAGTCCGATGGGCAAGAGGGTCGTCGCGGGTCTGCTCGCGGGTCTGCTCGTGCTGGCACTGGTCGCTGCGGTGGCGCGCCTGTTCCTATCCTGAGGTCATGGAGAACCTGCTCGGTCCCGGACCCACCCTGCTCCCCGAACGGCCGGAAGCGCAGTCCGCCGCCGAGGCGGGCACCGATCCGGCCAAGATCGTCCGCGCGTACCCCGACTTCAGCGAGGCGTGGGCGCTGCTGGCCGAACGCGCGTTGCAGACCGGTGATCCCGTCGCGGCCTACGCGTACGCCCGGACCGGCTACCACCGCGGGCTGGACCAGTTGCGCCGCGCCGGCTGGAAGGGCCACGGCCCGGTCCCGTGGTCGCACCGCCCCAACCAGGGCTTCCTGCGCGCCCTCGCGGCGCTGGCCCGTGCCGCCGACGAGATCGGCGAGTCCGAGGAGTACGACCGCTGCCGGGCGTTCCTGGCCGACAGCGACCCGGCCGCGCCCTCCGCGCTCGGCCTGAGCTGACCGGGTGACCGCACCGGACGACCGGGGGCCGGCGCGCGTGCTCCGCTCCGGGGCACGGCGGTTGCGCCCGGCCGCGGTGCGGCGCGAGGTGGGCAGGCGGGTCCGCCGGTGGCGGTCGACCGCGCTGCCGATCCTGCACACGGCGGTCGCCGCCGGGTTGTCGTGGCTGGTGGCCACCCGGGTCGTCGGCCACGAGCACCCGTTCTTCGCCCCGATCGCGGCGGTCGTCTGCCTGGGCGTGTCGCTCGGGCAGCGGCCGCGGCGGGCCGCCGAACTGGTCGTCGGCGTCTCGGTCGGCGTCGGCGTCGGCGACGTGCTGATCTCGTTGATCGGCTCAGGGCCGTGGCAGATCGCGCTGGTCGTGGCACTGGCCATGTCCACCGCGGTGCTGCTGGACGGCGGCGCGGTGATCGCGTTGCAGTCGGGCTCGTCGGCGGTGCTGGTGGCGACGCTGCTGCCGCCCAGCGCCGGCGGCGGGCTCGACCGGATGGTGGACGCGCTGGTCGGCGGGCTGGTCGGGCTCGCCGTCACGGCGTTGCTGCCGGCCGACCCGATGCGGGTGGCGCACCGGCAGGGCAAGGTCGTGTTCGGCGAGTTGACCGCGGCGCTGCGCGGTGTGGCGGACGCGGTGGAAACCGGCGACACGACGAAGGCGGCGGGCGTGCTGACCCGGCTGCGGTCGAGCCAGGACGCGATGGACGAGTTCCGCGCCGCGCTCCAGGCGGGCGGCGAGATCGCGACCATCGCCCCGATCCGGTGGCGGTCGCGCGACGACCTCTCCCGGTACGCGGCCGCCGCCGCGCCGGTCGACTACGCGCTGCGCAACACCCGCGTGCTGGCCCGCAGGGCGCTCGCCGCGCTGCGGGACGGCGAGGAGGTGCCCGAGGTGCTGCCGGACGTGCTGCGGCGCTACGCGGACGCGGTGGACGTGCTGCGGGTGGAACTGGCGCGCGGCGTGGAGCCGACCGCCGCCCGCACCGCCGTGAGCGACGCGGCGAAGGCGACGACCACGCGGCTGCTCGGCGGCGAGGGCCTGTCCACGAAGGTGGTGCTGGCCCAGATCCGCTCGGTGGCGGTGGACCTGCTCCAGGCGACCGGGATGACCCGGTCCGACGCGGCGGCCGCGTTGCCGCCCCTCACGCGCGGGGGCGGCAACCGGTCTTGACCTTCCGCCGCGCCCTCACGGGGGCGGCAACCGGCGGGCGCTCGGCCTCCAGCCGGCCTCTTCCGGGCACGCGACCGGGACCTGGTGCGCGGGGCCGGCGGTCAGCCCAGCGGCCGGTGCAGCACGCCCAGCAGCACGGCGTGCACGGCCGGGTGGTCGCGGGCGTCCACGACGCGGCAGGCGCCGCCGGTGATCGCGTACCACTCGTCCGCGCCCTCGTAGCGCACCTGGGCGCGCACCACGCCGTCGGTGAGCGAGGTGCGCAACTCCAGGTCGCCGGTGACCACGCCGACCTCGTCGGTCATGACGCCGCCCGGCCCGGCCGTGAAGGGGGACGAGATCATGGCCCGACCCTACCCGGGACGTCCGGGTCAGCAGCGGTCGAGCATGTCGCCCAACGCGGTCTTCTCGGCCGTGTCGACGGTGAGGTTCCAGCGGTACTTGGAGTGCGTCCACATCCGCGCGTAGGTGCACCAGTACGCGGTCAGCGGCGGCTTCCAGGCCGCCGGGTCCTTGTCGCCCTTGGACTGGTTCACGTTGTCGGTCACCGCGATCAGCTGCGGGTTGCCCAGGTCGTTGGCGAAGGACTGGCGCTGCGCGGTGGTCCACGAGGCCGCGCCGGAGCGCCACGCCTCGGCCAGCGGCACGACGTGGTCGATGTCCACATCGGACGCCTGGGTCCAGGTCGCGCCGTCGTACGGGCTGTACCAGCTGCCGGAGGTCGCGGCGCAGCTCGAGTTGGTGACCACGTTCACCCCGTCCCGCTTGAGCACCGTCTCGCGGGTGTCGCAGCTGCCGGACACGGTGATCCAGTGCGGGAACTTGTCGCGGCTGTAGCCGGTGGTCGAACCCGGCGCGGCCACGGTCAGCGCGGAGAGCTCCGAGCGGGCGGTGGCCGCGGACGGGATGTTCGGCGGGGTCGCGGAGGCGGGTGCGACGAGTCCGAGGGTCAGCGCGCCGGCCAGGAGCAGGGAGGTGGTCCAGAACCTCTTGTGAGGGATTGACATGATTCTGACCTTCCTGGTTGGAAGCTGTCAGAACCCACCTTGGTCGAAATTCTCCTGCCTTCACAACGCCTTCGAGTGACACGCCAATGGCGGATCGATAAACGGTCAGTTACCCCAGCCCGCGCACCAACCGCAAATCCTCCGTGTGGCGGTACCACGTCCACTTGCCCATCGGACGCGGGTGCGCCACGCCGTCGGACCGCACCTCGACCGGCAGGCAGCCGAGCTGGAACGCCCGGCCCGCGGTCGTCTTCACCTTGCTGCCCAACAACCTCTTGTTCACCACCCGCACGACGAGGCCGAGCTCCCGGTCCGGCACGACCTCGATCCGGCTCGCCTGACCGCGCAGCACGACCGTGTCGTCCGCGTACCCGACGCCGCGCACCGGTCCGAGCCGGCCGAGCCCGACGAGCACGCCGCCCACGTCGTCCCGGACGAGTGGCACCCGATCGGGTTCGCCGGACAGCGCGAGGTCGAGCGCGCGACCGCGATCGGTCGGCAGCCCCCACAGGTCCGCCACCGCCGAGTCGGGCTCCACCGGCACGTAGCCCACGGCCACGTCGGCCAGCCGCTCGGTGCGCAGCAGCCGGAGCACCACGGCGTTCAGGTCCGCGTCCGTGCCCAGCACGACGAGACGTGCGTCACCCGATTCCGCCAACACCGGGTCCACGTGCGCTTTTCCGGGTCGCGAGGGCACTTCCCGCACCTCGAGGCGATCACCGTCCGTGATCAAAGGCGACTGCGTGTTTCCGCAGGCCAACACGATTCCGCGCACCGTCATCTCCTGGTCTACCCTCAACTACCGGCATTCGCTCTTGTCCGAACCGACCCTTGGAGTTTCACATGCCGGCCGTCGTGCTGATCGGTGCCCAGTGGGGCGATGAGGGCAAGGGCAAGGCCACCGACTTGCTCGGCGAGCGCGTCCAGTGGGTGGTGCGCTACCAGGGCGGCAACAACGCGGGCCACACGGTCGTGCTGCCCGACGGCCAGAAGTTCGCCCTGCACCTCATCCCGTCCGGCATCCTCACACCCGGTGTCACGAGCGTGATCGGCAACGGCGTCGTGGTCGACCCGGGCGTGCTGCTGGAGGAGCTGGCCGGGCTGGACGAGCAGGGCGTGGACACCAGCCGCCTGCTGATCTCGGCCGACGCGCACTTGATCATGCCTTACCACGTGGCCATCGACAAGGTCACCGAGCGGTACCTGGGCAAGGCCAAGATCGGCACCACGGGTCGCGGCATCGGGCCGTGCTACCAGGACAAGATCGCCCGCGTCGGCGTCCGCGCGCAGGACCTGCTGGACGAGAAGATCCTGCGGCAGAAGGTGGAAGCCGCGCTGGACTTCAAGAACCAGGTGCTGGTCAAGGTCTACAACCGCAAGGCGCTCGACCCCGACCAGGTCGTGGACAGCGTGTTGGAGCACGGCGTCAAGTTCTCCTCGCGGATCCGGGACACCCGGCTGCTGCTCAACCAGGCGCTGGAGCGCGGCGAGACGGTGCTGCTGGAGGGTTCCCAGGGCACGCTGCTCGACGTGGACCACGGCACCTACCCGTTCGTCACCTCCTCGAACCCGACGTCGGGCGGCGCGAGCGCGGGTTCGGGCATCGGGCCGACCCGGATCACCACGGTGATCGGCATCCTGAAGGCGTACACCACGCGTGTGGGCTCCGGTCCGTTCCCGACCGAGCTGAACGACGAGATGGGCGAGCACCTGCGCAAGACCGGCGGCGAGTTCGGCGTCACCACGGGTCGCTCGCGCCGCACCGGCTGGTTCGACGCGGTGATCGCGCGCTACGCGTCCCGGGTCAACGGCATCACCGACTACTTCCTCACCAAGCTGGACGTGCTGTCCGGCCTGGAGAAGGTGCCCGTCTGCGTCGGGTACACAGTGGACGGTGAGCGGGTGGACGAGATGCCGATGACGCAGACCGACGTGCACCACGCCGTCCCGGTGTACGAGGAGCTGCCCGGCTGGTTCGAGGACATCAGCCACTGCCGCGAGTTCGCCGAGCTGCCCGCGAACGCGCGCGCCTACGTGGAGCACCTGGAGTCCATCTCCGGTGCCCGCATCTCGGCGATCGGCGTCGGCCCGGGCCGCGACCAGACGATCGTGCGCCACGACATGCTGGCCTGACGGCTCCCACCGGTGCCTCCGTGGCCGACACCATCGGTCACGGAGGCACTTCCACGATCCGGGAGCACGTGTCCGCCCGTTGACGCGCACCGCGGGTCGGCCAAGACTCGGAACCCATGAGCGTGGTGCTGCACTGGTTCCTGCCGACCTCGGGCGACGGGCGGACGATCGTCGAGCGATTCCACGCCAGCAAGGAGCGGGGCGCGGACACCCCGCGCGAGCCCGACATCGACTACCTGGCGCAGGTCGCCCAGGCCGCCGAGCGCAACGGCTTCGCGGGCGTGCTGACGCCGACCGGCACGTGGTGCGAGGACGCCTGGCTGACCACCGCCGCGCTGATCGCCCGCACGTCGACGCTGAAGTTCCTGGTCGCGTTCCGGCCGGGCGTGCTGTCGCCGACGCTCGCCGCCCAGATGGCCGCGACCTACCAGCGGATCTCGCGCGGCCGGCTGCTGGTCAACGTGGTGACCGGCGGCGACGACGTCGAGATGAACCGCTACGGCGACTGGCTCGACCACGACCAGCGGTACGCGCGCACCGACGAGTTCCTCCAGGTCGTGCGCTCGGTCTGGGCGGGCGACCCGGTCGACTTCACCGGCGAGCACTACCGGGTGACCGGCGCGACCCTGCGGCGCGCGCCCTCGCCGACGCCGGAGATCTACTTCGGCGGCTCGTCCGACGCCGCCCTCCCCGTCGCGGCCCGGCACGCCGACGTGTACCTGACCTGGGGCGAGCCGCCCGCCGACGTGGCGGACAAGATCGCCAAGGTGCGCTCGCTCGCCGGTGGCAGGCCGATCCGGTTCGGCGTGCGGCTGCACACGATCAGCCGGGACACCTCCGCGGAGGCGTGGGCGGTGGCGGAGAAGCTGCTGTCCGCCGTCGACCCCGAGCAGGTCGCGAAGTCGCAGGAGCAGCTGCGGGCCAGCGGGTCGGTGGGGCAGCAGCGGATGGTCGCGCTGCACGGCGGCGACCTGTCCCGCGGCGTGCGCGGCCTGGAGATCCACCCCGGACTGTGGGCGGGCATCGGCCTGGTGCGCGGCGGTGCGGGCACCGCCCTGGTCGGCAGCCACGCCGAGGTCGCGGACCTGGTCGAGGAGTACCACTCGGCGGGCGTGGAGGAGTTCGTGCTCTCCGGCTACCCGCACCTCGAGGAGGCCTACTGGTTCGGCGAGGGCGTCCGGCCGATCCTGGCCTCCCGCGGCCTGCTCTGAACCCCGGTACGGCCCGCCACCGGGTGGGCGGCGGGCCGTCCGCGGTCAGCCCCTCGCGGCCTTGAGCGCCTCGATCGCGGTGTCCGGGTTGTCGGCGAACAGCCCGTCCAGCCCGGTGGCCAGGAACTTCGCGTACTCCTCGAACGCCCGGCCGTACGCCGCCGGGTCCGTCGACGAGCGGTAGTCGGCGGGCAGGAACGCGTTCTCGTTGCGGAACGTCCACGCGTGCACGACCAGACCCTTGGCGTGCGCGTCCTTCACCAGCGTGGTCGGCTGGAGCAGGAAGCCCTGCGCGTCGCGCGGGATGATCCGGTCCTTCGTCGGGCCGACGCCCTGGGCGTAGGTCGCGATCTCCTTGAGCCCGGCCGGGGTCAGCAGGTCGGTGTAGGTCCGCTTGTCGCCCGCCTTCACGAAGTCGTACGGCGCGCCGGAGCCGTTGATCAGCTGCATCACCGGCACCCGCAGCTTCCCCTTGAGGGACTTGAGGTTCGCGACCTCGAAGCTCTGCACGAACACCTTCGCGCCCGGCCGGTTGAGCCCGTTGCGGTTCAGTACGTCCAGCAGCTTCGGCTCCAGCGCGAGGCCGATGTCCTGGAAGTACGTGGGGTGCTTGGTCTCCGGGTACACCCCGATCGGCCGGCCGAGCTCGCGGCTCAGCGACCTGGTCAGGTCCACGACCTCCTGGAAGGTCGGGATCTCGAACCGGCCGTCGTAGAGCGTGTTGCGCGGCCGGATCTCCGGGATGCGCTCCTTGGCGCGCAACGTCTTCAGCTCGGCCAACGTGAAGTCCTCGGTGAACCAGCCGGTGATCGCGACGCCGTCCACGGTCTTGGTGGTCTTGCGCGCGGCGAACTCCTGGTGCGCCGCCACGTCCGTGGTGCCGCCGATCTCGTTCTCGTGCCGGGCGACCAACTTGCCGTCCTTCGTGGACACCAGGTCCGGCTCCACGTAGTCCGCGCCCAGCCGCGCCGCCAGCTCGTAGGACGCCAGCGTGTGCTCGGGCCGGTACGCCGACGCGCCCCGGTGGCCGATCACCAGCGGCCCGCGCGACTTCTCCGCGCCGCCGGTCGCCGACGCCGACGGCAGCACCGCAACCCCCGCCACGGCCAGCGCCGCCAGCGCCACCCCGACGATCCTCGTCCGCACCATCGCCGACCTCCTCCGCTCGTCAACCGGACGGAGCCTGGTGGCCCGGCGGTAAATCGGGGCCACCGGGGCCTGAAGTCGAGGTGAACACGTCACTCCCGGGATATGGCCGCCTCCTCCAGGTCGAGTTCCCGCAGCACCCGGAACAGCACCTCGTCGTCGATCTGCTTGTCGTCGCGGGCCTGGATGAACACCTGGCGCTCGGCGTCCAGCATCGTCCGGCGCAACCGCCGGTACGCCGCGGCCGGCGACTCGTCCTGCTGCCGGCCCAACCGCTCCCACGCCGCGTTGCCCCGGTGCTCGGCCATGATCCGCAACCGGTCCACCACGTGGCCGGGCGTCGCGTCGCCGTCCGACACCAGCTCGTCCAGCCGGTTCACCGCCGCCTGCGCGGCCGCGTGCTGCACCTGCGCCTCGGCCAGCGCGTCCTGCTGCTCCTCGGTGCCGAAGTGGCCGAGCCGGCGGATCACCCACGGCAGCGTCAGGCCCTGCACGAGCAGCGTGCCGACGGTGACCACGAAGGTGCAGAACAGGATCACGTCGCGACCGGGCATCTCCAGCGGCAGCGCCGAGGCCGCCGCCAGCGACACCACGCCGCGCATGCCCGCCCACGCGATCACGGTGACCGCGCGCCACCCCGGCGCCCGTTCCCGCTCCCGGATCCGCTTCGAGAGGAACCGGGGCAGGTAGGCGGCCGGGTACATCCACAGGAACCGCACCAGGATGGTCGCGGCCAGCACGGCCGCCGCGGCGCCGAGGAGCGCGGGCGTGATCGAGACCGCCTCCACGACGCTGCGGAACTGGAGGCCGATCAGCGCGAACACGAACGACTCCAGCAGCACGTCGACCGACCGCCACACCGCGGTGTCCTGCAAGCGGGTGTAGTACGAGCTGCGCGGCGCGTTGTGCCCGATCCACAGGCCCGCCACCACCACGGCCAGCACGCCGGACGCGCCGAACTCCTCGGCGAACAGGTACGCGCCGAACGGCACCAGCAGGCCGAGCGACGACTCGAGCACCCCGTCGCCCAGCCGCTGCCGGATCGCGCCGACGCCGACGCCCACCACGAGCCCGACCAGCACGCCGCCGCCCGCCGCCACCACGAACGTGCGGGTGCCGTCGATCCACGAGCCCGCCGCGCCGAGCGCCGCGACCACCGCGACCTTGTACGCGGTCAGCGCGGTCGCGTCGTTGATCAGGCTCTCGCCGGTCAGCAACGTCATGGTGCGGCGCGGCAGGTTGAGCCGGCGGCCGATCGCGACCGCGGCCACCGCGTCCGGCGGCGCCACGACCGCGCCCAGCACCAGCGCGGCGGGCAGCGACAGGCCCGGCAGCACCAGGTGCGCGACCACGCCCACACCCACCGTCGTGACCAGCACCAGCCCGACCGCGAGCAGGCCGATCGGCCGCAGGTTGGCCTTGAAGTTGAGGAACGAGCTGTCCAGCGCCGCCGAGTACAGCAGCGGTGGCAGCACCAGGACCAGCACCAGTTCGGGTTCGAGGGCGAACTCGGGCAGCCCGGGTACGAACGACACGGCGAGGCCGACGCCGACCAGGACGAGGGGCGCCGACCAGCCCAGCTTGCGCGCCACCGAGGTGACGAGCAGGGCGCCGACGAGCAGCAGGAGGAGCTCCGGTCCGTGCACGCGTCAATCTTGCGTCAGGATGTGTCGCATGACCTGTCCTCACACCGCCGAACTGCCCGCGTCGGTCACCCCGGACAACCCCGAGGGGTGCGCCGACTGCCTGGCCGCGGGCGAGCACAACTGGGCCCACCTGCGGATCTGCCTGACCTGCGGCCACGTGGCGTGCTGCGACTCGAGCCCGCGCCGGCACGCGACGGCGCACTTCCACGCGTCCCACCACGCGGTCATCCGGTCCTTCGAGCCGGGCGAGGACTGGCGCTGGTGCTACGAGGACAGCCGCATCGTCTGAGGCTTTACCGTCCCTTTGGACGGTGGGGCTGTGGTGTGACCGCCGGCACAAGTAGCTTCGGGTCGACTACTCAGCGCGACACGAAGGGTGCGCCGTGTCGACCACCGAAGCGCTTGCCGTCGAGTTCGACGAGGAGAAGCCGTCCCGCGCGCTGTCGCCGCGCTGGGAGCGGGTCGTGTGGGCGGCGGGCCTCGCCGTCGCGCTGCTCGTGCTCAAGCAGGTGTTCTGGCCGTTCGCCAAGGGCGGCCAGTACTACCTGGTCGTCTTCCTGGCGGTGACGCTGCCGCTGGTGTTCCTCTGCTACCGGTCGGGCCGCGGCGCGCCGGACGACCCGGGTCCGCTCGACTGGGCCTTGGCGCTCCTGGCCTTCGCGGCCGCGGCCTACCCCCTGTTCGGCGGGTTCGACGCGTTCCTGGACCGGCAGGGTCAGTTGACGCCGGCGGACGTGGTCGCGGGCACCGTGCTGCTGCTCCTGGTGCTGGAGGCGGCCCGCCGGACCACCGGGTGGGTGCTGCCCGCGGTGTGCGCCGTGTTCGTCGCGTTCGCCTACTACGGCGGGTACCTGCCGGCGTCGTGGTCGATCTCCCACGCGGGCGTGGACTTCGCGCAGATCGTCAACGGCTTCTTCAACGACGCCACGGGTTTCTACGGCACACCGCTGGACGTCGCGGCGACCTACATCGTGCTGTTCACCGTCTACGGCGCGGTGCTCAACGCGTCCGGCGCGGGCGCCTTCTTCGTGGACATCAGCTTCTCCGCGTTCCGCCGCTCGCGCACCGCGCCCGGTCGCACCGCCGCCGCGGCCGGTTTCCTGCTCGGCACCGTGTCCGGCTCCGGCACCGCGACGACCGTGTCGCTGGGCGCGGTCACCTGGCCGATGCTGCGCGAAGCCGGTTACCCCAGGGAGAACGCGGGCGGTCTGCTCGCCGCGTCCGGCATCGGCGCGATCCTGTCGCCGCCCACGCTGGGCGCGGCGGCGTTCATCATCGCCGAGTACCTGGAGACCTCGTACCTCCAGGTGCTGGTGTGGGCCGTGCTGCCGACGCTGCTGTACTACCTGGGCATCGCGCTGGCCGTGGAGAGCGACGCGCGGCGGTTCGGCGCGAAGCCGGTCGACGTCGACGTGCCGCGACCGTGGCCGCTGCTCAGGCGCGGCGGGTACCACTTCCTGTCGCTCGGCGTGATCGTCGTGTTCCTCGTGCTGGACATCCCGGTCTACTCGGCGGTGGTCTACGCGACCGGCGTCGCCGCGCTGTTCGCCCTTGCGGCGCAACGGGATCCGCGGGCGTGGGCGCGGTCGGTGCTCGACTCGCTGTCGCTGGGCGTGCGGGCGGCGCTGCCGGTTGTCGCGGTGTGCGCGGCGGCGGGCGTGATCACGTCCACCGTCACCAAGACCGGCCTGGGGCAGGAACTCGCGGCCGCGCTGGTCGACCTCGCCTCGGCGCTGTCCTCGCGACCGGCCGCGGTGCTGCTGGTCACGGCGGTGCTGGCGGCCGTCGCGGTGAGCGTGCTCGGGCTGGCCGTGCCGGTGACCGCGTCGTTCGTCATCTCCTGGGTGGTCGTCGGGCCCGCGCTGGTGGGCCTGGGCGTGGCGCGCGAGGAGACCGCGATGTTCGTCTTCTACTACGCGGTGCTGTCCGAGGTGACGCCGCCGACCGCATTGGCGGCCGTGGCGGCGGCCGCGATCACCGGCGGCGACGTGATGAAGACCATGTGGCGCACCTGGAAGTACACGCTGCCCGCGTTCCTCGTGCCGCTCGCGTTCGTGCTGACCGACCACGGCGCGGCCCTGTTGCTGCGCGCGTCCTTTGTGGACGTCCTCTGGGCGTTCGCGGCGTCCGCGCTGGGCGTCGCCGCGCTGGCCGTGGTGACCGGCGGGTGGCTGTTCGGGCCGGCGCGGTGGCCCGAACGCGCGCTGTGCGTGCCCGCCGCCGCGCTCCTGCTCTACCTGCAACCGGTCACCGTCGCCGTCGGGGTGGGATTCCTGCTCGTCGCGGTGGCCGTCCACCTGGTGCTCGGGAAGGGGAACCATGCGTAGCAGAGCGTTCGTCGCGGTGCTGCTGGCGGCCGGACTGGTCGCGGCGGGCTGCGGCGGCAAGCGGACCACGTCGTCGGCGGGCGGCGGCTCGTGCGAGGCGTCGGACCGGCGGATCACCATCGCGACCGGCAACTCCGGCGGCGTGTACTACGTCGTCGGCGGCGCGCTGGCGAAGCTGATCAGCGACCACACCGCGCTCAAGGCCACCGCCGCGGAGACCGGCGCGTCGGTGCAGAACGTCCAGCAGCTGACCGCCGGCACCTACGACGTGGCGTTCTCGCTCGCCGACACGGCGGCCGACGCCGTCGACGGCAAGGGCGCGTTCGAGGGCCAGAAGCAGCAGATCCGGGCGCTGACCCGGTTGTACCCGAACTACACGCAGGTGCTGGTGCGGGCGTCCAGCGGGATCTCGTCGCCGGCCGACTTCCGGGGCAGGCGGATCTCCACCGGGTCGCCGAAGTCCGGCACCGAGGTGATCGCGCAGCGGCTGGTCGAGGCGGCCGGGGTGCCGTTCGGCGAGGTCCGGGCGCAGCGGCTGGACCTGGCGAAGACGGCGGACGGGATGAAGGACGGGAGCCTCGACGGGCTGGTGTGGTCCGGCGGGCTCCCGACCGCGCAGATCACCGACATCACCACGGCGCTCAAGGGCGACGTGAAGTTCCTCGACGTGACACCGCAGCTGGAGGCGCTGCGGAAGGTGAACCCGGTGTACGACCGGGGCGTCATCCCGGCCTCCGCCTACGGTCAGCCGGCGGACGTGCCGACGGTCGTGGTGCCGAACCTGCTGCTGGTCCGCTCCGACTTCCCGGCGGGTGACGCGTGCGCCGTCACGAAGCTGCTGTTCGACCGGAAGGGCGACCTGGAGAAGGTGCACCCGGCCGCGCGGGACATCGTCCGGGAGCGCGCGGCGCAGACCGGTCCGGTGCCGCTCGCGGCCGGGTCGTCGGACGCACTCGGCGGATAGCGCGCTGCGTCATCTAGGCTCAACAGTCGTGCGCGTCCTGGTCATCGGGTCTGGAGCCCGTGAACATGCCCTCGTCCTCGCGTTGTCGAAGGACCCGTCCGTCGTGGCGCTCGCCTGCGCGCCCGGCAACGCCGGTATCGCGGGCGCGGCCGAGATCCGCGGTGTGGACGTGGCCGACGCCGCGGCCGTCGTCGCGCTGGCCGTGGACTGGGCCGCCGACCTGGTCGTGATCGGACCGGAGACACCGCTGGTCGCGGGCGCGGCCGACGCCGTCCGCGCGGCGGGCATCGCGTGCTTCGGCCCGTCCGCCGCCGCGGCCCGCATCGAGGGCTCCAAGGCGTTCGCGAAGGACGTGATGGCGGCCGCGGGCGTGCCGACGGCGTCGTCCGAGGTCGTGGACAACCCGGCCCGGCTGGACGCGGCGCTGAACCACTTCGGGCCCACCTGGGTGGTGAAGGACGACGGCTTGGCCGCGGGCAAGGGCGTGGTCGTGACGGCGGACCGCGCGGTGGCGCGGGCGCACGCGATGACGTTGCTGGACAACGGCCACCCGGTGCTGCTGGAGTCGTTCCTGGACGGGCCGGAGGTGTCGCTGTTCTGCCTGGTCGACGGCTCCTCGGTGGTGCCGCTGCTGCCGGCGCAGGACTTCAAGCGCGTCGGCGACGGCGACACCGGCCCGAACACCGGCGGCATGGGCGCCTACGCCCCGCTGCCCTGGGCGTCCCCCGATCTGGTGGACACGATCGTGACGACGTGCGTGCAGCCGGTGGTGGACGAACTGGCCCGCCGCGGCACCCCGTTCACCGGCCTGCTCTACGCGGGCCTGGCCCTGACCTCGTCGTCCGGCCCCCAGGTCATCGAGTTCAACTGCCGCTTCGGCGACCCGGAAACCCAGTCCGTCCTGTCCCTCCTGCGCACGCCGCTGTCGACCGTGCTGCTGGCGGCGTCCACCGGCACCCTGGCCGCCCTTCCGCCGCTGGACTGGTCCCCGGACTACGCGGTGACCGTCGTGGTGGCCGCCGAGGGCTACCCGAACCGCCCCCGAACGGGTGACGTGATCGGCGGCTCGGAAGCCGAGGGCGTCCTGCACGCCGGCACCCGCCGCCGCGAGGACGGCGCCATCGTCTCCACCGGCGGCCGCGTGCTGTCCGTGGTGGGCACCGGCGAATCCCTGGCACTGGCCCGCGACGACGCGTACCGGAAGATCGCGGCCATCCACCTGACGGGCTCCCACCACCGCACGGACATCGCCCTGAAAGCCGCGAACGGCGCCATCACCCCGTAACCGGGGAACCGGGGACCCCTTGTCTTCGTCCAACCACAAACGAGCCACACCCGCTCGTTGGTAGCCTGCGAACCGGGACCGATCCGTCACCGACCGTACGGGGGTAGGACGTCGTGGCAGAGGAAAACGCCCTACTAGGCGCCGTGGCCGCGGCAGGCGGAGCAGTGGGCAGAGCCGTAGGCACCGTCTTCGCCGCCGAAAAGGCCCTGGGCCAGACGATGGAAGGCCTGGGCTCGTCGTCCCAGAAGTTCAAGGTGACCAAGTCGACGGTCCTCCAGGCGGGGAAGATCATCCAGGACCAGGGGGCGGCGCTGTCCAAAAAGCTCCGCGCCTCGGGGCGTGCGCTGGTCGTCAATCTGCCTGCCGGCGCGGATGTCGTGAACCAGGAAGTCGCGGCGGCGTGGAACTCCCGTCTCGTCGGCGGTGACGACACGTACGCCGGTCGGGTCGAGCAGTACATCGCGAGCCTCCAGAACCTGGTGGACCAATTGCGCGAAGCGGCGGCGGGTTACGGATTCACCGAGGAAGAGGTCACGGCCGCGCTGGGAGCCAAGGGTGCGTAATGCCGGACGGCGCGGCCTGATCGCGCTCGTGGTGATCGGTTTCCTGACCACGGCCTGCACTGTAGGCGGATCAGGCAGCGGTCCCGCCACGCTCGGGCAGAGTGCGACTCCGACGACCGGGACGTCCGGGACGTCCCGGACCCCGCCCGTCGCCTCCTCGGTACCGCGCCCGAAGGAACTCAAACTCGACAACGTCGACCCCTGCAAGGTGTTGACGTCGGCCCAGATGGCGCAGTTGTCCGTCGTGACCGCGGAGCGCAACGACGGCACCGTCGTGGACACGGGAAAGACTCCGCTCTGCGACTACGCGTCGGCGGGTGCCCAAACCACCGCTTACGGCGTCGGGTTGATCACGAGTGTGGGTATCGACTACTGGACCGGAAACGGCAACTACACCGCCACCCCGACCCTGATCAACGGCTACAGCGCGCTCACCATCGCGCTGGCAGGTGTGCAGGACGCGTGCGCGGTCGCGATCGACGTGGCCGACGGCGAGCAGTTGTACGTGGATTTCCGCCCCATCGGGAAGAAGCCTTCGCAGGACCAGATGTGCCAGAACGCTAAGAAGGCGGCGGAGCTCGCGCTCGTCACCTTGCCGACTTTGGCGTGAGGGGAAGTCATGAGCGGGTACGAGCAGATCAGCGACCACCGCTTCGAGGGGTATGACAACCACTCGCTCGCCGGGTTGGTCGATCAGTTCAAGGCCGGTGACGCGGCACAGAAGTTCGCGGACGCGTCGCACGCGTTGCGGGAGTTGTCCGCGTCTCTCGCCGAGACCGACGACGTGTTGCGGACCGAGTTGGGGAAGCTCGGGATCGAGTGGCAGGGTGCCGCCGGGGAGAACGCCGGGAAGACGATCAACGCCCAGGCCGACTACGCCGGTGAGGCGGACGAGGCGGCCAAGCGGAATTCCCAGGCCACGGCGGTGCAGAGCGCCTCGTACTCCCAGTCGCGCAACGGGTTGCCCGAGCCCGCCGTGTTGCGGGGTGCTTCCGAGACCAACCTCGTCGACGACGTCGGCGGGTTCTTCGGGTACGAGACCGACCACGCCGCCGAGGTGAAGGCCACGCAGGCCGCGCGCGAGCAGGCGATCCGCGGGCTCGACCAGTACACCGAGGCCTCCCGGGACGCGCTCGGGCAGTACCAGGGCATTCCGCAGCCGCCGAACTTCGACGTCACCACGGTGTCCTCCGCCACCGCCACCGTCGGATCCGTGCAGAGCCCCACCGGCCACGTCGGCGGCGTGCCCGCCGGCACCTCCGGCGTCGGGTCAACGCCCGGCGGCACGGCCCAGCTGCCCGGCGGTGGCAGCGTGCAGTTGCCCGGCAAGCTCCCCGGCGGCGTGCCCGGCCCACTCCCGGGCCAGCTGCCCGGTCAGCTTCCCGGCACCGTCCCCAACATCCCCGGCGGCTCCACGGGCCAGCTCCCCGGCCTGCCCGGCACGGTCGGCGCGCTGCCCACCGGACCGGCCCTCGCCAAGGTGCCCGGCTCCAACCTGGGCCTGGGCATCGGGCTCGGCGTGGCGGCCGGCGTCGGACTGGGCGCGGCGGCGGCGACGGCACGCGGCGGACGGGTCGTGCGCGGTGGTCAAGCGCAGGGCCAGGGCCCGCACGGCGCACCCGGCAGCGGCACCCCGGAGGGCAAGGGCGCCAAGGCTTCCACGCCCGGCACCGCGCTCACCAAGGGCGGCGCGGTCGGCGCGCTGGAGGAGGAACGCCTCGCCGGACGCGGCGCGGCCGCCGCCGCGGGCACCCGGTCCGGCAAGGTCGGCACCGGCTCGATGCTCCAGCCGGCCGCGGTCGCCAAGGGCGAGGACGAGGAGGACGGCGAGCACATCCGCAAGTACGGCGTCGACTCCGACGACGTCTTCGGCGACGAGCGCATGGTCGTCCAGTCCGTCATCGGCGACGACCCAGACAAGCGGTGACCGCCCCCGGCACCGTCGTCCTCACCACGCTCGAGTTCGACGTCGCGTGGGAGGCTGAACGGCACCCGCGCCGCAACGTCGTGCTCGACGTGCCCAGCCCCGGTGTCACGCACACGGAGCGCGCCCGCTACGTCGAGCACGCCTGGGACACGCTCGGCCAACGCGGGTTGGCGCGCAACGGGCGGGTCGCCTCGGAGTTGGCCGACGCGTTCGCCCTGCTCGCCAACCCGCAGGTGTCGATCGACGTCTGGATCTGGTTCGACCGCCGCAAGATCCGCGGTCTCGCCGCGGCCGCCGCCGAGGACGCGGTGCTCGCGGTGGTCGACGGCGACGAGGTGTGGCTGATCGAGTCGCGGGCGAGCGCGCTGGCCGAGGCGGCGGTGTCGGTGACCGGCGAGATGCCCGCCGGGTACGGCCGGTCGATCAGCCTGCCCAACGACGTGCTGCGCGCCGCCGCCGACGACGCGGGTCGGGACGCGGAGAAGCTCGTGCTGGCCCTGGAACGCCGCGGCGTCCCGCTGCACGACGCCCAGGAACTCGCGGGCATGTGCGACGGCATGGGCACCCGCGGCCAGTTCGGGGCCGAACGTGCGCAGCAGGGTGGACCACCCAGTCGCGCGCCCCGCGTGGTCGCCTGGCACGACACCCCGTCCGGCCGCTACCTGCACCAGGTCCGCCCCAGCTCGGACGGCCGGGCCTGGAGCACCATCACCCCGATCGACAACGCGCGGCTCGCCGGCTTCGTCTGGGAACTGCTGCACGAAGCCTGACGGAACCCGCGACCCGGATCGAACGTCAGAACGCCTTGCGGGCCGGGGGGCCGGAGCAGCGCCCGCCGTCATCCGGGAGCGACGTCTGGTGACCAACGCGACCCTCAGCGCCGCCGCGTTCCGCGCGGCCTGGGACCACCTGGACCTCGGCGCGATGCCGATCGTGCTGCACGTGGACGACGACGCCGCGTGGGCCGACCTGACCGCGTGCGGCCTGGCGCGCGGCGACGAGGTGGACCCGTGGCTCGGTTCGGCGCTGAAGCTCATCGCCAACCCGCCGCGCTCGGGTGACCTGCGGCTGGGCATCGGCAGCGGAGCGGTTCGCGCGCTGGCCGCCTCCGCCGGGAACGGCGCGGTGCTGGCGGTCCTGGCGGGCGGCACGCTCGCGGTCACCGGGCTCGACCACGACGACCTCGCCTCGGCGCTGGTCGGCGTGCTCCCGGTCGCGGACGACGGCACGGTCGGCGCGCCCGATCTGCGCGGCCAGTTCGGCGCGGCGGTGGTCGACGCGTCGGGTCGACGGCGGCGCGCGCCGGACGTGGTCGATTTCCACGGTCCGGCCGAACCGGTGGAGTTGCGGGGAAGAGTTGCCGAACTGATCGATCAGGGCGGCGTCGGTCGCCTACAGTCTGATCGGACGTAAGGGGGAGAGGGAAATGCCGGTGGCGAAGTTCAACTCCGAGGCGTTGGAGCAATGTCGGAGCACGGCGAGTGCGCAAGCCGGACAATTCGGGTCGATTGGCGACGGCCTGTCCGACGCGCACGTGGACGCGAACGCGTTCGGCAAGCTCGCGTCGTCGGCCGGACTCGCGTCGGCGGTGTCGGCGCTGGACTCGACGGCGGGCGCGGAGTGCGCGGCCGCCGAGTCGCTGCTGGGCAAGGTCGACCGGGCGCTGGACAAGATCCAGGGCGCGGTCGTCGACACCGAGACGGCCGCGGCCGGCTCGTTCCGGGCGGTGTGAGATGAGCGCGAAGGACGAGGTCGCGGGCCTGCCGGGTGGTGCGGCGCTGGCCGCGCTGGCGGACAAGGTCGAGACCGCCCGGCCGCAGTCGGTGCGCGACGTGGCCACCCGCTGGCGCGAGGCGGCGGAGAAGGTCGCCGACTCCGGCAACCAGGTGAAGCAGACCGTGAACACGCTCGACGGCGCGTGGGAAGGCGACTCGTCCGACGGATTCGTCACCTACATGGCGCAATTCACCAAGGGCGGGACGTCACTCGCCGAGGTGTTGACCGGTGCGGCCGAGGACCTCGATTCCGCGGCCGCCGCGCTGGAGTCGGCGAAATCGTCGGTCGACCGGATCTGCGAGACGTTGTTGGGTCGCGTCCGGCAGTTGCGGCAGCAGAACCAGAACGTTCCTCAGGCCGATGTCGACAACGCGATCAGCGGCTTGTGCGCGGAGGCCGCCGGTGACGCGAAACCGGTCGTGGACGAGGCCGAGCAGGCCCTGAGCACGGCGCTGTCGGCGATCAAGGGCCGGCACCTGACGCCCGCGTTCAGCTCGCTGCCGGACCCGGGCGTGCAGGCGTTCGTGCCGCAGCCCGGCGACCCGATCGACTGGACGCCCACCCCCGAGGCCGACACCCGGACGTCGTCCGCCGACGCGCCCGCCCAGACCCCGGCCGCGGACACCCCGGCCGCCTCGGGTTCGGGCTCCACCGGCGGTGGCGGCTCGAGCGGCGGCGGTGGTGGTGGCGGTGGAGCCACCGGCGGCGGTGGCGGCGGTGGGGGCTTCGGCGGCTTCGGCTCGTCCGGTCCGCCGCCGAGCAGCGGCCCGCCTCCCGGCAACGTGCAGGAGTGGATCCGCGAGGCCATCAAGATCCTCCAGGCCAACGGCATCCCGGTCACCGAGGCCAACATCAACGAGATCTGGACGATCATCGAGAAGGAGTCGGGCGGCAACCCGCACGCCATCAACGACTGGGACTCGAACGCGGCGGCGGGCACCCCCTCCAAGGGCCTCATGCAGTGCATCGACCCCACGTTCAACTCCTACAAGCTGCCCGGCCACGACGACATCTGGAACCCGGTGGACAACATCATCGCCGGCGTCCGGTACACGTTCTCCCGCTACGGCGGCTTCGAGGGCCACCCGGGCCTCGCGTCGATGGCGTCCGGCGGCGGTTACCAGGGCTACTAGGCCGAAGGGGCCGGCCGCCGTCCACCGGGCGGCGGCTAGCCTGTCGGCATGTCCGGTGTCGCGGCACGTGCCGACGTGCCCCCTTTCCACGTCATGGAGGTGCTGTCCGCAGCCGCCCGGAGGCAGCGGACGCACGGCGAGGTCGTCTCGCTCGCGGCGGGCCAGCCGTCGAGCCCCGCGCCGGAGCCGGTGCTGCGGGCCGCCGAACGGGCGTTGCGCGAGCAGGCGCTGGGCTACACCGAGCAGTTGGGCGTCCTCCCGCTGCGCGAGGCGCTGGCCGGGCACTACGAGCGGCAGTACGGGCTGGCCGTCGACCCCGACGAGGTGGTCGTCACGACCGGCTCGTCCGGCGCGTTCCTGCTGACCTTCCTGGCCGCGTTCGACGCCGGCGACCGGGTCGCGCTGGCCAGGCCGGGCTACCCCGCGTACCGCAACATCCTGCGCGCGCTGGGGTGCGAGGTCGTGGAACTGCCGTGCGGACCGGACACCCGGTTCCAGCCGACGGTGGAGGTGCTCGCCGAGGCGGGTCCGCTGGACGGGCTGGTCGTGGCGAGCCCGGCCAACCCCACCGGGACGGTCCTCGACCCGGCCGAGCTGAAGGCGATCACCGAGTGGTGCTCGTCGACGGGCACCAGGCTGGTCAGCGACGAGATCTACCACGGCATCGGCTACGGCACGCCGCTCGCGAGCGCGTGGGAGACCTCGCGCGACGCCGTCGTGGTCAACTCCTTCTCCAAGGCGTTCGCGATGACCGGGTGGCGGCTCGGCTGGACGCTGCTGCCCCGCGACCTGGTGCGCGCGGTCGACCGGCTGACCGGCAACTTCACCCTGTGCCCGCCCGCGCTGGCCCAGTACGCCGCGGTGGCCGCGTTCGAGCCGGAGTCCTACGCCTACACCGACAGGCTGGTCGAGGGCTACCGGCGCAACCGGGACACGCTGCTCGCGGGCCTGGCCGACCTGGGCGTGGACCGGGTGGCGCCCGCCGACGGCGCGTTCTACGCCTACGCCGACGTCTCGCACCTGACCGACGACTCGGCCGCGTTCTGCCGGGGGCTCCTGGACGACACGGGCCTGGCGATCGTGCCCGGGATCGACTTCGACCCGGTCGACGGGCACCGGTTCGTCCGGCTGTCGTTCGCCGGCGCGCACGACGACATCGCGGAGGCGCTGGAAAGGTTGCGCGGCTGGTTGGGAACCCGCTGATCAGCGCGTGCGTTCAAGGGTCATGATGCGCATCATCCTGTGGTTGCTCGCGGCGTGGATCGTGATCACCGTCGCGGGCGCGCTGATCAAGGGTTTGTTCTGGCTGGCGGTGCTGGGCGGCGTGCTGTTCCTGGGCACGGTGGCCTACGGCGCGATCAAGGGCGGCAAGGGGCAGAAGGGCATCACCAAGGGCCGCTGACCGCGGCCGGGTCGATCGGCACTGGTCAACGCGGGTTGCGCCGGTCACCATGGTGCGGTGTTCCAGACCGATGAACGCCGGCTCGCCCGTTGGGAGCAACGCGTCGAGTGGCCGTTGACGGCGCTCGCCGTGGTCTTCCTCGTGTCCTACGCGTGGCAGGTGCTCGACGACCACCGCACCTCGGGCGTGGACACGGTGCTCGAGGTCGTGCTGTGGATCGTCTGGCTGGTGTTCGCGGCGGACTACGCGGTCCGCTTCACGTTGGCGCAGGACAAGTGGCGGTTCTTCGTCGGTCACCTGTTCGACCTGCTGGCCGTGCTGCTGCCGGTGGTGCGGCAGTTGCGCGTGCTGCGGCTCATCACCGTGCTCAAGGTGCTCAACCGGCGGTTCGCGGGCAAGGTCCGGCAGCGCGTCGGGGTGTACGTGGCGGGCGTGACGGCCCTGGTGGGGTTGTCCGCGTCGCTCGCCGTGCTGGACGCGGAGCGCCACCACCCGGGTGCCACGATCACCACTTTCGGTGACGCCGCGTGGTGGACGCTCACCACGATCTCCACTGTCGGTTACGGCGACCGGTACCCCGTGACGTGGGAGGGTCGGCTCGTCGCCGCGCTGCTGATGATCGGCGGCATCGCGCTGCTGGGTGTCATCACCGGCACGATCGCGTCCTGGCTGGTGGAGCGGCTCAGCGGGGTCGAGGGCTCGGTGGCCGAGGCCGAGCAGGCGACCCTCGCCGAGTTGCGCCTGGTCAGGGCCGAGCTGGCGGAACTGCGGGCGGAGTTGCGGAACCGCTGAGCACGGCCAGCCGCACGAGTTCCTCCCGCGCGTGCACCGAGCCGTCCCAGCGCACGCCGATCAGGCCCGCCCGCGTCGCACCCTCGACGTTCACCGGTCTGTCGTCCAGGAACACGCAGTCACCCGGTTGTGCGCCCAGTCGGGTGACGAGGGCGGTCCAGATCTCGGGGTCCGGTTTGGCCGTTTTGAGGTCGCCGGAGAACACCAGGTGCCGGAAGTGCCGGGCCCACGGCAGGCCCTCGACCCGCCTGCCGAACGAGGACGGCGCGTTCGACAGCAGCGCCAGCGGCACCCCGGCCGCGTCGAGCTCGGCGATCAGCTCCAGCGTCGCCGGGTCGAACGTCAGCCACCCGCCGATGTCCACCTCGGTCAGCTCGGCGGCCAGCTCCTCGGCCACGCCGGGCACGACGGCGCGCCAGAACTCCAGGTCCGAGCCACCGCGGTCGTAGGCGTCGCGCGCGGCCCAGTAGGCCGTCGCGAACTCCTCCGCCGGCACGCCCGCGAGGCCCGCCAGCTCGGGCAGCCGCCGCTGCGGACCGCTGATCACCTCGCCGTAGTCGAAGACGATCCAGCGCATCAGCTGCTCACCGACTCGATCCGGCGCAGCGCCTCACTAACGTCGTCGGCATCCACATCGCGGTGCGTCACGAACCTCACCTTGCCGGCCATCGGTCCGGTGAACACGCCCAGGTGACGCAATCCGTTGATCGTCACGTCCAGATCGGGCACGCCGGCCAGCACGATGTTGGTCTCCGGCTCGACCACCTGCCAGCCGAGGTCGATCAGGCCCTTGGCGAGCGTGCGGGCGTTGGCGTGGTCCTGCGCCAGGTCCTCGATCCGGTCGAGCCCGATCAGCCCGGCCGCCGCCAGCACACCGCCCTGCCGCACGCCGCCGCCCAGCATCTTGCGGATCCGTCGGGCCTCCTGCACGAAGTTCGCGGTGCCGGCCACGATCGACCCGACCGGCGCGCCGAGACCCTTGCTCAGGCACACCTGGACGGTGTCCACGCCGACCGTGAGCGCCGCGGGGGGCACGCCGAGGGCGACGGCCGCGTTCCACAGCCGCGCGCCGTCCAGGTGCACCCGCAGGCCCGTCTCGCGGGCGGCGGACACCAGCAGCGCGTGCTCGTCGGGCGGCGTGACCGTGCCGCCGGCGCCGTTGTGGGTGTTCTCCAGGCACAACAGCGTGGTGCGCAGCGCGTAGTAGGGACCCTGTGCGCCCGCCGCGGCCCGCACGTCCTGCGCGGACGGTCTCCCCGGCCCCTCCACCCACTCCAGCGCGTGCGGCATGCCGCCGGCGAGCCAGGCGGCGGTGCCGAGTTCGAAGTCCAGCACGTGGGCGTTGCGCGGCGCGAGGAAGCGGTCGCCGCGACCCAGGTGCGCGGTCAGCGCGATCAGGTTGCCCATCGAGCCGGACGGCACCCACAGCGCCGCGTCGACGCCCAGCAGTTCGGCGGCGCGTTCCTCGAGCCTGCGCATGGTGGGGTCGTGGTCGAGGACGTCGTCGGCGACCTCGGCCGCCGACATGGCGAGCCGCATCGCCTCGTCCGGTTGGGTGACGGTGTCCGAGCGGAAGTCGATCGGTGCGAGCAGGGTCACGAATGGATCACATCACATCCGACGGCCGCTGACCGAACAGGCTTCGCGGTACCACCATGTGGTGACCGAGGTCTCCCCCGACGCGCGTGCAACCGGAGTGCCCGTCGCGTCCGTCCCGTAGTCGACAGAACGAACGAGCGGAGAGAGTCCGCGTGGACCAGCACGACGAGCAGGAGTTCGCGGCGTACTTCGTGGCTCGACGCGAAGCCGTGCGCCGGACCGCGTACCTGCTGTGTGGTGACTGGCACCGGGCGGACGACCTCGCGCAGACCGCGTTCGTCGCGCTGCACCGCAGGTGGCGCAAGATCCGGGACAAAGGCGCCCTGGACGCGTACGTGCGCCGGTCGGTGGTGCGCGCGGTGATCGACGAGTCGCGACGGCCGTGGCGGAGGGAGCGTTTCGTGGACGAGGTCCCGGACACGCCTTCCGGCGACGGCGAGATCGCCGAGTCGGTCGCCACGCGCACGGCCCTGGTGGCCGGGTTGAAGCGGGTGCCGCCGCGGCAGCGGGCGGTCCTCGTGCTGAGGTTCCTGGAGGGCTTGGACGTCGCGGCCGCGGCCGAGGTGCTGGGCTGCTCGGAGGGGACCGTGAAGAGCCAGACGTCCCGCGGCCTGGAGGCGTTGCGCGAAGCCCTGGGTGACGCGATGGACGACCTGAGGCCGGCGTCGTGAAGGTGGGGTGGAGGTAGGTGGACGAGAAGGAGCTCGCGGAGCTGTTCCGCGACGCGGCGGGCGACGCCCCTCCGGCGTCCTTCGACGTGGGCGGAATCCGCACGGCGTCGGCCAGGGCGACCGCCCGCCGTCGTACCGCGTGGGTCTCGGGGGGTGCACTGGCGGTGGTCCTTCTGCTGGGAGGAACGGTCATCGTCAACACGACATCCCGCGAATCCGGCACAGCAGGTTCCGCGATGGAGGCTTCGTCCCCTAATCTCAGCCAGTCCGAGATGTCCCCGAAGATCGCACAGGAACCCCAATTCCCGGCGACTCCGGACAAAACGGGCGGCCAACCGCCCAACAGCATCCCCGAAGACCCGTCTACGCAGGGGGACGAGTCCACGGGGAGCGCCGACCCCAAGGTCGGCGGTGCCTCGCGCGCGTGCGCCGAGGTGGACCGGGAGCTCGCCGCCGCCCTCGCCGACGAGCTCCCGGTCGTCACCACCCTCCCCGGCCCGGCCGCGGCCGTCTGCCCACCGGGCGCCAGGGGCGCGTCGTACGCGGTGCACGACAACGGCACGTACGGAACGATCTCGGCGGTCCTGGTCCCACCGGGCCGACAGGTACTGGGCGGCCAGTCGGAATCAAGGCCGACGAAGGCAGGCTGGACCATCTACGTCCTCAGCGAACCAGCCGCAGGAGAATCGATCGCCCCAAGACTGACAAACCTGCCGGCAATAGCGGAGGCCCTGTCCCAGAAGTTCTAACCCGCTTTCCCCCCCCCGCACACCCGCCGCCACCCCACCGGCCAAGCCAGGCGCGCAGCGCAAACCCCTAGTGCTGTGTTTCCCTCCCGTATGGCCCGGGCGAAGCCCAACCGCATTTGGCACGGGGGCGCCGCACCTCTCAGGACGCGACATTAATTTCCCAAGCCGGCGCCCCCGTGCCAAATGTGGTTGCCTCTGGCGGGCCATACGGGAGGGAAACACAGCCACCCAACCCGACCAACTGCCCAACGCACGACGAAGACGTCAATCCGGCACCGCCCAAGTCCCCTCCCCGGAGGCTCCGCCCGTCCGGCGAGGACGCTTTTATGCTTTTAG
>NZ_JBFAEO010000054.1:0-52135 GCF_040642015.1 Actinosynnema sp. NPDC020468
TGTGGCGCCCCCGTGCCAAATGCGGTTGGGCTTCGCCCAGGCCATACGGGGAGAACACGAGGCCCCGGCGTTAAGGCAAGCGCGCCTTCGGCGCTGAGGGCTGGGGCGGGGGTGTCGCGAGGGGGTGGGTTGGGGCTGGGGCGGGGGTGGGTGGGGTGTTGGTTGAGGGTGGGCCGGTTGGGGGAGTGGGGTGGGCGAGTTTGGCGGGATTCCGTGCGGGGGTGCGTCTCGGTGGGTTGGTGTGTTCGGGGTTGGGCGTGGGCTGGTTGAGGTTGTTCCGATGGGGTTTCGGTGTGTCTGGGTAGTTGTCTCAAGTGGCTGCTGGGCCGTTGGAGGGCCGACTGGGCCTCGTTGGTCACTGGGAGTGGTTTTGCCGGGGTTGCGGGGTGATCGCGGTTCCGCGGGTTGCGGTATCGGTCGAGTGGTCTGGACCTATTGACAGAGTGGTCTGGACCTATTTACCTTCCGTTCTGCTGCGTCGTGGCCGCCGCCTCGTGCAGGAGGTAGTAGTGCCAAGAAGGTTGTTGCCGGCCATGGCGATGCTCGCCACGGTGGCAGGACTCGTCGTCGCTGTCGTGTCTCCATCCACATCCAGCGCCGCGACCGGGGAAGAGTGTCGTCCTGACGGCCTCTACCAGACTCCCGGTGTCGCGGTGCCCTACTGCTCGGTCTACGACGCCAATGGGCGGGAGAACCTGGGGCCCGACAAGACTCGTCGTACCATCGGCTACTTCGCCAGCTGGCGCACCGGCGCCAACGGCACCCCCGCGTACCTGCCGTCCGACATCCCGTGGACCAAGGTCACGCACCTCAACTACGCGTTCGCGCACATCGACGCGAGCAACAAGGTCTCGGTCGGTCCCGACGGGGCCGACAACCCCTCCACCGGGGCGAACCTGCCGGGTCTCGACCCGTCGTTGCCGTACAAGGGCAACTTCAACCTGCTGACCAAGTACAAGAAGCAGTACCCGAACGTGAAGACCCTCATCTCGGTGGGTGGTTGGGCCGAGACCGGCGGGTTCCTGAACCCCGACGGGTCGCGGAACGCCTCCGGTGGGTTCTACAAGCTCGGGTCGCAGCCCCAGGCCACGATCGACGCGTTCGCCGACTCGGCGGTGCAGTTCATCAAGACCTACGGGTTCAACGGCGTCGACATCGACTACGAGTACGCGACGTCGAACAAGTACGCGGGCAACCCCGACGACTTCTGGATCTCCGACGCGAACCGCGCCACCCTGTGGGCCGGTTACGAGAAGATCATGAAGACGCTGCGGGAGAAGCTGGACCGCGCGGGTGCCGCCGACGGCAAGCACTACCTGCTGACCGCGGCCGTCCCGGCCTCCGGTTGGCTGCTGCGCGGCCAGGAGGCCTACCAGGTCACCAAGTACCTGGACTACCTCAACGCGATGACCTACGACCTCCACGGCGCGTGGAACCACTTCGTCGGCCCCAACGCCGCGCTCTACGACAACGGCAAGGACGGCGAGCTCGCCGACGGCGGCGTGTACGGCGCCTACGACAACACGGGCTACCTGAACGCCGACTGGGCGTACCACTACTTCCGCGGCTCGATGCCGGCCGGCCGGATCAACATCGGCGTGCCGTTCTACACCCGCGGTTGGCAGGGCGTCACCGGTGGCACCAACGGCCTGTGGGGCAAGGCGGCGCTGCCCGACCAGACGAAGTGCCCGCCGGGCACCGGTTCCAAGGTCGGCTCGACCACGCCGTGCGGCAACGGCGCGATCGGCATCGACAACCTGTGGCACGACTCGGACGCGGCGGGCGCCGAGGTGCCCAGCGGTGTGAACCCCATGTGGCACGCCAAGAACCTGGAGAACGGGATCACCCCGGACTACCTGGCGGCCTACGGCCTCGACCCGGCCAACGACCCGAGCGACCGCGTCACGGGCACCTACACCCGCAACTACGACGCCTCCCTGACCTCGCCGTGGCTGTGGAACAACGACAAGAAGGTGTTCCTGTCCACCGAGGACGAGCAGTCCCTGGCCGCCAAGGCGAAGTACGTGGCGGACAAGGGTCTCGGCGGCATCATGATCTGGGAGCTGGCGGGCGACTACAAGTACGACGCCGCGAAGAAGGAGTACGTCCAGGGTGACACGCTCCTGACCGCGATCAACACCGGTCTGACCGGTGCCGCGCCGTACGGCAACACCAAGGCGAACGGCACCGCGCCGACCGAGGTGCTCAACGTCAACGTGTCCATCGGCGGGTTCGCGCTGGGCGACAACAACTACCCGATCAACCCGAAGCTGAAGATCACCAACAACTCCACGGTGACCATCCCGGGCAGCACCAAGATCGAGTTCGACTACGGCACCAGCGCGCCGGGCTCCATGACCGACCAGTCCGGGTTCGGCCTCACGGTCACCCAGAAGGGTCACACGGGCGCCAACATCGGCGGTCTGAAGGGCGACTTCCAGCACGTGCAGCTGACCCTGCCGTCCTACCAGACGCTGGCTCCGGGCGCGTCGGTCGACGTGGCCCTGAGCTACCGGCTGCCGATCTCGATGCCGTCGAACTTCCGGATCACCTTCGGCGGCAAGACCTACGCCATCGCGTCGGACTACCCGCGCGGCTCGGGCGGCACCAACCCGACCACGACGACGAGCCCGACCACGACCACGTCGACGACCTCCACGAGCCCGACCACGTCCACGTCGACCACGACCACGACGACCACCACGACCACCACCACGACGACGACCCCGCCGACGTGCTCCGTGGCCTCGTGGGACCCGGCGAAGGTCTACACCGGTGGACAGACGGTCTCCTGGAAGGGCCGTCGCTACCAGGCCAAGTGGTGGACGCAGAACAACGAGCCGGGCACCGGCGGCGAGTGGGGCGTCTGGAAGGACCTGGGGGCCTGCTGAGGCATCCCTTACCCGCCGTCTGCCTCCCCTTACGGCGGCGGGTAAGGGGATCAGGCCCGGAACGCACGTGATCTCCCGATGCCCGGCATGCCACCTCAGGACGACTCTCGGTGTCACAACGACACGAGGAGGAAGTCATGGAGTGGACGCCCGAGGCCATCAAGGCGGAGGTCGACTACCGGCAGGCGGCTCTGCGGGCCGACGCGGCACAGGCGCGCGTCAGCCGGCAGACCGCCGGGCCCAAGCGGTCGTGGTGGCGTCGGCTGGGCAACCAGCCGTCCGACGGGGGAAATGGTCACCGCGACGCCGCCTGAGGTGTGCGAACATGCCAACCGTGGCACGCCTTGGTTCCGGAATCCCCTTGGTGGCGCGTAGCCGGGAGATGTCCAGGCTGCGCGCCGCGCTCGACGAAGCCGCCACCGGCAAGGCGGGCGCGGTGCTGCTCGCCGGTGACGCCGGCATCGGCAAGACCCGCCTGGTGGACGAGCTGGCCACGTCCGCCCACCCTGCCCTCGTCCTCACCGGACGATGTCTGGACGTCGGTGAGACCGGTCTCCCCTACCTGCCCTTCACCGAGGCACTCGGGCAGGTGCGGGAGGCCGGCTTGCTGGACCTCACCGCCCGACCGGCCCTCGGTCGCCTGCTGCCCGAGCTGGCCCTGCCCGCCGCCGTTCCGCCCGACGAGGGGCGCGACGTGGCGGGCCTCACGCCGTTGATCGGCCGCCGCCCCGAGCAGGACGTGGGTCAACTCCAGCTGTTCGACGCGGTGCACGGCCTGCTCGGCGACCTCGCCGCAGACCGGCCGGTGCTGCTGGTGCTGGAGGACCTGCACTGGTCCGACGCCTCGACCCGGCACCTGCTGTCGTTCCTGCTGTCCCGGCTGCGCGCGCAGCGGCTGCTCGTGGTCGGCACCTACCGCTCGGACGACCTGCACCGCAGCCACCCGTTGCGACCGCTGCTCAACGAGCTGGTCCGGCTGCCCGCCGTGCAACGGCTCGACCTCACCCCGCTCAGCGCGATCGACGCGCGTTCGTTCGTGGCCGCGCTCGCCGACGACCTGCCCGACGACGTGGTGCTCGAGGTCGCCGAGCGCTCGGACGGCAACCCGTTCTTCGCCGAGGAGCTGATCGCGGTCGCCACCGACGGCTCCGGCGTGCCGTGGACGCTGGCCGAGGTGCTGCTGGCCCGCATCGAACAGCTCGGCCGCACCGCCCAGCACGTGGTGCGGGTCGCGTCGGTCGGCGGCCGGTCGGTCCGGCACGACCTGCTGCGCGACGTGGCGGCGCTGGCCGACCCCGACCTGGACGACGCGCTGCGCGAGGCCGTGCAGCACCACGTGCTGCAAGTGGACCGGGACGAGGTGTTCGCGTTCCGGCACGCGCTGCTGCGCGAGGCGGTGTACGGCGACCTGCTGCCCGGCGAACGGGTGCGGCTGCACTCGGCGTACGCGGCGCGGCTGGTGTCGCGCTCCGACCGCGGCTCGGCCGCCGAACTGGCCCACCACAGCCTGGAGAGCCACGACCTGGCGGTTGCGCTGTCCGCGTCGGTGCGCGCGGCGGAGGAGGCCCAGGCCACCGGCGCGCCCGCGGAGGCGTTGCGGCACCTGGAGCAGGCGCTGAAGCTGTGGCAGGCGGTGCCGGTCGAGGCCAGGCCCGACGGCGTGACGGAGCTGTTCCTGCTGGGCCGGGCGTCCTGGGCGGCGGGCACGGCCGGTCAGCCCGAGCGGGCCATCGCGTTCGCCCGGTCGGGCACGAAGCTGGTCGACGCGACCCGTCCCGAGGACGCGGCCGAGATGTGGCGGCGGTTCGCGCAGGCGCTCCAGGTGGTCGACGGCACGGACGAGGAGACGCTCGCGGCCGTCGAGGCGGCGTGGGAGCTGGTCCGGGACCGGCCGGCGAGCGCGGCGCGGGCGTGGGTGCTCGCGGTGTGGGCGGCGTTCCTGCGCGGGCAGCGGCAGTACGCGGAGGCGCGCGAGCGTGCCGTGCTGGCGGTGTCCGACGGACGGGCGGCGGGCGCGGAGGCGGCGGTGGCCGACGCGCTGGCCACGCTGGGCCTGCTGGACGAGCCCGACGGCGAGGTCCTGCTGGCGCGTGGGCACCTCCAGGAGGCGGTGACCTGCGCGATGGAGGCCGAGGCGGTGTCGACCGAGCTGCGCGCCCGGTACTTCCTCGGCCTGCACCACTACGACCTCGGCGAGCTGGCCGACGCGGCGAGGGTGTTCGACGAGGGTGTGGCGCGGGCCGCCGCGACCGGGTTGGCGTGGAGCTCGTTCGGCCTGGAGCTGCGCATCCTCCAGGTGCTGACCCGCTACTACGTCGGCGACTGGTCCGCCTCGGCGGACGCGGCCGAGCCGCCCGGCCTGCGGGTGTCCTCGACGGTGTCCGCGCGGCTCGCGGCGGCCGGCACGCACGTCACGGTGTCGCGCGGCGACTTCGAGGCGGCCGAGCGGGACATCCGGGAGCTGCGGTCGGACTGGCACCGGGACCTCCAGATCGCGCTGATCACCGGCGGCACCGGCGCCGAACTGGCGCTGTGGCGCGGTCAGCCGGAACTGGCCGTGTCCCGGGTCGCGGACACCATCGAGTGGTCCCGGCGCGAGGGCGACGACTGGCGGCTGGTGGGCATCCGGCTCGGCGCGCTCGGCGTGGCGGGGCACGCGGACGTGGCGGCACGGGCCCGGCGCCGGCGGGACACCGCGATCGCGGAGGAGGCCGTCGCCGCCGGCCGCGACCTCGCCGCGTACGCGCACACCACGGCCGAGCTGGGCTCGCCGCGCACCGGCGAACTCGGCCCCGAGGGCGTGGCCTGGTTGGCCAGGGTGGACGCCGAGCTGTCCCGGCTGGAGGGCGTCTCCTCGCCGGACCTGTGGGGCGCGGCCGTCGAGGGCTTCGGCTTCGGGTCGGTGTTCGAGCAGGCCGTGTGCCGGTGGCGGCACGCCGAGGCGCTGCTCGCCGCGGACCGGCGGGACGAGGCGGTCGCGCAGCTGAGACTGGCCGACGAGGTCGCCGAACGCCTGGGCGCGGCGCCGTTGCGGGACGCGGTCGGCCTGGTCGCCCGGCGGGCCAGGGTCGCCCTGCACGCCTCGCCCGCGCGCGACGCGGTGGACCCGTTCACGCCGCGCGAGCGGTCGGTGCTGGCGCTGGTCGCGCTGGGCCGCACCAACCGCGAGGTCGGTGAGGAGCTGTTCATCAGCGAGAAGACGGTGAGCGTCCACCTGACCCGGATCATGGCCAAGCTCGGCGCGAGCCGCCGGGCCGAGGCGGTCGCGATCGCGTTCGACCGAGGCCTGCTCGACCAGCCCTGACCTCGAAGCACCCCAGGGCACTCGGCGAAACGCCGGTCGAGCCGGATCGCGAGGTGGTGTGGGCGCTGCCGGTCGAGCCGGATCGCGAGGTGGTGTGGGCGCTGCCGGTCGTGCCGGATCGCGGGGTGCCGTGGGCGCCGCCGGCCGAGCCCGATCGGGGGTGCCGTGGGCACTGCCGGTCATGCCGGGACGCGGGGTGCTGTGGGTACTGCCGGTCGTGTCGGATCGCGGGGTGGTGTGGGCACTGCCGGCCGAGCCGGATCGCGGGGTGCCGTGGGCACTGCCGGCCGAGCCGGATCGCGAGGTGCCGCGGGCACCGCCCCGGCCGAGCCCGATCGTGAGATGGCGCGGCCTGAAGCAGACTTGACCCCCGAAGCACGGGCGTTCGACCGCGCCGTGGCGCCGAAGCACTCCGAGGCGGCCGGCCGGGGTGTGCGCGGGGGACCGCACCGTGATCTTGAGGCGCCCCCGGGCCCGCGCGGCCGCGGTGATCGCGTTCGACCCGGCCGCCCCGGTCCACCCGCGAGCCGACCTCGACTACCCGACCACAGCCCCCACCAGCGGCGATGCCGGCACGACCCCGTCGGGCCACACCTGGGTCGGAGGGGTTGTCATCCTCAGGACTGAGTCGGTTCCCGCTTCTGTGGTGACGACCGCGCGGCCCTCTCCGCCCTAGCGTTCTCGCTGTTCCCATCGTCTCGCGAGCAGGAGAAACCGACATGTCCGCACTGGTGTCCGACGTCGGGACCCGCACCGCCGTCGCCGCGGCGAACCTGGTCAAGGTCTACGGCAAGGGCGACACCGCCGTGCGGGCGTTGGACGGGGTCAGCGTCGCGTTCCAGGCCGGTCGCTTCACCGCGATCATGGGACCGTCCGGGTCCGGCAAGTCCACCCTCATGCACTGCCTCGCGGGCCTCGACTCGGTCGACGGCGGCTCGGTCGGCATCGGTGGCACCGAGATCACCTCGTTGGGGGACAAGGAGCTCACCCGGCTGCGGCGGGACCGGGTCGGGTTCGTGTTCCAGGCGTTCAACCTGCTGCCCACGCTGAGCGCGGAGCAGAACATCCTGCTGGGCCTGGAGCTGGCGGGCCGCAAGCCCGACCGCGAGTGGTTCGACACCATCGTGGACGTGCTCGGCCTGCGGGGTCGGCTCAAGCACAAGCCCACCGAGCTGTCCGGCGGCCAGCAGCAGCGCGTGGCCTGCGCGCGGGCGCTCGTCGCGCGGCCGGACGTGGTGTTCGCCGACGAGCCCACCGGCAACCTGGACTCCCGGTCCGGCGCGGAGGTCCTCGACTTCCTGCGGATGTCGGTGCGCAAGCTCGGTCAGACCGTGATCATGGTGACGCACGACCCGGTCGCCGCCTCCTACGCCGACCGCGTGGTGCTGCTCGCGGACGGCCGGTTGGCGGGCGACATCGAGAACCCCACCGCCGATTCGGTGCTGGCCGCGTTGAAGCACCTGGGAGCCTGACCCGATGTTGCGCACGATCATCGCGGGTCTCAAGGCCCGCACCGCGCGGCTGGTCCTGTCGTCCGTCGCGATCGCCCTCGGCGTCGCGTTCGTGACCGGGACGCTCGTGCTCACCGACGCCATGAGCGAGAGCATGCGCGACCAGTTCGCCAAAGGAGCGCGTGGTGTCGACGTCGCCGTCTCCCTGTCCGGGCAGGGTTCGGAGTCCCGGGGGATCACCCCGGAAACCGTGGCGAAGATTCGGGCCGCTCAAGGTGTTGCGGGTGCTGACCCACGCGCCTACGCGCAGGTGCCTCTGATCGGTGGCGACGGCAAGGCGCGCCCGGCGATCGCGGTGCCGCTGGCGGGCACCGACTCGTTGCGGCCCTACGACCTGGCGCAGGGCCGCTACCCGGCGAACCCCGGCGAGATCGCGGTCGACGTCCGCACCGTGTCGTCGGTGCGGCTGGAACTGGGCAAGCCCGTCACGCTGCTCGGCGCCGACGAGCGCGAGCACAAGTACACCCTCGTCGGCACGTACAAGCAGGGCGCGGGCGCCGAGTCGCTGGCGACCGGCGACCACGTCACGCTGGTGCCCTCGGAGTGGCAGACCTACGCGGCGGACACGCTGCCGGGCGAGGTGGTCGTGTCGGCCGCGGCCGGCGTGTCGCAGCAGCAGTTGGCGGACAACGTCAAGAAGGCCATCGGCGGCCAGGGCTTCACCGTGGAGACCGGCGAGCAGGTCACCACGAAGATGCTGAACGAGATCAACCAGCACGCGAGCGAGTTCAGCTCGATGCTGCTGGCGTTCGCGGCCATCGCGCTGGTGGTGGCGTCCATGGTCATCTACAACACGTTCACCATCCTGATCGCCCAGCGCACCCGCGAACTCGCGCTGATGCGGTGCGTCGGCGCGAGCCGCGGCCAGGTGTTCCGCAGCGTGCTGGCGGAGGCCGTGGCGATGGGTCTGGTGGCCTCCGTGCTCGGGTTCCTGGGCGGGCTCGGCGTGTCGGCCGGCCTCCAGAAGATGATCATGGGGATCGGCGACGCCGGCGAGAGCCCGGTGCGGCTGCCGGTGACGGCGCTGACCGTCCTGGCGGCGTTCGCGGTCGGCGTGGTGATCACCGTGCTGTCCGCCGTGCTGCCGGCCCGCAAGGCGACCCGGGTGCCGCCGGTGGCCGCGCTGCGCAGCCAGGTCGACAGCGGCGAGGAGGTCAGGCGCACCGGCAAGCTGCGGATCGCCTCGGCCGTGCTGCTGGCGCTGGTGGGCGGCGGCGTGATCGCGTTCAGCCTGAACGGCACGCTCAAGGAGGAGGCGGCCATGCTCGTCGCCGGCGCCGGCACGATGGTGCTGCTGGCGTCCGTGGTGGTGCTCGGCCCGGTCCTGGTCGGACCGGTGAACCGGGTGCTCGGCGTCGTGCCGCGGATGATCTTCGGCGTGCCCGCCAAGCTCGCGTCGGCCAACGCCGGCCGCAACCCGCGCCGCACCGCGGCCACCACGGCGGCGCTGATGATCGGCGTCACGATCGTCGCGATGATCACCGTGGTCGCCAACAGCGCCAAGGAGACCGCGAACGCCGAGGTCGACCAGCGGTTCCCGGCGGACTACACGGTGGCCTCCGCGGTGCGCACCCGACCGCTGCCCACGAGCATCGCCGACGACCTCGCGAAGGTGCCCGCGGTGGCGAAGGTCGCGCCGCAGGTGGAGATCTACGGCAAGTCCGGGTACTTCACCGGCGTCGGCAAGGACTCGTTCGGCGACCTCGTGCGGCCGACCGTGGTCAGCGGGTCGCTGGACGCGCTGGTCGACGGCACGATCGCGGTGGGCGAGGACTACGCCCAGCAGCAGGGCCTGAAGGTCGGCTCCACCGCGAAGCTCGAAACCGACAGCGGGTCCGGCGACCTCGAGGTGGTCGCGGTGGTCAAGGGCCAGCGGATGTCCGACGGGTTCGTGACGCTGCCGACCGCGTTCCGGGTCGACCCGGCCAAGGGCGGCTACGACAGCGTGCTGATCAAGCTCAAGCCGGGCGTCGCGGACGGTCGGGCGCAGGTGGAGAAGGTCACCGACGCCTCGCCGCTCGCCGTGCTGGACAGCGCGGCGGAGACCAAGGCGCAGCTGGGCACGCAGCTCGACCAGGTGCTCGCGTTCATCTGGGCGCTGATCGGGCTGGCCGTGGTGATCGCGCTGTTCGGCATCGCGAACACGCTGACGCTGTCGGTGCTGGAGCGGACGCGCGAGTCGGCGTTGCTGCGGGCGCTGGGGCTGACCCGGGGTCAGCTGCGGCTGATGCTGGTGGTCGAGTCGGTGCTGATGGCGCTGATGGGCGCGGCGATCGGCATGGTGCTGGGCGTCGGGTTCGGCTGGGTGCTGACCGAGGCGCTGTCCCAGTCCAGCATCGACGTCGACCTGGTGGTGCCGTACGGGCAGATCGGCGTGATGCTGGCCGCCGCGGTGGTCGCCGCCGTGCTGGCGGCCGCGCTGCCGGCCCGTCGCGCGGCGCGGACCTCGGTGGTCGCGGGCATGGCCGAAGCCTGATCGGAGCGGTGGCCCGTCCCGCGTCGGGGCGGGACGGGTCACATTTTCCCGGCCGCGCGTCACATCGGGACGCGCGGCCCCTCTCTGTCTTCAGCGGGGTGGCCTGGGCGAGGGCCAGGCCACCCCGCACCCCGGTCAGGCCGAGGTGCGGTGGGTCAACGTCGTCGGCAGCACCTCGCGCCGGGCCCGGACCGGTTCGTCGCGGAGCAGCCGGAGCAGGTGGGCGACCATCTGGCGGACCTGGTTGGTGGTGTCCTGGCGCACGCTGGTCAACGGCGGCGTGGTGTGCGGCGCGATCATCGGGTGGTCGTCGAAGCCGACCACGGCCACGTCCTCGGGCACCCGCCGACCCGCCTCGCGCAGGGCGTCGAGCGCGCCCGCGGCCATGTGGTCGGACGCCACGAAGACGCCGTCCAGGTCGGGCACCCTGGTCAGCAGGGCGTGCATCGCCCTCTTGCCGCCTTCACGGGAGTAGCCGCCGTTCTCGGTCAGCAGCGCCGTGGTGGCGTCGTCCGCGCCGAGCGCCGCGCGCCACCCGGAGAGCCGGTCGACCGCCGAGTGCTCGTCCGGCGGACCCGTCACCGACACGATCCGCCGCCGACCCGTCGCGAGCAGGTGCTCGGTCGCGAGCAGCCCGCCGCCCTCGTTGTCGTGGTCGATGAAGTGCAGGCCCCGCAACGGTCCCCACGGCCGGCCCGCGTACACCACGGGCAGCGGCAGTTTGCGGGCCGCCGACGGCAGCTGGTCGCCCCGGTGCGGCGCGAACACGAGCGCGCCGTCCACGTGACCGCCCGCCAGGAACCGCTCCGCGCGCAGCTGGTCCTCCGCCGAGTGCACGAGCAGCAGCACCATCTGGACGTCCGCGTCGGCCAGCGCCCGCGCCGCGGCGCGGATCAGCCAGGCGAAGTGCGGGTCGTCGAAGATCTTCGGCTCGGGCTCGGAGAACAGCACCGCGACCGCGTCCGTCCGCCGCGTCACGAGCGCCCGCGCGGCCCGGTTCGGCTGGTACCCCAGCGCGGTCACCGCCGCCGTCACGGCCTCGTGCGCCTCGGGGCTGACCCGGGGCGACGAGTTCAGCACCCGCGACGCCGTCGCCCGCGACACACCCGCCCTCGCCGCCACGTCCTCCAGCGTCGGCCGCGCGCCGGGGTGCGATGGGACCGACACGAACACCAACTCCTCGACGCGTTGCCCGGTCGAGGTCAGCTTATCCCGCGACGATCTCCCGACGGCCGTCGTCCGGCAGCGGTCGGACGGTCGTTCAGTCGTCGCACTGGGGCGGCGGGAACGGGTTCAGCGGGCCGCACGGCCACTCGGTCTTCGGCGGCTTGGCGGTGGTCGTCGTCGTCACGACCGGCGGGGGTGTGGTCGTGGTGGTGGCGGGCGGCGGCGCGGTGGTCGTCGTGGTCGTCCGGACCACCACGACGGAGGTGCGCGGCGCGGCCACCGGGTCCGTGGTCGACCGACCGGTGGTCGTCGTGGTCGTGGTGGCGGAGGTGCTCGGGCGCTGGGTTATCCACGTCGACGCGGGCGGCCCGGCCTTGTCGTCCTCGTCCACGCCGTCGAGGTAGACGCCGACCAGCACCCCGGTCAGCGCCGACGCCGCCACCGCCAAGCCGCAGGTCGCCCACAGCACCCGCACAGCACGTCCTCCTACCCCGATGGGAAGAACCCGGTGATCCGACCGCGACGGCGAGCGCGGAGCGTCGGAACAGTACCGCCGGCACACCCGGTACCACTCGGCCCAGGTCACCTCGATGGGTTCACCCATTCGATTGATCTCGGCCGGCGCGGCTTTCCGCGCCTTTGCGGACAACGACCAACCCGGTGCGACGGTGACGGCGAAGATCCCACGTTTTCCGGCGCCGGCCGGGATTCCGCTGATCAGACGAGGTAAAGCCTCGACCTGACTCGAGGTCGGCTCACCTGGTCGGGCTCAACCGCCTCGATCAGGTGTTCGGCCGGACGGACCGGTGTGACGACTTCTCGGTCGACTGGCGGAAGCAGTCGAACGGTGGTCACCCGACCGGTGGAATCCGACGTGCCCTCTCCAGGGTGTCCAGCCGCTTCGCCACGTCGGTCGACCCGGCGACCCGCGCCAGCACCAGCCCGGCCCCGGAGAGGCCGGCGACCAGCACGGCGCCGGTGAGGTGCCACGTGGGCGCGTCGCCCGTGCAGCTGAACACGTCCTGGAACTTGGCCGAGGAGCACGTCACGTACGGCACCGACGCGAGCCCGATGCTCGCCGCCGCGACACCGCCCAGCAGCGCCGAGCCGAAGGTGCGCATCAACGGGAACGCCGCGTTGGCCGCGCCCACCGCCGCCACCGCGAACAACAGCGGCACGGGGTGCGGGAACGGCCCGACGACGGCGCACGCCAGCATCAGCGCACCGACGACGGCCAACCCGACCCGTTCTCCCACCGGTCGACCCTAACCCGTCCGAGCTGATCAAGCCGCTTCCCGGCCTGTCGGCCACCGCACAGCCCGGACGCTGAAACCGCAATTGTGCGGAATTGCCGGCGGAATCACGAAGTGGCCCCACAACTGTTCGGTGACGACCCTTGATCGCCCGCGAACGACCGGTGAGCACGCTTTTTCCCGGTGGCGCGGCATTAAGGGGTTCGCCGGCACCGGATGCGGACCACTGGTCCTGATTGGTCTGGGCCAGCTAAGGCCTTTTCGCGCTATTGACGTGTCTGGTCTAGACCACATAAAGTACTGGTCAGAACGTCCCTCGTGGGTGGGCGGGCGGATGCCCCACCGACGAGGAGCCGGCTCACTGGGGTGGGCCACCCGTTGGACGGCGGCGCGGTACTTCTCTCTCCCCACACCGCGCCGTCGTCCGCGGACTCCGGTGTCACACTGGTGAGCGATGCTCACCAGGACCATCGCGATCCACTACGTCACGGCAGCCCTGCGCGGCGCCGTGCGCCGAGGTCGACCCACCGGTCCGCTGCTGGCCGCCGCGGGCATCGGCGAGGCGCTGCCGGACGACGAGCGCGCCCGCGTCACCCCCTCCCAGTACACCCGGTTGATCCAGGTGCTGTGGGAGGAGTTGGACGACGAGTTCATGGGCTTCGGCCCGCGGCCGAGCAAGCGCGGCACGTTCCCCACGATGTGCCTGCTGGCCGTGCACTGCCCGTCGCTGGACGAGGCACTGCGCCGCGGCCTCGCGTTCTACGGGCTGTTCGACGTGCGGCCGACGATGTCGCTGGCCGAGCACGAGGGCACCGCCCGGCTGTCGCTGTCCACCGACGGCGTCGACGACCCGGACCGGTTCCTCGTGGAATCGCTGCTGGTGCTGTGGCACCGGTTCTCGTCGTGGCTCATCGGTCGGCGCATCCCGCTGCGCGCGGTGGACCTGGCCTACCCCGAGCCGCCGCACGCGTCCGAGTACCACCTGATCTTCGGCTGCCCGCTGCGGTTCGGCGCCCCGCGCACCGTGCTGGAGTTCGACTCCCGCTTCCTGCGGATGCCCGTGGTGCAGGACGAGGCCGCGCTGAAGAGGTTCCTGCGCAACTCGCCCGCCGAACTGCTGTCCCGCCGCGACTACGGCGCGGACACCTCCAGCCACGTGCGCCGGATGCTCGGCGGGGGAGTGGTCGGCCTGGACGCGGTCGCGGGTCGGCTCGGCATGAGCCCGGCGACGTTGCGGCGCAAGCTCACCGCCGAGGGCACGTCGTTCCGCGAGGTGCGCGAGCAGTTGCTGCGCGACCAGGCGGTGGCGAGCCTGGTGCGCGGCGGCGAGTCGGTGGAGGAACTGGCGCTGCGGCTGGGTTTCTCCGAGGCCAGCGCGTTCCACCGGGCGTTCAAGCGGTGGACGGGCAGCAGCCCCGGCGCCTACCGCACCGGGGCGCTCCCCTCGCGGCCCTAGTACGTGCCGCCGCTCGCGGCCTTCTCGCGCAGCGACGCCGGCGGCCGGAACCGCTCGCCGTAGGTGTCCGCGAGGTAGTCGGCCCGCTCCACGAACGCCGACACGCCGTAGGAGTTCACGAACTGGAGCGTGCCGCCGCTCCACGGCGCGAAGCCGAACCCGAAGATCGAGCCCACGTTCGCGTCGCCGACCGACGTCAGCACGCCCTCGTCCAGGCACCGCACGGTTTCCAGCGACTGCGCGAACAGCAGCCGGTCCTCCACGTCCTGCTCGGTGACGCCCGCGTCGGCCCGGACGTACTTCGCGAGCCCCGGCCACAGGAACTTCTTCGCGCCCTCGGGGTACTCGTAGAACCCCGCGCCGCCGGCCTTGCCGGTGCGACCTTCCGCGACCAGCTCCTCCAGCACCCGGAACGCCGGGTTGTCGCCCAGCGCGCCCGCGATCGACGGGTCGTCGGCGAGCGTCTGGTCCCGGATCTTGAGCTGGAGGGTCAGCGTGACCTCGTCGGACACCGCGAGCGGACCCACGGCCATGCCCGACCGCCTCGCCACGTTCTCGATCAACGCCGGCGCGACGCCCTCGGCCACCATCGACACGGCCTCGGTCACGTAGGTGCCGAACGTGCGCGAGGTGTAGAAACTGCGGCTGTCGTTGACCACGATCGGGGTTTTGCCGATCTGGAGCACGTAGTCGAACGCCCTGGCCAACGTCTCGTCCGACGTCCGCGCACCCCGGATGATCTCCACCAGCCGCATCCTGGGCACCGGCGAGAAGAAGTGCAGCCCGATGAACCGCGTCGGGTCGGGCACCGCCTCGGCGAGACCGGTGATCGGCAGCGTGGAGGTGTTCGACGCGATCACCGCGTCCGGCAGCGCGTTGCGCTCGGCGTCCGGCAGCACCCGGTTCTTCAGCTCGCGGTTCTCGAACACCGCCTCGATCACCAGGTCGCACCCGGCGAGGTCGGCGTCCGAGTCGGTGGGCGTGATGCCCGGGACGTCGTTCGCGCCGCGCTTCGCGCCCTCCACCGTCACGTCCTTGAGCACGACCTCGATGCCGGCCTTGGCCGACACCTCGGCGATGCCCGCGCCCATCATGCCCGCGCCCAGCACGCCCAGCTTCGCCACCTTGTACGTGTCCGAAGTGGACGGACGCGAACCACCGGCGGCGATCTCGTTGAGCTGGAACCAGAACGTGCCGATCATGTTCTTGGCGACCTGGCCGGACACCAGCTCCACGAAGTACCGGCCCTCGACCTGGAGCGCGGTGTCGAAGTCCAGCAACGCGCCCTCGACGGCCGCCGCCAGGATCCGCTCCGGCGCGGGGTACGCGCCGTGCGTCTTCTTGCTCAGCACGGCGGGCGCGGCGGCCAGCAGGCCGTACAGGTTCGGGTCGCCGACCCGCACGTCCGGCACGGTGAACCCGGGCTCGTCCCACGGCTGCACCGCGTCCGGGTGCGCCCGGACCCACTCGCGCGCCTTGGCCAGCAGCTCCTCGCGCGAGGACGCCAGCTCGTGCACGATCCCCGCCTGGAGCGCCCGCGCCGGCCGCAACTGCCTGCCCTCCATCAACAGCGGCAGCGCCGGCTGCACGCCGAGCAGCCGCACCAACCGCGTCACGCCACCGCCGCCGGGCAGCAGACCCAGCGTCACCTCGGGCAGCCCGAGCTTGATCCGGTCGTCGTCCAGCGCGATCCGGTGGTGCGCGGCCAGCGCGATCTCCAGGCCGCCGCCGAGCGCGGAGCCGTTGATCGCGGCCACCACCGGCCGGCCCAGCGTTTCCAGCCGGCGCAGCTGCCCCTTCATGTCCTCCAGGAACCCCAGCGCCCGCGCCGCGTTCTCCTTCGTGACGGTGACCAGCAGGTTCAGGTCGCCGCCCGCGAAGAACGTCTTCTTGGCGGAGGTGAGCACCACGCCGGTGATGTCGTCCTTCTCCGCCTCCAACCGGGCGACGGCCTCGCCCATGGCGGCGTGGTACTCGGCGTTCATCACGTTCGCCGAGCCGGACATGTCCATCGTGAGGGTGACGATTCCTTCGTCGTCCCGCTCGAAGTGGATAGCCATCAGACCCTCTCGATGATCGTCGCGATGCCCATGCCGCCGCCCACGCACAGCGTGGCCAACCCCCGGCGCAGGTCCCGGCGCTCCAACTCGTCCAGCAGCGTGCCGAGGATCATGGCTCCGGTCGCGCCCAGCGGGTGGCCCAGCGCGATCGCGCCGCCGTTGACGTTGACCTTCTCGTCGGGCAGGTCGAGGTCCCGCCGGAACTTCAGCACCACCGAGGAGAACGCCTCGTTGATCTCGAACAGGTCGATGTCCTCGACGGTCAACCCGGCCCGCGCCAACGCCTTGCGCGCGGCGGGCGCCGGACCGGTCAGCATGATCGTCGGCTCGGACCCGATCACGGCCGTCGCGACGATCCGCGCCCGCGGCGTGAGACCGAGCTCCTGCCCGGTGCGGGCGTTGCCGATCAGCACCGCCGCCGCGCCGTCCACGATCTGCGACGAGTTGCCGGGCGTGTGCACGTGCGCGATCCGCTCGACGGTCGGGTAGCGGTCGATCGCCACCGAGTCGAAGCCGAGGTCGCCGTGGAACTCGAACGCGGGCTTGAGCTTCCCGAGACCCTCGAGCGTGGTCTCCGGCCGGATCGCCTCGTCGTGGTCCAGCAGCACGACCCCGTTCCGGTCGACCACGGGCACCAGCGACCGGTCGAAGTAGCCCTTGTCGCGCGCCAGCGTCGCCCGTTGCTGCGAGCGCAGCGCGTACTCGTCCACGTCCGCGCGGCTGAAGCCCTCCAGCGTCGCGATCAGGTCCGCGCTCACGCCCTGCGGCACGAAGCGGGTGGTCAGGTTGGTCTCCGGGTCGGCCATCCACGCGCCGCCGTCCGAGCCCATCGGCACCCGCGACATCGACTCGACACCGCCCGCCACCACCAGGTCCTCGAACCCGGACGCCACCTTCGCCGCGGCGAGGTTGACCGACTCCAGGCCGGACGCGCAGAACCGGTTCAGCTGCACGCCCGCCGCCCGCACGTCCCAGCCGGCCACCAGCACGGCGGTGCGCGCGATGTCCGCGCCCTGCTCGCCGACCGGCGACACGACGCCGAACACCACGTCGTCCACCACCGAGGTGTCCAGGTCGTTGCGGTCCGCCAGCGCTTCGAGCACCCCGGCGGCGAGGGTGATCGGCTTCACGCCGTGCAGCGAACCGCGCTTCCCCCTGCCACGCGGCGTGCGCACCGCGTCGAAGATCAAGGCTTCGCTCATGTACTCCACGGTAACCACCGGCGCCGGCCTTTCCCATGACCGCCCGAAGTGACTTATCCGCTCAACCGCCAGGTCAGCACCTCGCCCTCGCCGGTGAACCCGAGCCGCGCGTAGAGCCGCCGCGCGCCCGGGTTCTCACCCAGCACGCGCAACCGCACGAGCGGCCGGCCGTGCTCGCGCGCCCACGCCAGCACGTCGGCCATCAGCGCCTCGCCCACGCCGCGGCGGCGGAACCCCGGTTTCACCCAGAGGGAGTAGACGTAGAGCACTTCGGGGTGCTCCTCCTGGGGCATGCCCGCCACCAGGCCGATCGGATCCGGGTGCCCCGGTTCGACCGCCACCACCTTCACGCCGGCGTCCGGGCCGAGCAGCCGCCGCCACTCGGCCTCGCCGTACTGCTCCTCGACGGCCAGTTTCGCCGGTGACCCCGCCGGGTCGGCGGCCAGCGCGGTCAACCGGACGTCGCGCCACACCGCCCAGTCCGACGGGGAGAGCCTGCGGATGTCCATGACCGGAGTGTCGCGCACACCCCTGACAATCGCGCTCACGAATACCGCCGGTTCTGACCCACCGCGTCATGGCGGGCCGGACCGGGCGGTGGGACCGTCGACCGCATGCCAACGCGCCGATCACCGTGGATGACCGACGACCTCGACCAGCTCCGCTCGCTGGCCAGGACCTTCCTCGAGAAGGAGGCCGCGCCGAACCAGGAGCGCTGGGCCGCGCAGAAGCAGGTCGACCGGGAGTTCTGGACCAAGGCGGGCGGGCTGGGGCTGCTGTGCCTGTCCGTTCCCGAGGAGTACGGCGGCGGTGGCGGCACGTTCGCGCACGAGGCCGTGCTGCTGGAGGAGCAGGCGCGGGTCGGCGACAGCTCGTGGGGCAACAGCGTGCACAGCGGGATCGTGGCGCACTACATCCTCGGCTACGGCTCCGAGGAGCAGAAGCGGCGCTGGCTGCCGAAGCTCGCGTCGGGCGAGTTCGTCGGCGCGATCGCGATGTCCGAGCCCGGCGGCGGGTCGGACCTCCAGAACATCCGGACCAAGGCGCTGCGCGCCGGCGACGAGTACGTGATCAGCGGCTCGAAGACGTTCATCACCAACGGCGCGCAGGCCGACCTGGTGATCGTGGTCGCCAAGACCGACCCCGGCCAGGGCGCCACGGGCATCTCGCTGCTGGTCGTGGAAACCACCGCGCCCGGCTTCCGGCGCGGCCGGGTGCTGGACAAGATCGGGCTGAAGGGGCAGGACACCGCCGAGCTGTTCTTCGACGACGTGCGGGTGCCCGCGTCGAACCTGCTCGGCGCCGAAGGGCAGGGCTTCGTCCAGCTGATGGAGCAGTTGCCCCAGGAGCGGCTGCTCATCGCGGTGGCGTCGGTCGCGGGCATCGAGGCGGCGGTGGACCTGACGCTCGACTACGTCAAGGACCGCACCGCGTTCGGCCGGGAGCTGATCAAGTTCCAGAACACCCGGTTCACGCTGGCCGAGTGCGCGACCGAGGCGCGGGTGACGCGGGCGTTCGTGGACGAGTGCGTGCAGTCGCACCTGGAGGGGCGGCTGGACGTGCCGACGGCGGCGATGGCGAAGTGGTGGGCCTCGGAGCGGCTGTGCCGGGTCGTGGACGAGTGCGTGCAGCTGTTCGGCGGCTACGGGTACATGACCGAGTACCCGATCGCGCGGGCGTGGGCGGACGCGCGCGTGCAGAAGATCTACGGCGGGACGAACGAGATCATGAAGGAAATCATCGCGAGGTCGCTCTAAATGGGCCCCCTCGAAGGGCTCCGGGTGGTCGAACTGGCGGGCCTCGCCCCCGCGCCGTTCGGCTGCATGGTGCTGGCCGACCTCGGCGCGTCGGTGGTGCGGGTGGACCGCGTGCGCGGCGGGTCGGCCGTGCCGGGCGACCTGCTCGGCCGCGGCCGCCGGTCGGTCGGCGTCGACCTGCGTCGTCCGGAGGGCGCCGAGGTGGTGCTCCGGCTGGTCGAGTCGGCGGACGTGCTGGTCGAGGGCTTCCGCCCGGGCGTCACCGAACGCCTCGGCCTCGGGCCGGCGCGGTGCCTGGCGCGCAACCCCGGCCTGATCTACGGCCGGATGACGGGGTGGGGCCAGACGGGCCCGCTCGCGTCGGCGGCCGGGCACGACATCGACTACATCGCGGTCGCGGGCGCGCTGGAGCCCATCGGGCGGGCGGGCGCGCCGCCCACCGTGCCGCTGAACCTGCTCGGCGACTTCGGCGGCGGCGGTCTGCTGCTCGCGATGGGCGTGCTGGCCGCCCTGTACGAGCGGTCGCGCTCGGGCCGGGGCCAGGTCGTGGACGCGGCGATGGTGGACGGCGCGGCGCTGCTGACCACGTTCGTGCACAGCATGGCGTCGTCCGGCGCGTGGCCGGGCGGCCGCGGCGGGAACCTGCTCGACGGCGGCGCCCCGTTCTACGACGTGTACGAGGCGTCGGACGGCGGTTTCGTCGCGATCGGCGCCCTGGAGGAGAAGTTCTACGCGGACCTGGTCGCCCTGCTGGACCTGCCGCCCGACCTCCCGGACCGCAACGACCCGAGCACCTGGCCCCACCTCCGCACCCTGATCGCCGCCGCCGTGGCCACCCGCCCGCGCGACGAGTGGGCCGCCCTGGCCGCCGGCCGCGACGCCTGCCTCGCCCCCGTGCTGACCCCGCGGGAAGCACCGTCCCACCCCCACAACCAGGCGAGGTCGACCTTCGTGGACATCGCCGGCATCCCCCAACCCGCACCGGCACCCCGCTTCGCCCGCACCCCGGCCGCGGTGCCCGCCCCGCCGCCGAGGCAGGGCGAGCACACCGCGGAGGTCCTGGCGGAGGCCGGCTACGCGGAGGCCGAGGTCGACGCGCTTCGTGCCGCGGGCGTGGTGGCCTGACACCGGGACGCCGAGGGTTGGCCGGTCGTCCGACCTGACGCCTCCGGTCGGGTCGCGGCCGCCGGGGCCTCCCGCCCGGGGAAGGCGCCGTGCGGGCGGGGGGTTCGGGCTGCTCGCCGGCCGCTCCGGACCCGGGTCGCGCACGCTCGCGGTCGCCTGTGGTGACGGTGCCCCGGGTGCCGCGCTACGCCGGTGGTCGGCCTCGTGGGTCGGCGCGCCGCGGCGGGGTGGTCTGGACTGCGGGGGCGGTGTGCCGGGCCCGCGCGCGGTGGTCGCGTGTCCACGCTGGTCCGGCGGGTGGCGGTGGGGCGGAATCCGGGGTCGGGTGTCCGGAAGGCGGCGGTTGTCGCGTTCCGCCGGGAAAATCCGAGGCCGATTCGGTTCCGGGCCGTCGGGACGGGGTGGGGCGCGGGCTCCGGCGGGTGGGGCCGCCCACTCGATCGGGACCACTCGTTCGGGAGGCCGGGTGCCCCGAGCCGGGGACCGCACCCCGGCGGAAAAAGGGATTGGTCTGGTGAGGATTGGTCTGAAAAAGGGCGCAACAAAGCGGTGAAGGTGTCGCCTGAAATGGTGTCGGCCTTCATTGACCACGGTCACGCGGTGTGGTGGGTGCCGCGCAACTGGGTGACAGGGCCTGGAGAGAAGACGGTGGTGCGGCACCTCGGGGTTCGTGCGGGGAGGTGAGCGATGTGCTCGTACCCACAGCATCGACGGACGGCGGCCTGTTCTTGATCGTCCGTTCGGGTGACGCCGGCGCTCGCTCGGCGTGGCAGCGTGCTCCGACATGCGGCCGGACGTGGGATGTCGGCGGTTCGAGGGTTGTCATCCGGGTGAATGGGGGACCATGGCGGGTGACGAGGCACGCCTCGACGCGCCCAACCGGCACCTGTCAACGGACGGAGAGGCATTCAGTGAACCTCAAGAAGGTGGTGACGCTGGCGGTCGTCGCGCTGGTGTTGTTCTTCCTGATCACCCAGCCCGACCAGTCCGCCCAGGCGGTCAAGGCGGCCCTCGGCGGGCTGCGGGACGGCGCCGAGTCCATCCTGACGTTCGTCCGCAGCCTCTTCGCATAGGTGTTCGACGGCCGGGGTCACCCACGGTGGTCGGGGGCCGCCGGCGTTGCACCGTATGGGTGGAATGAGGGCTATAACGCCCTGGTAACAGGGTTTTGGCCGAACAAGGGTCTAGCGGTTGTCGGTACCCGCTAATACGGTGCGCTGCATTGGCTGATCTTCGACCGACGAGGAGGCAGAATGGTCGAGGACTCCGGAGTCGACGAGCTGCTGCGGCAGTGGGCGGCTGAGCGCTCGGACGACGCCGAGCTGCAAGAGGTGAACCGGATCAAGGACGCGTGGCTCGCCGAGGCCCCGCCGTCACCGGGGATCCCCGTGCAGCGGGCGACCGGCGGCAACCGCGGGGTGATGCGGGTCGAATCCGCGGACCCGGCGTACGTCGTGGCGATGAGGAAGCGGGCACCCGAGGTGCCCGAGGTCCTCCTCGCGGCCGCCGCCAGCTACTGGCAGCTGGTGGGCGACCTGACGGAGGCGGAAGCGTGGTGGGACGCGGGCATCAGCCCGTTGGACCAGCGCGCGCTCGACTACCGGGCGGCCGGGCTGAGCCCCGCCGACCTCGGTCGACGTCTCGGACCGATGACGGTGCTCCAGCACCTGCGTCGGGGCAGTGCGGCGGCCTGGTGTGTGGCCAGGTTGCAGAGGCAACGCCGGGACGGCGTGGCCTAGCGGGAACGAGTTCGGGGACGACCCGAGGGCTCCGCCGTCAAGGGAGCCCCAGGGCCGGCAAGGGGAGTGGGCTCTTGGCGCCGCAACCGGGAGCCCCAGTCCCGAAGGGGATGCCGCGCGGATGATCGCGCGGCCGTCCTGACGCGGGTGGTCGGGTGCTCGACCCCGCGAAGTACGATCGAGGGCATGGGCAGCGCCGTCGTCACCCCCAAGCGGGTCGGTATCGCGGTCGTGTGCCTGCTCTCGCTGGCCGTCTGCTGCGGCCTCGCCTACTGGCAGTGGGAGCGCTTCTCCGAGGCCGGCGGCACGTTCCAGAACCTCGGCTACGTCTTCCAGTGGCCCCTCTTCGGCCTCTTCCCGGCCTTCATGGTGTGGCGCATCCGCCGGTTGGACGCCCGGAACAAGGCCCGCATCGCCCAGGAGCCGGTGGCCGAGCCCGTGACCCCGCCCGTTACCGTGGCACCCGTCGGATCACCCGCGCACGACGACGAGGACGACGAGCACGCGGCCTACAACCGCTTCCTCGCGGCACTCCACGCGCGGGACACGCGGTGAGGTGAAGGTAGGGCGATGAGCGGTGCGCTGAGCCGGTTCAGGTTCATGGCTTACGTGGTGGGTGTCGGCCTGCTGGTGCTCGTGGCCGCGATGTTCGTCAAGTACCTCGGCGGCAACTCCGGGATGATGGCCGTCGTCGGTCCGGTGCACGGCTTCCTCTACGCCGTCTACCTGGTGCTGACCGTCGACCTGGCGCTCAAGTCCCGCTGGTCGATCAAGGGCACGGCCCTGGTCCTGCTGGCCGGCACGATTCCGTTCGTGTCCTTCTACGCCGAGCGCAAGGTCGTGGAGAGCGTCCGCGCCGACCGCGCGCTGTGAGCCGCCGGTTGACCGCCGACCCCGGCACGCCTAGCGTCTGGGCCACCAACTGAACACGGCCGTCGATGTCGCGCGGGAGAGTCCCCTGGAGAGCAGGGGCGCCGAAGGAGCAACTCCTCCCCGGAATCTCTCAGGCACAGCTACCGCCCGACGAAGGCAACTCTGGAAAGCAGGCGCAAGCCTCGCCCACGGTGCAAGCCGCTGCCCGAACGCAGCGGCGAAGCTCTCAGGCTCATGACAGAGGGGGAGGCTCGCTCTCGACGAGGAGTCTCCGATGGACCGTGTCATCCTTCGTACCGGCAGACCGGCCGCACAGGTCGGTCGCACTGCCGTGCGCCCACCAGGGAGGAACCCCGTGGAAAGCCGTCGGACGCCCTTGCACGCCGAGCACGAGGCGCTGGGCGCCCAGTTCACCGACTTCGCGGGCTGGCGGATGCCCCTGCGCTACGAGAGCGAACTGGCCGAGCACCACGCGGTCCGCACCTCGGCGGGCCTGTTCGACCTGACCCACATGGGTGAGATCGTGCTCACCGGCCCCGAGGCGGGCAAGGCGCTGGACTACGCGTTGGTGGGCCACTCGTCCGCGATCGGCGTCGGCCGCGCCCGCTACACCATGATCTGCGAGGCCGACGGCGGCGTGGTGGACGACCTGATCGTCTACCGGCTGGGCGACCAGGAGTTCCTGGTCGTCGCGAACGCCTCCAACGCCGCCGTGGTGCACGAGGCGATCGTGGCGCGGGCGCAGGGCTTCGACACCGAGGTCGCCGACCGCTCGGCGGACTACGCGCTGCTCGCGGTGCAGGGCCCGGCGTCGCTCGCGATCCTGGAGGGCCTCACGCCGACCGACCTCGGCACGGTCAAGTACTACGCGTCGTACCGGTCGCAGGTCGCGGGCCGCCCGGTGCTGCTGGCGCGCACGGGCTACACCGGCGAGGACGGCTTCGAGCTGTTCACCGCGCCCGCCGACGCGCCGCACGTGTGGCGCGCGCTGCTGGAGGCGGGCGCCGCGCACGACCTGAGGCCGGCGGGCCTCGGCTGCCGCGACACGCTGCGCCTGGAGGCCGGCATGCCGCTGTACGGCAACGAACTCGGCCTCGACCGCACCCCCTTCCACGCCAACCTCGGTCGCGTGGTGAAGTTCGACAAGCCGGGCGACTTCGTCGGCCGGGAAGCGCTGGAGAAGCTCGGCGACGTCGACACCACCCTGGTCGGCCTCACGACCACCTCCCGGCGCGCGCCGCGGCACGGCTACCCCGTGCTCGACGCGGAGGGCACGCCCATCGGCGAGATCACCAGCGGCGCGCTGTCGCCCACGCTGGGCTACTCGGTCGCGATGGCGTACGTCACCAAGGCGAACGCCCAGCCCGGCACGCAGTTGTCCGTCGACGTCCGTGGCAGGCGCGAACCGGTCGAGGTCGTCGCACTGCCGTTCTACAAGCGCAACTCTTAAGGGAGCCTGGACCATGTCGGAGCACTTCAACACCTCCCTCGCGGAGTTCGACCCGGAGGTCGCGCAGGCGGTGGCCGCCGAGCTGGGCCGGCAGCAGAGCACGTTGGAGATGATCGCCTCGGAGAACTTCACCCCGGTGTCGGTGCTCGAGGCGCAGGGCTCGGTGCTCACCAACAAGTACGCCGAGGGGTACCCGGGTCGTCGCTACTACGGCGGCTGCGAGCACGTCGACGTGATCGAGCGGCTGGCGATCGAGCGGGTCAAGGCGCTGTTCGGCGCCGGTTTCGCCAACGTGCAGCCGCACTCGGGCGCGCAGGCCAACGCGTCCGCCATGTTCGCGCTGCTCCAGCCCGGCGACACGATCCTCGGCCTGGACCTCGCGCACGGCGGCCACCTGACGCACGGCATGCGGATCAACTTCTCCGGCAAGCTGTACAACGTCGTGCCGTACCACGTGTCCGATGTGGACGGTCTGGTGGACCTGGCCGAGGTCGAGGCGCTGGCGCAGGAGCACCGGCCGAAGCTGATCGTGGCGGGCTGGTCGGCCTACCCGCGGCAGCTGGACTTCGCCGAGTTCCGCCGGATCGCCGACTCGGTGGGCGCGTACCTGATGGTGGACATGGCGCACTTCGCCGGCCTGGTGGCGGCGGGGCTGCACCCGAGCCCGGTGCCGCACGCGCACGTCACGACGACGACGACGCACAAGACGCTCGGCGGCCCGCGCGGCGGCGTGATCCTGACCAACGAGGCCGACCTCGCCAAGAAGATCAACTCGGCGGTGTTCCCCGGCCAGCAGGGCGGTCCGCTGGAGCACGTGATCGCGGGCAAGGCGGTGGCGTTCAAGCACGCCGCGTCGCCCGAGTTCGCCGACCGCCAGCGCCGGACCCTCGAAGGCGCGCGGATCCTGGCCGACCGACTGTCCCGTGAGGACACCGCGGCGGCGGGTGTGAAGGTGCTCACGGGCGGTACGGACGTGCACCTCGTGCTGGTCGACCTGGTCGGGTCCGAGCTGGACGGCAAGCAGGCCGAGGACCGGCTGCACGAGGTGGGGATCACGGTCAACCGCAACGCGGTGCCGAACGACCCGCGTCCGCCGATGGTCACCTCCGGCCTGCGGATCGGCACGCCGGCGCTGGCCACCCGCGGGTTCGGCGCCGAGGACTTCACCGAGGTGGCGGACGTCATCGCGAGCGCGCTGCTGCCGTCGGCCGACCTGGCCGAACTGCGGTCGCGGGTCGAGGTGCTGGCCGCGAAGCACCCGCTGTACCCGTCGCTGTGATCCGGTCGCCGCGATCCGGGCACTGTGGTCCCGGCGCGGTGGGCGGGGCGCCGTGAGTCGGGCGCTGTGACGATCGCAACTCGCCGAAATAGTTGAGAGTTCATCTAGGTTGGTCCCGTACGCATCCCCCGCGTACGGGACGACCGAAAGAAGGAACGATGACCTCGACGCTCGACAACCTGGCCCTCTCCCCCGAGGCCCAGGACCTGCTGTTCCGCGAGGCCCGCACGGCGAACGCCTTCACCGCCGACCCGGTGACCGACGAGGAGCTGCGCGAGGTCTACGAGCTGATCAAGTGGGGCCCGACCAGCATGAACAACCAGCCCCTCCGGGTGGTGTTCGTGCGGTCCGACGAGGCGAAGGCCCGGCTGCTGCCGCACATGGGCGAGGGCAACCGCGCCAAGACCGGCACCGCGCCCGTCGTCGCGATCCTGGCCGCGGACACCGACTTCCACGAGCACTTCGCGAAGACGTTCCCGCACTTCCCGGGCGCCAAGGACGCGTTCGCCGACGACACCCGCCGCACCGAGGCCGCGAAGCTGAACGCGCTGCTCCAGGCCGGCTACTTCATCGTGGGCGTGCGCGCGGCGGGCCTCGCGGCCGGCCCGATGACCGGCTTCGACGCCGAGGGCGTCCGCCAGGAGTTCTTCGCCGGCACCGAGCAGCTGCCGCTGGTGGTCGTCAACATCGGCCACCCCGACCACTCGGCGACGTTCCCGCGCAACCCGCGCCTGGACTTCGAAGAGGCCGTCAGGGTCCTCTGAGTCGAGTCACGTGATCCCCGGCCGACTTTCCCGGCCGGGGATCACGGCTTTTCCTGGTGGCTTTTTCCGGGTGGCTCAAGCGGCCGGAGGGGCTGTGACGCCCGCGGGCAGGCACTGGACGTTGCGCTTGCCGTCGGGCTGGATCACGAACCACGTGCCGCCGACGCCCTGGCCCTTCCACTTGCCCGGGCCGTCGTCCTTCGAGTACGTGTACACCGGCCAGCCCGCGATGGTGACCTGCTCGGAGCCGTCGGCCCGCTTCACCGTCGACACGATCGCGGCGTCCACGCCCTCGATCCGCGGCTTGCCGGTCACCAGCAGCGGCGGCCAGGTCTCCGCGCACTTGGCCTCGCAGTTGGACTTCGCCGGGTTCGGCGTGTCCTTGTCGAACCGGTAGAGCGTGCGGCCGTCGCCGTCCTGCACGACGTCGCCCATCTTGGGGACGCTGGTGCCCACGACCGCGATCGCCGGGTCCTGCGCGGGTGCGGCCTGTGCCTGCGGCGGCTCGGTCGTGGTGGTCGGCTCCTCGCTGGTGGGTGGCGCCAACGGCGCGTCCGTGCCGTAGTCCTCCGGCGCGGCCTGCGCCTGGAGGGGTTGCGCCTGACCGGTTTGGGCGACGTTCCGGTTGTCCACACCGGAGGCGTTCGAGGTGTACACGACCAGTGCGAGCACAGCCGCCAGGCCGCCCGCGACGGCGATGGCGATGCGGTTTCGTCGGATCACACTCACTCCTCACTCGGTCCAATTCGCTCCACCGCTGACTACGGGCACGTCCGGGGCCGGGTTCACCCGGTCGACGGAGTGCGAACCAAGTCAGGGGTTCGCCCGAACGTCGATCAGCAGAGGTTTCGAGGAGGATTCCGTGGTGGTCGCAACCGCCGGCGTGGCCGGTCAACTCGCCTCAGTGGTCGAACGCGTGCTGGGCGCCCGGCTGCCGATCGGCCTGCGCGCGTGGGACGGCAGCACCGCAGGCCCGCAGGACGGACCGGTCGCCGTGATCCGGTCGAGGAGGGCGCTGCGCAGGCTGCTGTGGAACCCCGACGAGCTGGGTCTCTCGCGCGCGTACGTCGCGGGCGAGCTGGACGTCGAGGGTGACCTGACCGAGGGGTTGAGGAAGTTCTGGGAACTGGCGCGCGGTGGCGCGCTGCGCAAGCCGAAGGCCGTCGACGTGCTCGGCGCGCTGGGCGTCGCGCTCAAGCTCGGCGCGATCGGACCGCGCCCCGCCGCGCCCGGCGAGGAGGCCCGGCTGTCCGGCCGGCTGCACACCCGCGACCGGGACCGGGACGCCATCTCGCACCACTACGACCTGAGCAACGCGTTCTACCGGCTCGTGCTCGACCCGAGCATGGCCTACTCGTGCGCGTACTACACCTCGCCCGACCTCACCGTCGAGCAGGCGCAGCACGCGAAGCTGGACCTGGTGTGCCGCAAGCTCGGCCTGCGCCCGGGGATGCGGCTGCTGGACGTGGGCTGCGGCTGGGGCTCGATGATCGTCCACGCGGCCAAGCACTTCGGCGTGCGGGCGACCGGCGTGACGATCTCCGCGCAGCAGCGGCAGCACATCCTCGGCCGGATCGCCGAGGAGGGCCTGGAGGACCTGGTCGAGGTGCGGCTCCAGGACTACCGCGAGGTGGACGAGGAGCCGTTCGACGCGATCTCCACCATCGAGATGGGCGAGCACGTCGGCGAGGAGAACTACCCCGAGTACGCCTCCGCGCTGCACCGGCTGCTCAAGCCGACCGGACGGCTGCTGCTCCAGCAGATGTCCCGCGGCACGAACCAGCCGGGCGGCGGCGCGTTCATCGAGTCGTACGTGGCGCCGGACATGCACATGCGCCCGGTCAGCCGGACCACCGCGCACCTGGAGCGCGCCGGGTTCGAGATCCGCGACGTCGAGGCGCTGCGCGAGCACTACGTGTGGACGGTCCGGGCGTGGGCGGACACACTGGAGCGGCACTGGGACGAGGCCGTCGGGCTGGTCGGCGAGGGTCAGGCCAGGGTGTGGCGGCTGTACCTGGCGGGCGGCGCGTTGACGTTCGAGGAGGGGCGGATGGGCGTGGACCAGATCTTGGCCGTGCGCACGGACTCGCGTGGCGCGAGCGGGATGCCCGCGACCCGGGAGTGGGCCCGATGACCTTCGGCTGGAACGTCCTGTGGTCGGTCGTGGCGGTGCTCGCGCTGATCACCGCGCTGTTCGGCTACGCCGCGAGCCGCAAGCGCTTCGACCTGATCGACTCGGTGTGGGGCCCGGGTTTCGCGGTGATCGCGGCGCTGAGTTTCGCGCTGTCGCCGCACACCGCGCGCGGGCTCGTGGTGACCGCGCTGACGGTGGTGTGGGGCCTGCGGCTCGGGTGGCACATCCACTCCCGCAACCGCGGCAAGGAGGAGGACCGCCGCTACGTCGACATGTACCGGCGCGCCAAGGGGAACCCGCTCGCGAAGATGTACCGGGTGTACCTGCTCCAGGCCGCGATCATGCTGTTCGTGTCGCTGCCCGTGCAGTACGCGCAGTACCTCGGCGCGGCGTTCGGCGTGCTGGACGTGGTGGCGATCGCGCTGTGGGCGGTCGGGTTCGCCTTCGAGGCGGTCGGCGACCGGCAGTTGGCCGCGTTCAAGGCCGATCCGGCGAACAAGGGCGCGGTGATGGACCGCGGGTTGTGGCGCTACACCAGGCACCCCAACTACTTCGGCGACGCGACGCTGTGGTGGGGCCTGTTCCTGTTCGCCTGCGCCTCGTGGACCGGCCTGTACTTCGTGCTGAGCCCGGTGGTGATGACGTTGCTGCTCGCGAAGGGCAGCGGGAAACCGGTGCTGGAGAAGGACATCGCGTCCCGGCGGCCCGGCTACAAGGAGTACGTGGAGCGCACCAGCGGCTTCTTCCCGCTGCCTCCTAGGACTGCGAGGTGACCAGGTAGACGGTGACCTCGCCGGGGTGGTCGAGCTCCACCATGACCTTGCGCGACCCGTCGACCACCCCGGCGACCCTCGTCGCCTGGTCCGGGCGCCAGGTGCCGCTGTCCGGCAGGTCCCCGTCGGTGACCGCGCGCCGGTCGGGGGTGAGGTCGGGGAAGCCGTTGGCGGAGAGGAACTCCGGCAGTCCGTCCGCGTCGATCCGGAACCGCGCGACGGTGCGGGTGTCCAGGCCGCCCGCGAGTTCGACCCGCGCGCCCGAGAGGAACAGCGCGCCGACGGGCAGCCGGACACCGGTGTTCGCCTCGACCTCGGCCGCCGACTGGGTCTTCGTCGCGTCGGGCAGGAACCGCGGGTCCGGACCGGACGAGCAGCCCGCGACCGCCAACGCCACCAGTGCCCACATCGCGCGCATACGGCGCAGACTAATCGCCCGGGTGCCCGGGGATCCGGCGAACCGACGTGATCGGCTTGGTGGGCAAGCGTTTGCGCACGAGGGTGCGCGCCCACGCACCCGCCACGACCGCCACCCGCCCGGCCGACCTCCCGGGTCATTAGGGTGTCGGGGTGGGCAACGAGACATCCTTCCCGCGCCAACAGGCGCGCACCCAGCGGTTCACCCTCGGGGCGCCGCGCACCTTCACCGCCTCACCCGACGGCGGCGTCGTGTACTTCCTGCGCACCGCGTCGGGTCGGGCCAACGGGTTGTGGGCGTACGACACCGCGACGCGTGAGGAGAAGCTCCTGGTCGATCCCGGGACGCTGCTCACCGACCCGGAGGACCTGTCGCCGGAGGAGCGCGCCCGGCGCGAGCGCAGCCGCGAGCAGGCGGCCGGCATCGTCGGGTACGCCACCGACGCCGACGTGACGCAGGCCGTGTTCGCGCTGTCCGGGCGGCTGTTCGTGGTCGAGCTGGGCACCGGCGCGGTGCGCGAGCTGCCCGTGGCGGGCGCGGTCGCGGACCCGCGGCTGGACCCGACCGGCCGCAGGGTCGGGTACGTGGTCGGCGGCGCGCTGCACGTCGTCGACCTGGCCACCGGCGAGGACCGGGTGGTGGCCGAACCGGACGGCGCCGACGTCACGTGGGGTCTCGCCGAGTTCATCGCGGCCGAGGAGATGAGCCGGTTCCGCGGGTACTGGTTCTCCCCGGACGGCGAGCAGCTGCTGGTCGCGCGGGTGGACAACGCGCCGGTGGCGCGCTGGCACATCGCCGACCCGGCCAACCCCGGCACGCCCGCGACCGAGGTCGCCTACCCGTCGGCGGGCACGCCGAACGCCGTCGTCCAGGCCTTCGTGTTCGGCCCGGCCGGTCGGGTCGAGGTGCGGTGGGACAACGAGGCCTCGCCGTACCTGGCCTCCGCGCACTGGTCCGCGCTCGGCGCGCCGCTGCTCGAGGTCCAGTCGCGCGACCAGCGGACCGTGCGGGTGCTCGCCGTCGACCCGGCGACCGGCGGCGTCGAGGTGCTCGCGGAGGACACCGACGAGCGCTGGCTGGAGATCGTGCCCGGCGTGCCGCGGTGGCACCCGGGCGGCGCGCTGCTGCGGGTGGTGCCGCGCGGCGACACGAACGTGCTGCTGGCCGACGACCGGGCGTGGACGCCGGACGGGCTCCAGGTGCGGTCGGTGCTCGACGTGTCCGAAGTGGACGTGCTGATCACCGCGTCGGCCGAGGACTCGACCCAGGAGCACGTGTACCGGGTCACCGCGGGGTCGGTCGAACGTCTGTCCACCGAGGACGGTGTGCACACCGCGGTGCGCGGCGGCGACGCGCTGGTGCTGTCCTCGGCCGGACTCGACCACTTCGGCCGCAAGGTCACCGTCAAGGGCGGCACGATCGCCTCGCACGCGGAAACCCCCGTGCTGACGCCCCGGCCGCGGCTGCTGACCGTGGGGGAGCGGAAGCTGCGGGCGGCGCTGCTGTTCCCGACCGGGCACGTGCCGGGCACGAGGCTGCCGGTGCTGCTGGACCCGTACGGCGGTCCGCACGCGCAGCGGGTGCTGTCCGCGCGCAACGCCTACCTGGCCTCGCAGTGGTTGGCGGACCAGGGTTTCGCGGTGCTCGTGGTCGACGGCCGCGGCACGCCCGGCCGCGGTCCGGCGTGGGAGCGGGAGATCGCGTTCGACTTCGCCGGCGTCACGCTCGCCGACCAGGTCGACGCGCTGCACGCGGTGGCGGAGCAGGAGCCCGACCTCGACCTCGGTCGGGTGGCGATCCAGGGCTGGTCCTACGGCGGCTACCTCGCGGCGCTGGCCGTGCTGCGCCGGCCGGACGTGTTCCACGCGGCGGTCGCGGGCGCGCCGGTCACCGACTGGCGGCTCTACGACACCCACTACACCGAGCGGTACCTGGGCGACCCGAACGACAGGCCCGAGGTGTACGAGGCCAACTCGCTCATCACCGACGCGCCCGGGTTGCGCGGCGCGCTGATGATCGTGCACGGGCTGGCCGACGACAACGTGGTGGCCGCGCACACGCTGCGGCTCTCGAGCGCGCTGCTCGCGGCGGGCCGGCCGCACACCGTGCTGCCGCTGTCCGGCGTCACGCACATGACGCCGCAGGAGCAGGTGGCGGAGAACCTCCTGCTGCTCCAGGTGGACTTCCTGAAGAAGTCCCTGGGATAGCGCGAAGGGCCGCCCCGGTCGGTGAAACCGGGGCGGCCCTTCGACTTCGTCAGGCCAGGGAGTGCCGCACCAGGTACGGCGGGATCGAGTTGCCCAGCAGGGCCAGGTCGTCGATCGTCTCGGGCCGGTAGCCGCTCGTGGCCAGGCGTTCGACCATCAGCCCGGTCGGGTCGGCGACCTCGTCCGCGCGGCCGAACAGGTACGCCCACTCGTGCTCGTCCGAGCCGTAGTACGCGACCGTGCCGAACACGTCGTTGAACCGCTGCCACATGCGGACCAGCGTGGTGTTGCGCCACATGGTCTGGCAGCCCGCCTGCGACACCACGACACCGCCCGGCGCGAGCAGCGCCTTGCACAGGCCGAGGAACTCGCTGCCGTACAGGCGGTTGTGCTGAGCCTCCTCCTCGCGCTCGTCCGGCAGGTCCACCAGGACGATGTCGTAGCGCTCGGAGGTGGTGCGGATGTACTCGTAACCGTCGACGTACCGGACGCGGATCTCTCCCTCGCCCTTCTCCGCCAACGCCAACTGGTCGGGCGTGTAGCCGTAGGGCAGGTGCTCGGCGCACAGCTTCACGGCCTGCTCGTCGATGTCGATGTGGTCGACCACCGACGCGCCCGCGTCGACCGCCATCTGGCAGACGACACCCTCGCTGGAACCGATGACCAGCACCCGCTCGACCTTGTCGGCGAGCAGCAGCGCCGGGACCATCAGCGCCTCGTGGTAGGTCAACTGGCTGAACTCGGTGCTCTGCCGGTCGTTGTCGCAGAACAGCGAGAGGCCCTGCGAGGTGCGGGCGATCACCAGGTGCTGGAACGCCGTGTTCGTGTCGACCACGACTTCCTCGACGTCCCAGTCCCTGGTCAAACCGGCCGCGAGGGGTTCGCGGATCAAGACTTCTCCTCACCGATGAGCGCGGGGACGCGGTGTCCCCGGCTGACCATGTCCGTCCGTGCGGACACAGCTCCCAGCGCGTCGGCCAGCAGCTGAACCGCGAGCGCGGGTTTGGCGCGCGTGCCGCAGGTGAAAACGTCCACGAAGACCGCTCCGACTTCCGGATAGGTGTGGATGGACGCGTGCGACTCCGACAGCAGGGCCAGCACCGTGACCCCCTGCGGGTCGAACTGCTTGGAGACCACCTCCAACACCGTGGCGTCAGCCTGGGTGAGAGCTTCGCCGAGCGCGTGTCGCAGGAACTGCTCGTCGTCCAGCAGTTCCGGGCTCACGCCTTCCAGCTCGGCGAGTACGTGCTGTCCTGCGAACAAGCCAACCGGCTCGGGCTCGCACGGGAGTTCGGACATCAATCACTCCAAACATCTTCAGAAGGGGTCGTGCCTCGGGCGATCCGGGGGTGCGGGTTTACCGCACGCAGTGGGTGGCCAACGGCGGGAAGCCGTTGAAGGCCACGGAGGAGTAGCTCGACGTGTACGCGCCCGCGCCGAGCAGGTCGACGTGGTCGCCCGCCCGGAGGTCGAGCGGCAGGTGGTAGCACGTGTTCTGGTACAGCACGTCGTCCGCGTCGCAGGTCGGGCCGGCGAGCACGACCGGTCCCACCGGTCCGCCGTCCCTGGTCGTGCGCAAGGGGTAGGCGATGGCCTCGCCCTCGGTCTCGGCCAGGCCGCCGTAGCGGCCGATGTCCAGGAACACCCAGCGGCGTTCGTCCGAATAGGACTTCCGCGCCACCAGCACGACCTCGGACCGGATCAGGCCGGACTCGGCCACGATAGCGCGACCCGGCTCGATCATCACCTCGAGCGGGATGTCGCCGAAGTGACGGGTGATCGACGCGGTGATGGCCGCGGCGTACTCGGCCAGCGGGGGAGGCTGCTCGAGGTAACCGGCCGGCAGCCCGCCGCCCAGGTTCACGGTGGACAGCACGAGGCCCTCGGCGCGCAGCTTCAGCGTCACCTCGGCGGCGTCGGCGATCGCGGCGTCCCAGCCGTTCGGGTCCAGCTGCTGGGAGCCCGCGTGGAACGCCACGCCGAGCGGTCGCAGGCCGAGGTCGCGCGCCAGCCGCAGCAGATCCGTCGCCATTTCGGGCGAACAGCCGAACTTCTTCCCGAACGGGTAGGTGGATCCCTTGCTGTTCACCAGGATCCGCAGCATCACCTTGGCGCCCGGCGCGTGCTCGGCCAGCGCGCGCACGTCGTGCTCGCTGTCCGACACGAAGATCCGCACGCCCTTGGCGTGGGCGTAGGCGATGTCCCGCGCCTTCTTGATGGGGTTGCTGAACGAGATCACGTCCGGTGACGCGCCCTGCTCCAGGCACAGGTCGATCTCGTTCGGACTCGCCACGTCGAAGCTCGAACCCGCCTGGGCCAACAGGCCCACGACGTCCGGCGTGGGATTCGCCTTGACGGCGTAGAAGATCCCGACGTGCGGCAGCGCGTCACGCAGCGCGGTGAACCGGTCGCGGACCGTGGGCAGATCGATCACCAGACAAGGTGTCTCGGGTTGCTCATGGTCCAGGAAACGACGAATACGAGCTGTTGCCTCGGAAAGCCGCTGGTCATCGGCAAAGCTCGTCTTCATCTCGCTAGGGGTCCCCCTCCACAACCGCCGGAACGCACGGCCATCCACTGTAGGCGGTTTCGGGGCAGAAAGCTCTACCCGGCGGCGAGTTTGTGACGCAACTCCACCACCGTGACGTCCGGCGGGGCGCCCACGCGGACCGGCGGCCCCCAGAAACCGGCCCCGTTGCTCACGTAGACCGGCATCCCGTCGACGGTGGCCAGACCGCTGCGCACCGGCTGCTGGAGGCCGACCGCGAGGTGGAACGGGAACATCTGGCCGCCGTGCGTGTGCCCGGACAGCTGGAGGTCGACGCCGTGCCTGGCGGCCTCGTGCGCCTGCACCGGCTGGTGGGCCAGCAGGACCACCGGGCGGGACGCGTCACGCCCGTCCAGCGCCTTCGCGAAGTCCGGCCCGTCGGCGAAACCGGCGCCCGTGACGTCGTTGACGCCCGCGAGGTCGAACCGCGCGCCGGCCCGTTCCACGGCCACCCGCTCGTTGCGCAACGGGTGCACGCCCAGCCGCTCCAGCTCGGCCAGCCACGGCTGCGCGCCGGAGTAGTACTCGTGGTTGCCCGTGACGAAGAAGCTGCCGTGCGTGCTGACGAGGTCGCGCAACGGCGCCGCCGCCTCGCCCAGCTCCTCGACCGTGCCGTCGACCAGGTCGCCCACGATCGCGACCAGGTCGGCCTCCACGCCGTTGATCAGCCGCACGATCCGCTCGGTGTGCGCGCGGCCCAGCAGCGGACCGAGGTGGATGTCGCTGACCACCGCGATGCGGTACCCGGTCAGCTTCGGGTCGAGCTTCGGCAGCACGATCGGCACCCGCTTGAGCCGCGGTTCGCCCAGCGCCTCGGTCATCCCGTAGCCGACCACGCCGGTCGCCGCGACACCGCCCGCCACCGCGATCGACCGGGCGATGAACCGCCGCCGGTCCGGGTCCTCGGGCGCCGTGCGACGCTGGAGCAGCACGCGGGGCACCTCCAGCACGGCCAGCGCGAGCGCCAGGTAGAACGCCAGCGCGAGCCACAGGTAGCCCGGCCACGCCACGACCGAGCCCGCCGCGAAGCTCACCCTGGTGAGCGACAGCGCGGCGAGCATGAGCGCGTACAGCGCGACGAGCACCACCGTGCCGACCCGACGGGCGCGCCGGGTCCGGGTGGTGTCGCGGACCAACCGCCGCCAGAGGTAGTAGTGCACTCCGCCGAGCACCGCGGCGAACAGCAGGACGAACAGCAAGAACGGCCTCCCAGGTGGATGCCGCGAAGTTTCCCCGATCGATGCTGAGAGCCGTGCAACCCCCTGGAGGTCGACGGGCGTGTGTAACCCGTACCGCGGGCTCTGGAGGACAGATGAGTGATCGGGACGCGGCGTTCGCGGAGTACTTCGCGGCGCGGTCCGAGGCCATGCGCGGCACGGCGTACCTGCTGTGCGGCGACTGGCACCGTGCCGAGGACCTGGTGCAGGCCACGTTCGCCAAGCTCTACGTGGCGTGGCTCAGGATCCAGAAGCACGAGGCACTCGACGCCTACACCCGCAGAACCCTGGTCCGGACCTTCGTGTCCGAACTGCGGCGCGGGTGGTTCCGCCGGGAGCGGGTGACCGAGTCACCCGGAGACTCGGCCGCGGCCGGCGGCGGATCACCGGAGGACCGGATGGTGCTGCTGAGCGCGTTGGCGAAGGTGCCACCGCGGCAGCGGGCGGTGATCGTCCTGCGGTACTGGGAGGACCTGTCGGTCGAGGAGACCGCCAGGGCGTTGGGCTGTTCCGAGGGAACAGTGAAAAGCCAGGCCGCGCGGGGGCTGCAGACGCTGCGCGGCCTGATCACCCCGCTGTACGGAGAGAAGGTGCGATGAACGAGCACGAGCTGAGAAGCGCGTTGCGGGACGCGCTGGTGGCGAGCAGCCCGCCGCCGCCGATGGACCCGCACGCGGCGATCGCCCGGGGCAGGCGTGTGCAGCGCCGGCGCCGGGCGGCGTGGACGGGTGTGGCCGCGGGTGTCGCCGTGATGGCGGTCGCCGCGGGCACGGCAGTGGTGCCCGGCCTGAACCGGGGTGTCGACGCGGCGGCCGCGTTGACGACCTCGCCCTCGAGTCCGGCGAGTTCGGCGTCGTCCACCGAGACGCCCTGGCCGAACGGGCAGACGGACCGGACCTCGGCCAACGGCCCGCGCGCGGAGACGGGCCTGAAGCTGCTGGAGCTGCTGTCGACCTCGCTGCCCGCGGGGCTCAAGGCGGTGGACCGCACGTCCGAGGGCCGCGGCAACGCCGGCCAGTCGATGCGCTACCACCAGGCCCAGTTCGTGGACTACCTGCCGGGCGGCGGGCAGACCTGGGAGTACCTGGCGCGCACGCCCGTCACCGACGCCGGTGGCGACGTGGTGGCCAGGGTCGAGGTCCAGGTCGAGACCAAGGGGTCCACGCGCCTGCCGAGCATCGCGTGCGAGGTGGTGACGGCCGTGCCCTACCCCGCCCGGGAAGGCGCGGGCTGCGCGGAGGTGAAGGTCGGCGACAAGCCGGTCACCGTGGTCACCGGCGGCACCGGGTACGGCTTCGAGCAGGTCGCGTTCCACCGGTACGACGACGGCACGCTCGTCATGGTCGAGCAGGACCGGGAGTACGCCGACTCCGGCCTCCCGGGCATGACCGACCGGCCGTTGACGCAGGACCAGCTCGTGGCGCTCGCGGTCGACCCGCAGTTCCACCTGGACTGACCGGCGCGGCCCGGGGAGGTCGGTGTGTGGCCGGCCTCTCCGGGCTCATCCTTTCGGGTGTTCCTGCCGGTACCGTGCTGGCTGCCATGCGGACCCTGCTCATCGACAACCACGACTCGTTCACCTGGAACCTCTTCCAGCACCTGGCACTGGTGAACGGGCGTGAGCCCGTGGTCGTGGCCAACGACGACCCCGCGTTCCGGCTCTCGTGGCTGGACGACTTCGACAACGTGGTGATCTCGCCCGGGCCGGGCCGCCCGCAGCGCCCGGCCGACCTCGGGGTGGCCCGCGACGTCATCGCCCGCACCACGCTGCCGCTGCTCGGCGTGTGCCTGGGTCACCAGGGGCTGTGCCTGGCCGAGGGCGCGACCGTCGACCTCGTGCCGCCGCGGCACGGCGTGGTCGACCACGTCACCCACACGGGCGTGGACGTGTTCGCCGGTCTGCCCTCGCCGCTGCCGGTCGTGCGGTACCACTCGCTGGCCGTCACGGACCTGCCGCCGGCGCTGGAGCCGATCGCGTGGACGCCGGACGGCGTGCTGATGGGCGTGCGCCACCGGACCCGGCCGGCGTGGGGCGTGCAGTTCCACCCCGAGTCGATCTGCACCGCGCACGGCCGCGAGCTGCTGGGCAACTTCCGCGACCTGACGGGCTCGGCCGGCCCGTCCGCGCCACCTCGGGTCGTGCCGCCTCCTGTCGCGCCGCCGCCTGTGGTGCCGGTTCCTGCCGCGCTGCCTCCCGCCGCGCTGCCTCCCGCCGCGCCGCCTCCCGAACCGCCCGTGACGCGCGAGGTGCTGGTGCGGCGGGTCGACGCCCACCCGTGCCCCGAAGGGGTGTTCGAGGCGCTCTACGGCGCGTCCGAGCACGCGTTCTGGCTCGACTCCAGCCGGACCGGCGGGCGCGGGCGGTTCTCCGTGCTGGGCGACGCCTCCGGGCCGGCCGCGCGGGTGGCCCTGTACGACGTGGACACCGGTCGGGTGACCGTGGACGGGGTGACGGCGCCGGGGCCGTTCCTGGACTGGCTGGAGGCCGATCTGGCGGCCAACCGGGTGGTGCCGCCGGACGTGCCGTTCGAGTTCGCGCTCGGCTGGGTCGGCTACCTCGGGTACGAGCTGAAGGCCGAGTGCGGCGGCGCGGCCGCGCACCGGTCCGGACGACCCGACGCGGCGTTCGTGTTCGCCGACCGCGCGGTGGTGTTCGACCACCGGGAGCGGTGCGCGTACCTGGTGGCGCTGCCCGGCTCCGACGACGGCTGGATGGACCGCACCGAGTCGTTCCTGCGCGGGTTCCACTACGCGCCGCGGGCACCGGAACCGGTCGCGGGCGGTGGCGCGGTCGGGTTGCGGCACTCGCGCGAGCAGTACCTGAAACTGGTGGACGCGTGCCAGGAGGCGGTCACGGCGGGTGAGAGCTACGAGGTCTGCCTCACCAACGAGGTGACCTGGACGGGTCGGCTCGACCCCTGGGAGGCCTACCGTTTCCTGCGGTCGGAAAGCCCCGCGCCGTTCGGCGCGTTGCTCCGTTTCGGGTCGCTTTCCGTGCTCAGCACTTCACCCGAGCGGTTCATCCGGGTGGACCGAACGGGGGTTGTCGAATCGGAGCCAATCAAGGGGACCCGGCCCCGCGGCGGCACCCCCGAGGACGACCGCCGTTTGCGCGAGGGGTTGGCCGCCAGCCCGAAGGACCGGGCCGAGAACCTCATGATCGTGGACCTGGTTCGCAATGACTTGGGGCATTGCGCGGAAGTCGGCAGCGTCGAGGTGCCCCGGATCTTCGAGGTGGAGAGCTACGCGACCGTGCACCAGCTCGTGAGCACGGTTCGGGCACGACTTCGGGCCGGTAGTTCGGCCGTGGCGGTGGTAAGGGCAGCCTTCCCCGGCGGATCCATGACGGGGGCGCCCAAGATCCGGACAATGCACATCATCGATGGCCTGGAAGCCGGACCCCGCGGTGTCTACTCGGGTGCGCTCGGTTACTTCTCACTGTCCGGAACGGCCGACTTCAGCATCGTCATCAGGACGCTGGTGGTGGACCACGACAAGGCGAGTTTCGGGGTGGGCGGAGCGGTCATCGCGCTGTCCGACCCGGCCGCCGAATTCGAGGAGACGGCCGTCAAGGCGACCGTGCTGCTGCGGCTCCTCGGCACCGCGTTCCCGGGTCGTTCCGGGTCGGGTTGAATAGCGCTTTCGAGTCGTTGACCAGCGACTTTCCCGGCGGTCGGGGTATCGGCCGACCGCCGGGACTTCGCGGCGCCAGGTCAGGAGGCGTGCGCTTCCTGGAACTGGACGACCAGGCCCTGCGGAATGCGCCCGCGGTCGGAGATCTGGTGGCCCTGGGCCCGCGCCCAGTCCCGAATGGCCTGCGCCTGGGCCTTGTCACCAGCCTTTACCGTGCTCTTGCCGGTGCCCTTGCGCTGCTTGCGCCCGCCCGCCCGACGGGCCTTGGCGACGAAGTCCGCCAACGACTCGCGGAGCTTGTCGGCATTGTCCTTCGAGAGGTCGATCGAGTACTCCACACCGTCCAGCGCGAAGGTCACGGTCTCGGCGGCTTCGCTGCCGTCGAGGTCGTCGATGAGTTGGACGACGGTCTGCTGTGCCACTGTTCCTCCGTGTGTGCTCGCATAGCGCGTGTTGCCCTCGACTTGTAACTGCGCCACACGCTTCGGACGACACCATAGTGCACCGGCGGAATATCGCCTAACCTTTCGCTTGGCAAATGTGTGGGGTGCCCCCGGACGGGTCATTAAGCGGAGTAAACCGCGCAGAAATGTGAGCCCCCGAGCCCGTGACCAGGTCGTGTCCCCCGTCACACCCGGTCGAGTGGCCTATCCTGAAGAGCGGAGATACCCGGCCGGGGTAGGGGAAGGTCGCGAGCATGCACGGTTACACAGCGGACAAGGACGCGTACCTCAAGCGCCTGCGCCGGATCGAGGGTCAGGTCCGGGGCTTGCAGCGGATGGTCGAGAACGACGACTACTGCATCGACGTCCTGACCCAGATCTCGGCCGCGACGAAGGCACTCCAGGCGGTCTCCCTGGGCCTGCTGGACGAACACCTGAAGCACTGCGTGGCCCAGGCCGTCGCCGAGGGCGGCGAGGTGGCCGACGCAAAGATCGCCGAAGCCTCCGCCGCAATCGGCCGCCTGGTGAAGAGCTGACCCCCTGCGGATCCGGGTGCACCCTGATCGAGTAGAGTGCACCCGTCGGCCCTCGTAGCCCAATCGGCAGAGGCAGCGGATTCAAAATCCGTCCAGTGTGCGTTCGAGTCGCACCGAGGGCACCACAAGGATGGGAGCAGGGTCCCCGGGTTTGAGGGGTGGCCCTGTTCCCTTTCGCTTTGTCCGCGCTGCTCACGGTCCTGCCCGGTGCCGCGGGGCGGGGGATATGGCCGCGGTGTGGGCGTCGGGCCGAGTCGGGCCGACGACAGGTGGGTCGCCGAGGCGTTGCCGCCGGTGGCCGCCGGAGCGACTGCCGGACGAACGGGATTTCGGCGGGATCGGGTTTCGCGGACTTCTTCCGGCTCCGGGCGCGATCGGCCGGGACCGCGACTCGACGGACTCGCGGGTGGCGAAGTCCGGGCGCGGTCCGCGTTCGGCGCGCGGAATCCGATGTCACCGGCACGCGGGACCGCGCGTTCGCGGTGTTTTCGGCGCGGGGACCGGGTTTGGCGTGCGACGCGTCCGAGCGGAAGTCGGCCGGGCGCCGGCCCGAGGGCGCCGGGAACACCGCGCGGTGTGGAAGAACTCCCGGCCGACCGGTGCCGCGGAGGGCGGGCCGGTCGGCCGGGAGTGCGAGCCAGGGCTCTCAGCGCGCGGTGGCGCGGCGCAGGCGGCTCACGAGTCGGCGTGGCAGGGCGGTCGACACGTTCTTGTCGGCCGGGTGCAGGAACAGCACGTCGAGCGCGATCATCGCGCAGGCGAAGGACACGAGGCCCATGGTGAGGGCGATGCCGGCGTGGAAGACGACCGCGACGAGGAGGATCGGTCTCCACCACTTCTTCGGCGCGACGAGCCCCGCCGCGAACACCACCTCGACGAACACCACGGACCAGGTGAACAACGCCACGGTGAGTCCGTTGTGCAGCAAGGGTTGCAGGATCCAGGTGGCCCACGGCGGCGCGCCGAACATCGGGTCGTTCATCCAGTAGTACATCGCGGTGCCGTTCGCCCACTCGGGAACCCCGAGCTTCGCGATGCCCGCCTGGAGGTAGAGCATCGACGCCTGGATCCGGACGACGCCGACCGCGACCCAGGCGATCAACCGGGCGGCGCGCGCCCGTTCCCCGGGATCCGTCGTCGTGTCCCGGTTGTCCGACCAGTGGTTGCGGCGGCCGTCGCAGAGGGCGATCGGGATCAGGATCGCGCTCAGCACGGCCGTGACCTGGTCGCCGCCGTCGAGGACCGAGGCCGACGCCTGGAAGCTGAACGACACCCACCAGTGCGGGATGGCCGTGAGCCGGGGGAAGTAGCCCGACAGCACCGCGAGGAGCACCAGCACGGAGATCCACTTGCCCCACCCGATGGACGGGGCCACGCAGTAGACCGAGATGTCGGACACCCCACCACAACGGGGTGGCATCGGGGCGTTCGACTGCGGCATGAAGAGGATGCCGGTCGGGTTGGCCAGCAGGGTGATCAGGCTGCCCGCGGCCAGCAGCGACCTGGTGAGCGCGTAGGTGTTGGTGATCGGCGACCGCTCGGTGAGGGTGGTGATCCACCGACCCAGGCGGACGAGCGGGTCGGCCGTGGTGGAGGTGGTGCTCAACACCGCACCTCCAGGCTCATGACCTGCACCGGCATCTGCTCCTCGACGCCGCCCTTCGCCCACGTCCAGGGCATCGGCGGCTGCTTGCTGACGGCGACGCGACCGCACAGGTGCGGCGGCGAGGCGACGTTGACGACCTTGGCCGCCACCGGTACCTCGTCCAGGCACGAGTTCACGACGTCCCGGAGGGTCTCGGCCGACTCGTCGGCCGCGCAGTCCGCGAAGACCGCCTTCTGCCGCGAGGCGTCGCCCAGCAGGCGCCCCATCTCCATGTCCAGCGCCCGCGGAGCGCGGCTCGCGCCGAAGAGGGACTCGGGCGACCAGCTCCGGACGGAGTTGGCGCGGTTCCACCCCTCGGAGCCGGTCGTGCGCCAGGAGATCAGCTGGTCCTCCCGGGGACTGCGGGTGAAGAACGCCCACCCCTCCGGCAGCACCCCCCTGACCGCCTGCTTGTCCTGTCCCGGCAGGCCCATCGAGCTCTCGGGCAGCGCGGCGTCGAGGACGTAGAGCAGCGTCCCGAACAACGCCAGGACGATCGCGATCAGGAACAACGCACGCGCGCGCAACCGGTTCGCGCTGTCCCGGCGCCGCGCCTGACCGTCGTCCCGGACGTCCTCTTTCGATCTTCCCTCCAGCGGAGGAGCCCCCACAGCCATGCACACTCCAAAGTGGTGAAAGCAAACAGGTCCACCGGCGGTGCGGTAAAGGTGCGCCCGCCCGTGCGGTAAGACCGAAAGCGTGCCGAATAGGCCGACCGGGATCTGTCCGACGGTCGGCGGCACGAAACAAGAGAAGGGTGTGACCAGTAGCCCGATATCCCCCCTTGATGTCGGCCACTGCTCGCCATGCTGCCCCTGCCGCGCCGATACCTGCACCCCCGAACGGAGCAAAGTGCGTTCGGCGGCCGGCTCTTCCTCGCCGTGTGAACAATCCTCTTTTCCGCCGACTCGGTTGCTGGTAGCGTGCCGATGGCGATTCGAGTCGAGTCGCAAACCCAGGGGGGGTTTCCTGCCGTAGGCGGCAAAGAACAACGCGTGGTTTCTCCGAAGTTCTGCGACGACGTCTTCGTTCGGCGTCGCCTTCGGTGGTGTGAAATTTCCCGCGTAGTGCAGGAGATGATTTGTGAGAGCTATTTTCGGCGGTACAAGGCGTATGACCAGGCTCGCGGCCGCGATCGCGATCGTCGGCCTGGTGTCCACGGCGGCCTCCGGTGTCGCGCAGGCGACGTCGGCGAGCCCGCGGCCCGCGGTCGCGGGCCACGGGGTCGAGGTCGCGGTGTCGCACGACGCGCGGACCGTGTTCCGCGGCGCGTTCTTCGGTCACGGCCCCGTCGGTGAGCGGCTGTCCGCCCACTTCCCGGGTCTGCCGGCGGAGACCGCCGACACCACGGCGGCGGAGGACCTGATCATCGACGCGGTGGTCGCGTCCAGGCCGGACGTGGTGGAGAACCTGCACCGCGCGGTCGTCGCGGGCAAGCACGGCAAGACGCGGCAGGCGCTCGTCGCCGCCGTGGACCCGTTGCACCAGGCGGTTGCCGGCCTCGGTGGCGTTCCGGTCGCCGCGGGTCCGCCGGCCAGTGGGGACTGCGCCGCGGTGCTGATCCTGGTCGCGGCGTGGGCAGCGGTCGCCGTGTGGGTCGCGGTGGCACTGCCGTTCGCGGTGGTCGACACGGACCGGTCCGACCTGGATCTGGACGAACTCGCGTCCGACCTGGTCACCGCGTCGCGCATCTGAGTCATCTTCCAGAGGGGGAAAAGATGAAACGCAACAACAAGTTCGCCCGGGCGCTGCTCGCCACCGTCCTGGGGTTGTGCCTGGTGAGCGCCGGTACGGCCGTCGGGACGGCGTCGGCCGCCACCGGCGCCGCGGCCCAGGCGCCGGGCGTGTCCCGGACGCAGGACGGCACCATCACCTCCAGGGACCTCATCCGCGGTGTCTTCTTCGGGCACGGGCCGGTGGGCGAGAAGCTGGCGGCGCACTTCCCGAACATCGGGGACGCCGCCGTCGCCCAGGAGGCGGAGGACACCCTGATCACCGAGCTGGAGCGCCGGCACGGCGACCTCGTGGACGAGTTCTACACCGCGTTCACCTCGCGGTCGGTGGTGAAGACGAAGGCCGGCCTGCTCGCGCTGTCGGGCGCCCTCGACGACACCGTCGAGTCGCTCGGGTCCCACGGCGAGAACTACGACCAGTTCTCCCAGAAGTGCGCGATCCTGCTGGTCGTGCTCGCCGAGGTCTACTACGTGTTCCTCTGGGTCGACGTGACGGCGCCGCCGTGCGTGACCCGGTGCGTCGAGGCCGAGCAGGGCAAGAAGCAGGACCAGATCTACGTCGCCCGGTACGAGAACGAGAGCAAGATCAAGACCGACAACCTCGTCCTCGACCTGATCGGGGTCGGCAAGAGCTGATCCGACCTGGTCGGAGTCGGTCTCCGCGGGTGTCGCCGCGGGGACCGGCTCCGGCCGTCGCGACCGTGAGGGGAGAGGTCGGTGCGTGACGCCGTGCTGATCTTCGACGGGGACTGCGGGTTCTGCTCCCGCGTCGTCGAGTGGATCTTCGCCCGGGTCGGACCGGGTGTCCGCGCCGTTCCCTTCCAGGTGTTCGACCTGGAGGCGAACGGCATCCCGGAGGACCGCGTGCGCCGCGAGGTGGTGTGGCTGTCGCCGGGTGGGGAGACGCGTGGTGGGGTCGACGCGCTGTCCGCGGTGCTCGCCGCCGCCACGTCGCGCCACCTGCGCGCGATCGGTCGGTGGTCGACCGCGTTCCCCGTCGCCCGGCCGGCGCGCCTGGCCTACCGGGTCGTCGCGAGGAACCGCCACCGGCTCCCCGGCGGGACCGGGACCTGCCGGATCCGCGCCTGAGGTGCCCGCTCCCGGCGGGACCGTCAGATCGGTCCCGCCAGGAGCAGGCCCGCGACGAACACCAGCGCGCCGGCCGTCGCGATCACCGCCTCGGTGAGGGCGACCGACCTGCGAACCAGCGTCAGCGCCCCGAGGTTGAGCGCCGAGTGGAGCGGCGCGGTCAGCACGACCCACCACGGGTTGGCGAACAGCGTCAACGTGAAGCCGATGTGCAGCGCGGTGGCGCTGACCCGCTCCAGCACACCCCAGCCGAACCCCACGTCCTGGGCGATGCCCTGCTCGCCCAGGAGGTCACGCACCTTCCGGGCCTGCTCGTCGTCCCGGCCGAGGACGGACGACAGCACGAGCCCGTTGACCGTCGTGAAGACCACCTCGACCGTCGCCCACCCGGCGCCGGCCCAGAGCGCGGTGGGCGGATCGGTGAGGAACAGCAGGACCAGCGCGAGCCTGACGAGTTCCTCGAGCGGTCCGGACGCCGCCGCCAGGACGGTCGACACCCGCTGTCTGGTGGTGGTGGTCCTGCTCAACGCCAGTCCGAGCGGGCCGCGGAGGGTGAACGCCACGATCCAGCCCGCGGCGCCGAGGCCCACCGCGGACCAGGACGGCGACCCGAATCGCCACCACAGCAGCGGGCCGAGCACGACCGGCACGACCAGCACCGCGAGTGAGTTGGTGCGGGCCCGCGTGGCCAGGTCGACGGCTTCGGAACTCCGGCCGGAGGTCATCGGGAATTCTCCTCGGGACGAGCGACGGGGAAGGTCACCGTGGCCAGGCGACGTTCCGTTCGGGTGGGATCGGCCTCGTTCCGCAGCAGCGGGCCGACGAGTTCGGCGAACCCGCGCAGGAAATCGGCGAATTCCTCGTCGGTCACGTGCAGCACCACTTCGCGGTAGCCGACACCGTCGGATTCCAGATCGGGTTCGCCGCGGGCGAGGTAGCGCGAGAAATCACCGATGAGGTTGGCGGCGAACGCCGCGAAATAGCGGAAGTGGTCCTCGACCGTCGCGTTCTCCAGATCGCGGCCGGCCAACTGCGCGGCACCGGTCGACAACGCGTAGACCTGCTCGGCGCCGCCGTGTTCGCGGCGTTCCGCCACCACGGTCACGACCGCGTTCTCCCGCAATTCCGAGAGGTGTCGGTAGAGGGAGGCCTGTGCCACGTCCGGCAACAGCGCGCGGAGTTCCTTCGCGGTGTGCCGGCGCGCGGCCAGAGCCATGATGATGCGCATCCGCACGGGATGCAGGATCAACTCCGGCCGAGTTCCCCTCGTGGTCACGACCCGACGTTATCAGATTTGAGAATGATCACCGCTGCTCCGTTCGGCGGCATTGCGCGGTGCGTCCGGGTGCGGGGCGGCGGCCCGGGACGCGCCGGTGTTCGGGCCGCTCCGCCTCGCGTGGCGCGGGGAGTAGGTGATCCTCGGCTGTCGGGGGTAGTCGATACCATCGCCCCATGGCTTCGCAGGAGGTCCTTCGGAAGGTATTCGGGTACGAGTCGTTCCGCGGGGACCAGCAGGAGATCGTCGACCACGTCGTCGCGGGCGGTGACGCGCTCGTCCTCATGCCCACGGGCGGGGGGAAGTCGTTGTGCTACCAGATCCCCTCGCTGGTGCGGGAGGGGGTCGGGGTGGTCGTGTCGCCGCTCATCGCGTTGATGCAGGACCAGGTCGACGCGTTGCGCGACCTCGGCGTGCGCGCCGGGTTCCTCAACTCGACGCAGTTCCCCGACGAGCGCTCGCTCGTGGAGGCCGAGTTCCTGCGCGGCGAGATCGACCTGCTCTACCTGGCGCCCGAGAGGTTGCGGCAGGAGCAGACGGTGCGGTTGCTCGACCAGGGCAGGATCGCGCTGTTCGCCATCGACGAGGCGCACTGCGTGTCCCAGTGGGGCCACGACTTCCGGCCCGAGTACCTCGCGCTGTCGCACCTGCACGAGCGGTGGCCGGACGTGCCGCGGGTGGCGCTCACCGCGACCGCCACGAAGGCGACGCACGCGGAGATCGCCGAGCGGTTGAAGCTCCAGGACGCCAAGCACTTCGTGGCCAGTTTCGACCGGCCCAACATCCAGTACCGGATCGTGCCCAAGAACGACCCCAAGAAGCAGCTGCTCGAGCTCCTGCGCACCGAGCACCGGGGCGACGCGGGCATCGTCTACTGCCTGTCCCGCAACTCGGTCGAGAAGCACGCGGAGTTCCTGTCCCAGAACGGGATCCCGGCGCTGCCCTACCACGCGGGCCTCGACGCGGGCACGCGCGCGCGGCACCAGTCGCGGTTCCTGCGCGAGGACGGGCTGGTGATGGTCGCGACGATCGCGTTCGGCATGGGCATCGACAAGCCGGACGTGCGGTTCGTCGCCCACCTCGACCTGCCGAAGTCCGTCGAGGGCTACTACCAGGAGACCGGCCGCGCGGGCCGCGACGGGCTGCCGTCCACCGCGTGGCTCGCCTACGGGCTCCAGGACGTGGTGCAGCAGCGCAAGATGATCGACGACTCGGACGGCGACCAGGCGCACCGGCGCAAGCTCATGCAGCACCTCGACGCGATGCTCGCGCTGTGCGAGACGGTCGGGTGCCGGCGGGTGCGGCTGCTGGAGTACTTCGGCCAGACCGGCGAGCCGTGCGGCAACTGCGACACATGCCTCGCGCCGCCGGAGACGTGGGACGGCACCGTGCCGGCGCAGAAGGTGCTGTCCACGGTGGTGCGGCTGCGCAACGAACGGCGGCAGAAGTTCGGCGCGGGCCAGACGATCGACATCCTGCTCGGCCGCAAGACGCCCAAGGTCATCCAGCACGACCACGACACGCTCAAGGTGTTCGGCATCGGCGAGGAGCTGAACGAGAGCGGCTGGCGCGGTGTCGTGCGGCAGTTGCTGGCCCAGGGGCTGCTCGCGGTGGAGGGTGAATATTCCACGATCATCACCACCCCGGAGAGCGACGAGGTCCTCTACCAGGGCCGCAAGGTGCTGATGCGCCGCGAGGCCGAGCGGGCCGCGAAGACGCGCACGGTGAAAACGGCCAAGGCGCAGCAGGTCGAGCTGTCCGCCGAGGCCGAGCCGGTGTTCGAGCTGCTGCGGGCGTGGCGGGCCGGGCAGGCCAAGGAGCAGGGCGTGCCCGCGTACGTGATCTTCCACGACGCGACGCTGCGGCAGATCGCGGCGGACCACCCGACGACGCTGGCCGAGCTGGGCACGATCAGCGGCGTCGGGGAGAACAAGCTGGCCAAGTACGGGCAGCAGATCCTGGACGCGCTCGCCGGATGAACCTCCAGGCCGACTGCGCGCGCTGTTTCGGACTGTGCTGCGTGGTGCCCGCGTTCGGCCGGTCGGTCGACTTCGCCCTGGACAAGCCCGCGCGCACGCCGTGCCCCAACCTGCTCGCCGACTCCCGGTGCGGCATCCACACCACGTTGCGGGACAAGGGTTTCCGCGGCTGCACGGTGTACGACTGCTTCGGCGCGGGCCAGCAGGTCTCGCAAGCCACGTTCGGCGGCCGCGACTGGCGCGAGGACCCGGCGACGGCGCGGGCGATGTTCGACGTGTTCCCGGTGATGCGCGACCTGCACGAACTGCTCTGGTACACGACCAGGGCGCTCGAGCTGCCCGAGGCGAAGCCGCTGCACGCCGACCTGCGCGCCCGGCACGACGAGATCCGCGCGCTCACCGGCGGGTCGGCGGCGGACCTGGCGGGTCTCGACGCGGGGCCGCACTGGCAGGCGGTCAACGCCCTGTTGCTGAAAGCCAGCGAACTCGCCCGCGCCGCGCACCGCCGCAAGAAGAACGAACGCCGCGGCGCGGACCTCGTCGGCAAGGACCTGTCCGGCGCGGACCTGCGCGGGGCCAACCTGCGCGGCGCGTACCTGATCGGCGCCCGGCTGACCGGCGCGGACGTGCGGCGGGCCGACCTCATCGGCGCGGACCTGCGCGGCGCCGAGCTGACCGGCGCGGACCTGCGCGGCGCGCTGTTCGTGACCCAGGCCCAGCTCGACTCGGCGCTGGGCGGGCCGACCACCCGGCTGCCGGAGCACGTCCGCGCGCCCGCGCACTGGCCCGCGGGCTGACCGGTCACAGCCGGACCAGCGCGCCCTCCACCACGTCGACCAGCGCCTGCCGGTCGCGCGTCACCTTGCCCAGCACGCGCAACCCGTACAGCGTCCCGAGCAACGACCGCGCCGCCACCAGCGGATCGCCCGCGACCAGCTCGCCCAGCCGCTGACCGGCGGCCACCAGCCGGCACACCGCCGCCTCCAACCGGTCGAACTGCTGCCGCACGTGGTGCGCCACCACGTCGTCCTTGCCGCCGACGTCCACCGCCGCGTTCACCGCCAGGCACCCGCGCCGGCGCGGATCGCCCAGGTCGCACTCGACCGCGGCCATCAGCAGCGCCCGCAACCGCTCCTTCACCGGACCCGGCCGGTCGAGCAGCGCCTCCTGCTCGGCGAACCCCAGTTCGGCGTACCGCAGCAGCACGCGTTCGTACAACCCGCGCTTGCTCCCGTAGGCGTTGTACAGGCTCCCGCGGCCCAAACCGGTGTGGGCGCAGAGGTCTTCCGTCGAAGTGGTCTCGTAACCCTTCGACCAGAACAGGTCCATCGCGGCGTCGACCACTGCCGCGTCGTCGAACTCCCGTGGTCTGCCCACCCGTCGGAGAGTAGCGCTTTCTGTAATGAGGGGTCTACAACGGGTGATCGTACGTCCGAAGGCGTATTCGGGGTCGTCGTCCGGCGACGGACGCGGTGGGCCCCGCGGCACCGGCACGCTGTGCGTCATGAAACCCACCGCGCGCAAAACGCTCCTGCTGCTGCACGTGATCACGTCGGTGGGGTGGCTCGGGGTGACCGCCGGCAACCTCGTGCTGGCGGTCGCGGCGTTCCGGGAACCCGTGCTGTACCAGGCGATGCGGCTGCTGGGCGACTGGGTCGTGCTGCCGCTCGCGCTCGGGTCGCTGGCCAGCGGGGTGGCGATCTCGCTCGCCACCAAGTGGGGTCTGGTGCGGCACCGGTGGGTGCTGACGAAGTTCGCGCTCACCGTGGCGGCCGTGCTGGCGACGTTCTTCCTGCTGCGACCGGGTTTGCGCGACGCGGCGGACGGTGTGGCGGGCTCGGCCGGGCGCGACGTGCTGGTCGCCTCGTGCGTGTCGCTGACGATCTACGTGACGAGCACCGTGCTGTCGGTGTTCAAGCCCTGGGGGAGAACCCGCTGGGCCTGATGGCCGACCGGCGGCGGGCGGCGCTCGCGCCCAGGTCCGACGGGTCGCACTCGGCGAGGTGGTCGCGCACCAGGTTGTGCGGGAACCGGTGCTGGTCCAACAGCAGCACCCGGTCCCGGGCGGATTGGAGCAACGCCTTGCGCCGCAACGGGAACTCGTCCAACGCCAGCGGGCGGGCCAGCGGTTCGGCCAGCAGCGTCGACCGCGCGGTGATCGGCGTGACGGCCAGCCCGACCAGCAGTCCGGTGACCGGCGCGAGGGCGTCGGTCATCAACGGCGCGTGCAACGCCGCCGCGCCGGCCGCGCCGACCAGCCCGGCCACGGGCAGCCACCGCGGTCCGCGACCCGGCACGCCGCCGAGGTCCTGCCACACCTTGGCCAGCCCGCCGAGCAGGAACCCGAGCACCGCGCCGGTGGTGAGGCCCATGCCCAGTCCCACCAGCATCGCCTCGGTCGGACCCGTCCACACCATCACGATCGCGGGCACGAGCGCCGCGGCGGCGGCCCAGTAGCGGTCCCGGATCGCGCCCGCGCCGACCAGGAACGTGATCAGCATGACCAGCGGGAACGTGGTCAGCGCGGGCCAGCGGGCCAACCGGTCGCCCGCCAAAGCGCCCACTGTGGACAGTCCGGCGGCCAGTACCGCGCCCGCCGCGAAGCTCGCCACGAGGGTGCGCTTGGCCTTGACCTTCTTCCGGCGCGCCGGGAAACCGCCCCGGTGCAGGGCGATCATCGCGGCGGCGGTGGCGACCGCGGTGACCAGGCCGAGCCGCAGCCCGGTGGTGAGCCCGAACGCCACCGCGCCGCCCGCGAGCGCGCCGGGCGCGGCGCGGTGGAACAGGCGGTGGATGGCGGGCGGGTCCACGAAGTCCAGCCACAGCGTGCGCCGGGGCAACGCCGATCGGGCGTCGAGGTCGTGCCGGCGCCGGGCGATGCGGGCCAGGAAGCGCAAGGCGCGCAACGTCTTCTCGGGGCTGGTGTGCCGCGCGGCGGACTCCACGAGGTAGGTGTCCACGACACCGCGGTACTCGGCGCGGCCCGCGCGGAAGGCCAGCGCCAGCAGGCCGAAGGCGAGCGGGGTGCGGACGTCGTCCCAGAGGTCGGGGTCCTTCTCCAGCGCGTCGCGCAGGCTGTCCAGGCGGGGTTCGCAGGCGGCGATCAACCCGAGGACGTCGGTGCGGCGCAACGGTTCCACCGGGACGATCTCGTAGCGCGGCAGGCGCTCGTAGTCGTCGGTCGAGCAGCAGAGGACGACCTGCGGCAGGTCGAGCGCGGTGATCCAGGCGAGGCAGTCGCCGCGATCGCCCTCGGGCACGTCGTCCAACCCGTCGAACAGCAGCACCAACCGCCGCTCCCGGAGCCAGTTCCGGCTCAGCCGGTGCCCGAGCCGGTAGCGCCGGCGTAACTCGTCCAGCAGCCAGGCCCCGAAATCCCGGCCGCGCCACGTGCCGAGGTCCACGACGACGGGCACGGGCCTGCTGTCGTCCTTGTGCGCCCGCGCGACGAGCGTGGTCGCGAGTTCGAGCAGCAGCGTGGTCTTGCCACTGCCGGGTTCACCGGTGACGACCAGCGGAACCCGCGACCGGATCGGCAACCGCGGCCCGACCCGGGGCGCAACACCCAACTTCAACCGCACCTGCTCCCCGAGCGACGCCTCGACCCGTTCCCGAACCACCCGGTCGACCCGGTCCAGCACGGCGACCCGGTTGGCCGGATGAGCCGGGTTCCGCGTGACGAACACCGACCGGATGGGATCCCACGCGGCGAGCGCGCCGGTGACGACGGCAAGCGTGGCGAGCAACGGCCACAACCACTCGGCGTACGGCCCGAGCACCCGAGGCGCGGACCCGCCGGTGGCGGTGTTGATGGCGATGGGCAGGAGAACGAGGCACGTCACGCCCCCCACGGCGACCAAAGCGGTCAAACGCGAGACACGAGCCAACCGCCGGTAGTCCATGGGCCCCTTCCCGCCAAAGTCGTCCCGACGGTAACCGCGTTCGCCGCGCCGTGGTAGGGAACTTCCCGCCAACAGCCCCGCAACCGGACCGATTGCCCCGTTCAGCCCACCCCTATCCAACGGCCGGTCCCACCCACCGGACCAGCAGTACCCGACACCCCCAGCCAGAAGCGCCGAAGGCGCGCTTGCCTTAACGCCGGGGCCTCGTGTTCTCCCCGTATGGCCTGGGCGAAGCCCAACCGCATTTGGCACGGGGGCGCCGAGAACCCAGGACCGCCGCCCAAACTCGAAAAGC
>NZ_JBFAEO010000055.1:0-52127 GCF_040642015.1 Actinosynnema sp. NPDC020468
GCCGTTTCGTAGTTTGGCCGGCGGTAGCGCTGAATGTGCCCCCTTGACACATGCGGTTGGGCTGCGCCCAGGCCATACGGGGAGAACACGAGGCCCCAGCCTTGGGCTTGCGCGCCCTGCGGCGCTTCTGGGGCTGGGCCGGTTGGGGGATGTGGGGGTCGTTGCGGGAGTTGGATCTTCTGGTCTGCGGGGTGGCGGCTTAACGTGCTCGGGGTGCGGCGACGGGATCGGTTTGGGCGGTTGGGTGGGGTTGTGGGGGTGGTGGTGACTCCGTTTTCGGGGTCTGGGCGGGTGGATGGGGGTGGGGTTGGGGCGGTGGTCGAGCGGTTGGTTTCCGGTGGGGTGTCCGTTGTGGTGGCGGGTGGGGATTTTGGGGAGTTCTCCGGGCTTTCCGGTGGGGAGGTTCGTCAGGTTGTCGATGTTGCCGTCGACGTCGCGCGGGGGCGGGCGGTGGTGTTCGGGGCGGTGGGGGGTGATCTCGAGTCTGCGGTGGCGGCTGCTCGGTATGCCGGGTTTCGGGGGGTGGACGGGGTTTTCGTGCATCCGCCGGTCGGGGCTGTCGGGGAGGGGTGGGTGGTGTACCACCGGGTGCTTGCCGACTCCGTTCCTTCGGTCGGGGTTGTGGTGCGGGCGGATTTCGTCTCGGCTCGGGAGGTTTCGGCGTTGGTGGACGCGTGTCCCAACGTCGTCGGGGTGGTGGTCGGAGGTGGGGATCCGGTTCGGGCGGGGGTGGTGGCTCGGGACGTCGGGTTGGAGCGGGTCGTGTGGTTGAGCGGGGGTGGGGAGTTGGGGGTTCCGGGGCATTCGGTGTACGGGGTTTCCGGGTTTCTTTCCACTGTTGCCGTGGTGTTGCCCGAGTTGTCCTTGCGGTTGCACGCGGCGTTGGGGAAGGGGGACCTGCCTGGCGCGATGGCGGTGTGGGACGTGGTGCGGCCGTTGGTGGAGTTGCCCCATCCCGTTGCCGTGGTGAAGGAGGCGTTGGCGTTGTTGGGGGTGTGCGGGGCCGGTGTTCGGGCGCCCTCTCCCGTGCTGTCGGTCGAGGGGCGGGCTGTGGTGGCCTCGGTGTTGACCCGGTGGGGGTTGCGGTGAGATCCACCGTCCCTTGTGGACGTTAGTACGATGGGGTGATGATCGAGGTCGTGCGCAGTGGCTTGGTCGACGCCTCGCCGGAGCGGGTGTGGCACGTGGTGTCGCGGGGCGATCGGGTGGTCGAGTGGCTCGCGTTCGCCGACCGGGTCGAGGTGGTCGGCGGGGGTGGGTGCGGGGAGCGGCGGACGGTGTTCGGGCGGTGGCGGGGGCGGGTGTCCGAGGTCGACCAGGAGGTGGTCGAGTACCGGCGGCCCGCGGTGGTGGCGTGGCGGCACGTGGGTGAGCGGTGGGACGGGAAGGACGCGCCCCGGTTGGCGGCGCGGACCGAGTTCCGGGTGGAGTTGGAGGCGTCCGGTGATGGGACGCTCGTGCGGCTGCGGTCGCTCCAGGAGCCCGCGTCGGCCGGGAAGGGCTTGCTGATCAAGCTCTTCGGCGCGCGGGCGGTCGCGCGGGGGATGGAGAGGTCGTTGCGGGCGCTCGGGGCGCTGTTCTAGCGGCCGTACACCGAGTTCAGCCACACCCACGTCAGGGTGTCGACGAGGTCGCGGTCCTTTCGCGCCGAGCGGCGCGCGGTCGTCCTGGCCAGGAAGGCCTGTTCGTTCATGGACACCAGGACGGCGGCCAGCGAGCGCGGGTCCGGGCCGTCGGGGGCGGTGCCCTCGGCGCGTTCCAGGGCGATCTGCTGCGCGGTCGCGTCCACGAACTTCTTGCCCACGCCCGCCCAGAACGCGCGCATGCCGTCGTCCACCGCACGTGCGGCTGCACGCAGCACCGGACCGTGCGCGCGCCAGACGGCCAGGCTCGCGCCCAGCGCGCGGCGGATCGCGTCCTCCGGTGGCTCGCTGCCCCGGCGCAGCCAGGACGACGCGGCCTCGTAGAGCTCGTCCAGCACGGACGTGGCCAGCGCGTGCAGCACCGCCTCGCGCGAGGCGAAGTGGAAGTAGAAGGTGGAGCGGGAGATCCCGGCTCCCGAGGCGAGTTCGTCCACGGCGATGTCTTCCAGTGCCCGGGTGCGCAACAACCGCGTCGCGGTGTCCAGGATGGCGCGCGAGGTCAGGTCGCCTTTGCTGGGCCGCCGCCGAGACCCGACGCCGACCGGCGTGCGTGGGGACATGGCGCACATCCTGGGTTCCGCGACCACGCCTCCGCAAGACCCGGAAGTCCGATGACACCGGGTCGGCGCAGTGGCACGTCCACAGTGGACGGGGCGGGACGCCTCGGGTAGACAGGACGGGTGGACCCGGTGTGGGCGTTGCGACAGGTGGCGTTCCAATTGGAGCGCGCGGGCGAGCCCACCTACCGCGTCCGGGCGTTCCGCTCCGCCGCCGCGGTGCTCGCGGAGCTGACGGCCGACCAGATCGCCGCGCGGGCCGCGAACGGGACGCTCACCGACCTGCCCGGCATCGGCAAGTCCACCGCGGGTGTCGTGGTCGACGCGCTGGCCGGGCGCGAGCCGTCCTACCTGGCGAAGGTGCGCGCGCCGGTGTTCGGCGGGCAGGCGATGCGGGCGCGGCTCAAGGGCGACTGCCACACCCACTCGGACTGGTCGGACGGCGGCAGCCCGATCCGCGAGATGGCCGAGGCCGCGCGGTCGCTGGGGCACGAGTGGGTGGTGCTCACCGACCACTCCCCCAGGCTCACCGTGGCGAACGGGCTGTCCGCCGATCGGCTGCGCGCGCAGTGGGACGTGGTGGCCGAGCTGAACGTGGAACTGGCCCCTTTCCTGGTGCTGACGGGCATCGAGGTCGACATCCTGGACGACGGCTCGCTGGACCAGGACCCGGACCTGCTGGCGCGGCTGGACCTCGTGGTGGCGAGCGTGCACTCGAAGCTGCGGATGCCGGAGAGGGAGATGACCGAGCGGCTGCTGACCGCGGTGTCCAACCCTCGGGTGGACGTGCTGGGCCACTGCACGGGCCGGCTGGTGGTGGGCAAGGGGCGGCCGGAGTCGACGTTCGACGCGAAGGCGGTGTTCGAGGCGTGCCGGGAGCACGGCACCGCGGTGGAGATCAACTCCCGGCCGGAGCGGCGCGACCCGCCGACCAGGCTGCTGACGCTCGCGGACGAGCTGGGGTGCGAGTTCGCCATCGACAGCGACGCGCACGCGCCCGGTCAGCTGGAGTGGGTGTCCTACGGCTGCGAACGGGCCGAGGAGCTGGGCATCGGGCCCGAGCGGGTGATCAACACGAGGAGCGCGGCCGAGGTGGTGGCGCGTCGGCGCGGGACGCCCGGACCAGGTGGCCGTACCACGGGATGAGCGGTCCGGTGCGGCCGTTCACCAGGCGTTCCCAGGTGCCCCGGCACAGCGTGAGGAACGGGTCGGGGTCCCAGTCGGCGGCCAGGTCGGCCAGCGGGCGGTCGTGCACGTTGCCCAGCCAGAAGCGGCGGTCGAACCCGTAGGACACCGGCACCACCGCGCCGTTCGCCTCGACCACGAGCGGGGTCAGCCACCGGCCGAGCGGGGTGTCCGGCTCGACGGGCGCGGCCATGAACGCGCCGGGGCGGCGGGTCAGCACGGTCCGGGGCACGGCGTCCAGCTGCACGGCCAGTCCGTGCTCCTCGGCGATCCGGCCGAGTTCGACCGCCGCGTAGGCGAGTTCGACGGCGTCTGGGCGTTCACCCGGCATCAGCCGGTTCGCCGCGCCCTCGGGCTCCAGCGGGTGCACCTGGAGCAGCAGCGCGCCGGAGTCGGCCGCGGCCAGCGCCACGTCGCCGAGCTGGGTGGCGTTGCCCTGGGTCAGCGTGGTGACCACGCCGACCGGGATGCCGACCTCGACCAGCCGGCGGATGCCGGTCAGCGCCTTGTCGAAGCTCCCGGTCCGGTCCCGGATGCGGTCGTGGGTGGCCGCGTCGCCGTCCAGCGACACCGCGACCAGGTCGACCAGCCCGCGCACCAGGCCGATCCGGCGCTGGTTGAGCGCCACCGCGTTGGTCGTCACGGTGGTGCGCAGGCCCGCGTCCCGGGCGGCGCGCAGCAGCGCGGGCAGCTCGGGGTAGAGGAACGGCTCGCCGCCGGACACGTTGACCACGTCGTAGCCGAGGTCGACGGCGTCGCGCACCACCTGGCGCAGCACCGCGATGGGTATCGACTCCGCCACGTCCGGCCCGGAGCTGGAGTAGCAGTGCAGGCACCGGAGGTTGCACAGCCTGGTCGGGTGGACCTGGAGCACGGCCCGACCACCTGTCTGCCTCATACGTCCACCCTCCCGTGGCATCCGCTAACCGTATGGAGCAAAGAACGAGCGAGTTGATACGTCGTTGCGTCACCGTGTTTCCGATCGATTCCCCCTGAAGTGGGATTTCGACCGAATCGCCGAAACGGGTCGGGCGTGCGGCGCGACTTGACCTGCGGGGGTGCCTCCCGGTCGGGAGCCCCTTCCCGCCGACCTGGGGAGGCGACGTGGGCCGGAATTCGGGCGGGCGCGCGGCGTCGGGGGCGCGATGAGGGCGCTGGTCGCCGACGACCACGCGATCTTCCGCCACGGGCTGGTCGCGACGCTCCTGGAGGCGCCGGGCATCGAGCTGGTCGGCGAGGCGTGCGGAGGCGAGCAGGCCGTGGCGCTGGCCGCGGAGCTGCGCCCGGACGTGGTGGTGCTGGTGCTGAACCTGCCGGGCGCGGACGGGGTCGCGGCCGCCGCGCGGATCGTCGCGGCGCGGCCGGGCACCGGGGTGCTCGTGCTGACCACGTTCGAGGACGACGAGTCGATCTTCGCCGCGCTGCGGGCGGGCGCGCTCGGCTACCTGCTCAAGGGGTCGCGGCCGGCGCAGGTCGTGCGCGCGGTGCGGGCGGTGGGCGACGGCGAGGCGGTCCTGGGTCCGACGATCGCGGCGCGGGTGCTGGGTCGGCTCGGCGCGCCGCCGGACCGGTCCGGGGCGTTGCCGGACCTCACCGGGCGGGAGCGCCAGGTGCTCGCGCTGATGGTCGCCGGTCGTGGCGACCACGCGATCGCCCGCGCGCTCGGGTTGAGCCCGAAGACGGTGCGCAACCACGTCACCGCGATCCTGCGCAAACTGCGCGTGGCGAGCCGCGCGCAGGCCGTCGAACGGGCGGTGGGCGCCGGTGCGGTACCGCCGGGAGACCACTACGCCCGGTAGCCGCCCGCGGCAATCGGCAATTTGCATTCCGGATTTTTCGACAAAGAGAGCAATCGACACATTGAGACATTGCCGACACGTTATGCGAATAGCCCAAAGGTGTCATTGCCACCACCTATTGGGTGCCGCGAATATGTCGCCATGCCAGGGAACGCGTACACGTCGGTCCGGTCCCGCACGGTCGCGAACGCGCTGCGGCTGTACCGGGAGGAACGCAAACTCAGTTGCGAGGACGTCGGCGAGGTCCTCGGCGTGTCGGCGAGCAAGATCAGCCGCATGGAAACCGGCAAGAGCGGTCTCCAGTTCGAGGACGTGAACGCGCTGCTCGGCTACTACCGGGTCTCGCCCGCGCGCCGCAAGGAACTGCTCGACCTGGTCCGCCGGGGCGAGGACATGGGCTGGTGGGAGCGCCAGGCCGGGCTGCCGAGGTTGTGGCGCACGCTGATCGACCTCGAGGACAAGGCGACCCGCATCCAGAGCTACGAGACGATGATGGTCCCGGGGCTGCTGCAAACCGCCGAGTACTGCCAGGCGCTGCTGCGCGCGGTCGACCCCGACCTGTCCGACCGGGACGTCGACGCGCTGGTGTCCGCGCGGATGGCCAGGCAGACCATCCTCACCCGGTCCTCCGCCCCGCAGTTCCTGGCCGTGCTGCACGAGTCCGCGCTGCGCATCCGGGTCGGCGGCGAGGGCCCGATGCGCAGACAGCTCAGACAACTCGTGGACCTGGGCGAACGACCGAACATCACGGTGCTCGTGGTGCCCACCAGCGCCGGTCCGCACGTGGGCGTGCGCGGGTCGTTCACCCTGCTGGACTTCCGCCACGAGCCCACGACCGCCTTCGTGGAGAACCAGCACACCGGCCGGTTCTTCGACGACGCCGCCGACCTGGACGGCTTCCGCGGCGCACTGCGCACCATTGTCGAGGTCGCCCTGCCCCCGGAGGGCTCGGCGAACCTGATCTCGGCGCTCACGAGGGAGTGACCCCATGGTCGAACCGTGCTGGCGCAAGAGCACCCGCAGCAGCAACGTGGCCAATTGCGTGGAGGTGGCGCGGGTCGACCGCGCGGTGGCGTTCCGCGACTCGAAGAACCCCACCGGCCCGGTGCTGTCCATCCCGCTGGACACCGCGCGCACCTTCCTGACGACCCTGAAAACCTGACCGCCGGGCAATCGCCGAAAGGTCGCGGCTTTCTCGATTCGGGGCGTCCGTCCTCTGTGGACGGGGTGTAGTGCGACCACCGTTCGGGTACCTCGGGGACCCCAGCAGGCCGCGAAACCCGAGGAGCGATCACCGCACATGGATTGTTCCGAGGTGGAGTTGCGACTGGCGGCCGGGCCCGCCCACCTCTCGACGGTCCGGGCGGTGGCCGCGCAGATCGCCAGGTCCACCCCGGAACTCGCCATCGACCTCGTGATCGCCGTCGACGAGGCGTGCACCGTCCTGGTCTCCCGTGCCGCCGCGCACGCCGTACTCGCCTGCCGGTTCACCCGAGAAGGTGAATCGGTTCGGTTTCGCGCAGAGGTCCGGTCGTCGGCGGTCACCGTGCCGGACCATCAGTCGTTGTACTGGCGGGTCGTCAGCGCGGTGACCGACGCGGTCGCCACGTGGGTCGACGGGAACGGCCTACTGCACGTCGAACTGAGGTGCCGGGCATGAGCGCGCTCGACTACCAGCCACTGTTCCACGAACTCGCGGCGGCCGAGAAGGACGGCCGGCACTACCAGCGCCTGCGCGACCAGCTGGTGACCGAGCACCTGCCCCTGGCGCGGCACATCGCGGACCGCTTCGCCGAACGCGGCGAGTCGGTCGAGGACCTGCGGCAGGTCGCCGCCCTGGGGTTGATCCACGCGGTCGACCGGTTCGACGTCGCGCGGGGCATCGACTTCCTGGCCTACGCGGTGCCCACGATCACCGGCGAGGTCCGCCGCCACCTGCGCGACCAGGGCTGGGCGGTCCGGGTGCCGCGCCGGCTCAAGGAGTTGTGCGGTTCGATCGACGTGGCCCGGGTCGAGCTGTCGCGGCGCACCGGCCGCGCGCCGACGCCCAGCGAGGTCGCGAAGCACCTCGGGCTGAGCCTGGACGAGGTCTACGAGGGGCTGCACGCGGCGTCCGCGCACCGGCTGGTGTCGTTGGACGAGGAGGACCTGACCGACGTGCTGGTGGCCGAGGACCAGGCGTTGGAGGTCGTGGAGCTGCACCACGCGCTGGACCCGATGCTGCGGGGGCTGCCCAAGCGGGAGCGGCGGATCGTGGTGCTGCGCTTCTTCCGGAACATGACGCAGAGCCAGATCGCGGACTCGGTCGGGGTGTCGCAGATGCACGTGTCGCGGCTGTTGAGCCGGTCGCTGGCGCGGATGCGGGATCTGTTGGTGGAGGGGTGAAGGCCGTGGTGGGGCTGCGGTGAGGGCCGCTTCGTCGTGGGGTGACCCGCTGTTGTGCGGGGTGACTCGCGGATCGTCTTGTGGGTGGCCCGGTGTCGACGCGCGGTTCCGGTGACCGCACAGCGGGTAACCACCGGGGACAGCTACCGGGAGGACTTGAATGCGCACCTGCGGCCTGCACCGGGTGGCCGAAGCGGACGGACCGTTCGTCTCGGTGTACTTCGACGTGACCCAGCACGCACTGCTGCGCTGGCGGGCGATGCGCGACCAGTTGGAGGCGCACGGCGCCGGCGAGGAGTTGTTGCGGCCGGTGGACGAGTCGGTGTTCGCCGACGACGCGCCGCCGCGCGGGTTGGCCGGGCGGGCGCTGGTCGTGTGCCGGGAGGGCATCCTGGTCGACCGCTACCTGCCCGTGCCGCCGACCGGGTACACCGCGCGGTTGGGCGCGCTGCCGTACCTGCTGCCGCTGGTCGAGCTGTCCGAACCGCTCGTGCCGCACGTCGTGGTGCGGGTGGACGAGCACGGTGCGGACCTGCGGGGCGTCGACAGCACCGGGCGGCCGGTCGCGGTCGCCACGGTCGGCGCGCGGCGGCCCGAGCAGCGGCTGGACCCGGTGGAGTTGGCCGACGTGGCGCGCGAGGCGACCTCGCTGGTGGACCGGCTCGGCGCGCCGTTGCTGGTGCTGGCCGGGCCGCTGTCGTGCCGGCGGTCGCTGCGGGTCGCGCTGCCCGACCGGTACCACCACCTGGTCGTCGAGGTCGACGGCTCGCCGGACCGGGAGGTGCCGCACCTCGCGGGGCGGGCGGACCGGGAGGGGCGGCGGGCGGTCGTGCGGCGGTTCCGGGACGAGACGACGCGGATGGCGGGCGGCGCCGTGCACGGGGTCGCGGACGTGCTGGCGGCGTTGGAGGAGGGGCGGGTGGAGACCGTGCTGCTGAGCGAGCCCCTCGTGGGCGGGCGCGAGGTGGACGGGGTGCGGGTGGACGAGTTGGTGCCGTTGCGGGCCGTGGAGCAGCGGGCCGACGTGGTGCTGGTCGGTGGGGCCGTGCGGTTGCACGAGGATGTGGGGGCGTTGCTCGTGCCCTGAGGGTGCGGGTGGGGTGGCCCGGTCTTCACCCGTCTTGGGAGAGCAGGCGGATCACCTCGCGTTCCGCCTTGGTGCGGTCGGTGCACTTCTTGAGGGTGCGGCCGGTGCACTTCTTGATCACCTCGCCGCGGTGGAACGCCTCGACCACCCGAGGGTCCACATAGGACTTCCGGGCGACGGCCGGTGTGTTGCCGAGCAGTTCGGACACCTCGCGGATCACCTCGGCCTCCAGGCGTTTGCGCGCCCGGGCCGAGCTCGGGCGGTCCGCCCGGGCGAACGCGACCGCCGCCGAGACCGTCGCGTGCCAGGTGCGCAGGTCCTTCACCGTGTGCTCGTCGCCGACCAGTTCCTTGAAGCGGGCGTTGACCTCGTCCGACGCGACCTCGTGGCCGGTCGAGTCGGTGAGCAGGCGCTCGTCCGGGTGGCCGGCGCGCTTGAGGGCGGCGACCGCGCGGGCCAGGTCGGGGTGCTCCAGCGTGGTGGTGAACTCGATGCCGCCCTTGGCCGGGTAGCGGAAGTCCACCTCGGACCCATGCACGGTGACGTGCGAGCACAGCAGCGTCGCGACGCCGTGGGTGCCGTTGTCCTCGGCGTAGGAGTCGCCGCCGACCCGGAACACGCCGCGGTCCAGAGTGGCCAGTGCGACCGCGAGCACGCGGGCCCGGCCCCTCCCCCGGCGGCGCAGGTCGGCGGTGATCGCGCGGCGGAACGCGGGCAGCGCGGGCGCCAGGGTCAGCACCCGGTCGTGCTTCTCCTCGTCCCGGTTCTGCCGCCAGCGCTCGTGGTAGAGGTACTGGCGGCGGCCGGCCGCGTCGGTGCCCACGGCCTGGATGTGGCCGTTGGGGTGCGGCGACACCCACACGTCGCGCCACGCGGGCGGGATCACCAGCGCCTTGATCCGGGCCACCGCGTCGGGTGGCAGGGGCGCGCCGTCGGCGTCGGTGTAGCCGAAGCCCCGGCCGCGGGCCCGACGCCGCCATCCGGGTGACGCGGGGTCGCTTCGTCGCAGTCTCACCAGGCCGGGGTGCCCGGTTCGAAAAGTGGTCAACCCGAGGGTTGAACCGAGCACCCATCGGGTATGAGAGCGCCATGACGAAGCCGTGGACCGTCGGGGTGGAGCAGGAGTTCCTCCTGGTCGACCCCGAGACACGCCGTCCGGTCCCGGCGGCGGAGTCGGTCGCGCAGCACGCCGGGTCGGAACTCGACGTGCAGCGGGAGTTGACGCCGTTCCAGATCGAGGTCGCGACGCCGGTGTGCGCCACCCACGAGGAGTTGGTCGAGCAGGTGCGGCTGGGGCGCAGGCACCTGGCCGACGCGGCGTTCGCGGCCGGGGCTCGGCTGATGGCGTCGGGCGTGCCGCCGCTGGGCGAGTCCGGACCGCCGCACATCACCGACGAGGCGCGGTACCGGAGGATGGCGTACTCGCACCGCAAGATGCTCGGCGGTCAGGGCGTGTGCGGGATGCACGTGCACGTCGGGGTGCCGGACCGGGACGTCGCGGTGCGGATCTCGAACGCGCTGCGGCCGTGGCTGCCGACGTTGTTGGCGTTGAGCGCGAACTCGCCGATCGAGCAGGCCGAGGACACCGGGTACGCGAGCTGGCGGTCCATCGTGTGGTCGCGCTGGCCGGTCGGTGGTCCGCCGCCGCACCTGGAGTCGGCCGCGCACTACGACCGGTTGGTCGGGGCACTGGTGGAGACCGAGGTGTTGCTGGATCCGGGGATGGTCTACTGGGACGTGCGACCGTCGTCGCACGTGCCGACGGTCGAGGTCCGGGTCGCGGACATCCCGTTGACCACTCGGGACGCGGTGGTGATCGCCGAGGTCATCCGGGCCTTCGCGCGGACCGCCGCGTCGTCCGGGGAGGCCGAGGTGGTGGACGACGTGCTGCTGCGGGCGGCGCACTGGCGGGCCGCCCGGGACGGGTTGGAGGGGTTGGGGGTCGACCCTCGGACCGGTGGGCTGGTTCCCGCCCGGGAGTTGGTGGCGGAGTTGGTCGGGATCGCCGAGGCCGCGTTGGACGACGCCGGGGCGTTGGGTGTGGTTCGGGAGTACCTGGAGTGGACTCGGACCGGGGGCAGCGGGGCGGCTCGGCAGCGGCGCGGGCTTGGACGGTCGGCCGATGCCCGGGATCTCGTGGATCTGGTGTTGGCCGAGACCGTTGGGGATGGGTGAGTCGCGTGGCTCGGGTGTGAGTCGGGGTGGCTCGGGTCGGGGTGGCTCGGGTTGATGGGGATTACCGTGGAGAGTGCGTCGCAGTCGGTGCGGCGTCTAGTGAGAGGAGACCGGCGTGCCTGATCCCGCGGCGACACTTGCTTCCGTTCGGGTGGAGCGACCGGCGGAGGACGTCGTGGTCTTGCACGTGTCCGGTGAGCTGGACACGACCAGTGCCGAGGAGTTGGCTCGGCCGTTGCGGACCGAGGTGGTCGAGGGGGTGCGCCTGGTCGTCGTCGACCTCGGTGGCGTGCGGTTCCTCGGGTCGGCCGGGTTGGAGGCGTTGGTGGTCGGGAGTCACCGGGCTCGGGACGTGGGGGTGCGGTTGGTGTTGGCCGCGTCCACTCGGGCCGTTCGGCGGCCGATCGAGGCCACCGGGTTGGACTCCGTCTTCACGCTTGCCGAGTCTGTGGATGAGGCGTTGGGGAGCTGAGTGCGGTTCTCGTCGGGGCGGCTGGAAAAGCGTAAAAGCGTCCTCGCCGGACGGGCAGCGCCTCCGGGGAGGAAGGGCGTCGTGTTCTCCCCGTATGGCCTGCCTGAGGCAACCACATGCGTCAAGGGGGCCGTTGTCGACTTTGGCCGGCGGTAGCGCTTGATGTGCCCCCTTGACACATGCGGTTGGGCTTCGCCCAGGCCATACGGGGAGAACACGAGGCCCCTGGCTTGGTCGGCGCGACCGTTGCGCTCGGGTCAGGCGCCGAAGGTCAGGAAGCCTACGCTTGCGGCGAATTCCGTGTCGCCCCTTGCCATGTAGGCCGCTTGGGCGTCCGCCAGGGCTTGGGCCGGGGTTGTCGCCGTGGGTAGGCGGCGGTGTAGGTCGATCATCAGTGGGGTTGTCACCTCTGCCGGGACTGGGACCACCGGGGCTATCAGGGTTCTTGTGCCCAGTCCCAGCAGGGCGGCGGTGAAGCCCATCAGTTCGTTGCCCGGGCGTACCGCGGAGAGGCCTGAGTCGCAGGCCGACAGGACGACCTTGGCCGGCGGGACCTGGAGGCGTTCCAGGTCGAAGACGGTCAGGGGGCCGTCTGCCAGTTCCAGGGCGGAGAACAAGGGGTTGTCCGCTCGGAAGGAGCCGTGGGCGGCCACGTGGGCCAAGGGGGCGCCGTCCATTGCCGCCGCCACGGCGTCGACCGTGGCCGCCTCGTCCACCAGGATCGTCGCCTTGGTGGTCAGGGTGGCTATCGCGCCGATTTCCGTCGGGGCTGCGGGGAGTCTGGGGCCTGCGGCCAGTAGTGGGCGGTCGTGGGGGACGAGGGACGACGTTGCCGCCCTGAGCCAGACCGAGGCTGACGGTGCCACGGTGACCGGGCGGCCTCGCAGAGCCGGCAGTGCTGCCCACGGGAGGCCGCCCAGGAGGCCGGTGGGGGCCAGGACCAGGGGGCGGTCGGCTGTTCTTCGGTGGAGTGGGGCCAGGAGTCTTGATTCCAGGAGGGTGGCCGCGTGTTCCGCGCCGGCTCGGACCGCGGCCCGGTCCAGGTGTTCCGGGAGGGTGACCAGGCGGTGCAGGGCGAAGCGGAGGAGGCGGATTTCCCTCACCGCGGCGTCGGCCGGGCCCAGGCGGTGCAGGGAGGCTCGGCCGCCGGCTACCACTACTGCGAGTAGTGAGCCCTCGAAGTCGACGTACTCCACCAGGGCCGCCTCGCCCAGTGCCCACGCCAGGTCGGGGACGGCCGGGGGTTTGCGGACCGAGCCGCCGCCGCTGGTTCGGCGGGTCAGGTCGCGGACCCGTTGTTCGGCTCGGACCTGGCGTTGGCGCAGCGCGGTGGTCGGTCTGCCCTCGGAGAGGGCGTACTCCAGGTCTGCCGTGGTGGCGCGGAGTTCGGCCAGGGCGTCGGCGAGGCCCGAGTCCTCCGGCGGGCGGGCCGGGGTCATGCGGAGGGCGCCCGCGCGCCAGCTCTCGGCCCAGGACAGCACCTTCGCGGCGTGGCCGCCCGCCACCGCGGTGCGCAGGCCCTCCAGGGCCAGGGCTTTGCCCTGCGCCCCGCTCAACGCCCGCAGTTCGGCCGCGCCCAGCGACACCCGGTACTCGTCGAGCAGCACGAGCCCGCGACGCAGCGCTATCTGGGCGCCGCGGGCGTTGCCCGCCAGGTCGCGGGCCACCGCCTCGGCGTACCAGCCCTGGACGCGGGACGCGGCGGTGCCGCCACGTCTGGCCGCGCCGGCCACGGCCAGTTCGCGCAGCGCGGTGCGGTGGTCGCCGAGGTCGCGGGCGATCAGGGCCGCGTCGACGCGGGCCTCCAGGGCGGCGACGCGCCAGCCGAGGGCGTCCAGGCGGTCGGCGACCTTGGTCATCGCGGTGGACAGCCGGCGGGAGCGCCGGCCGCTCAGGTAGGCCGCACGCAGTTCCACGTGCCGGGCGCCCGCTTCCCAGACCTCGCGCTTCTCGCGGCGGAAGCCCTTCTGGGCGGAGATCGCCATCGTCTCGGCCAGGTCCAGGTCGCCCTCGAGCAGCGCGATCCGGGCGCGGTGGAACAGGGCTTCGGAGCGGGCCAGGACCAGGTCGCCGCCGAGGTCCTCCAGGGCTCGGTCGGCCGCGGCGCGGGCCTCCTCCAGCAGCGGCACCGAAACCAGCAGTTCCAGGCGGTTGATCAGCAGCGCCGGCCGCGGCACGTCCAGTCGGCGGTACTCGCGCTCGGCTTCGGCGAACATGGTCAGGGCGCGGGGGACGTCGCCCGCCCGCGACGCCGAGATGCCCGCGTTCCAGCGCACGTCCGCCACCGCGAGTTCCTGGTCCAGCTCCAGGTAGAGGGCGGCCGCGCGGTCGAAGTCCTCGTCGGCGGCGCGCAGGCCGCCGGTGTAGGCGCGCAGCAGGCCGCGGTTGTTCAGCGCGCGGGCCTCGACCAGGCGTTCGCCGGACCGGCGGACGACCTCGATCGCGGCGTTGTACTCGCGCAGCGCCTCGTCGTAGCGGCACAGGTAGTGCAGGACCAGACCCCGTTGCATGCGGCCGCTGCCCGCGTCCGCGCCGCGCAGGTCGGGCAGCGCGGCGTTGACCGCGCGCAGCGCCGCCTGGTGCCTGCCGGTGTTCGACAGGACGAACGCGAGGCTCATCCGGGCGAGCGCGGCCAACCGCGCGGAGCCGGCTCGTTCCGCCGATCGGATGGATTTTCGCAAATGTCGAAGGGCACCCTCGAAATCGTGCAGTTCGCGCAACGACAACCCGATCGCGCGCTCCGCGATCGAAGCCTCGTGCGCGTCTCCCGCCGCCCGGGCCGCCTTCAGCGCCGAACGGCCCATCTCGATCGCCGCGCGCGGGTCCCGTTGCCGGGCGTCCAGCGCTGCGGCGGCGGAAACCACGGCCACGAAGCCACCTTATTACCACGTCCGCTGTGGTAGCTTGATCTTCACCCTGTCGACGACGCTGCTGTGAGGCCGTGGTGTCCGAACCCCCGAATCGCGCGGAGCTTTACCAGGAAGCGTTCCTCAAGTCGATCAGGGAACACCAGGACTTCCGCCTGTACGCGGAAAGGGGGCGGGAGTTCCTCTTCGTCGCCCGGGAGCTGTTGACGATTCCCGAGGACGTCGCACGGGTGGCCGCCAAACTCACCCGGAACGGCATCGCCAACGAGCGCGGCAAGGATTTCGGGGGAATGTCCCGGCTGGTGCTGCCGCGCAATTCGGACGACATCCCGGACATCGTCCGGCTGCTGCGCGATCCCGCCCAATGGCCCAACGAGCGCGTCCCCTACGTGCAGCCGCACCACGTGGCGGTCGGCCACGGCGGCAACATGCACGGCAACCCGGGTCAGCCGCCGAAGGTCGCCGGACCGCTGGCGAACCCCACCTCCGCGCAGCTCGCGCTGGGCCGGGGCGTGACGGTCGCGGTGGTCGACACGGGCATCTCGCAGAGCGCGCAGAGCGACCACCCGACGTGGCTCGGCGGCTCGTACGCGCCCAGGTCGGACGAGGTGGACGCGGCCTACGCGTACGGCGACTACTTCGCCCTGGAGGGCGGACACGGCACGTTCGTCGCCGGTGTCGTCCGGCAGGCCGCGGCGGGCGTGCGGCTGGACCCGGAGCGCGCACTGGACCCGTGGGGGCTGGGCACCGAGGAGGACTTCGTCCGGGCGCTGGCGTCGTTCGACGAGCGCCCGGTGCACGTCGTGAACATCTCGCTCGGCTGCTTCACCCAGGACGACGTGTGCTCCGAGCCGATCCGCCGCGCGGTCGAGAAGCTGTCGAAGGACGTCGTGGTGGTGGCGTCCGCGGGCAACGCGGGCACCACCCGGCCGAGCTGGCCCGCCGCGCTGCCGTCGGTGACGGCGGTGGCCGCGGTGGCGCAGGAGCTGGACGGCAGCCGGGCGCCGGCGTGCTACAGCAACCACGGCTACTGGGTGGACGCGTGCGCGGTGGGCAACCGGACGTCGACCTACCTGCGCGGGCGCTGGCAGCTCGCGGGCGACCCGACCGTGGACGTCTACGACCGGTTCGCCTACTGGCTCGGCACCTCGTTCGCCGCGCCGCACGTGGCCGGCCGGATCGCGGCGCTGATGACCACGGCGAACCTGTCCGCGGTGGCGGCGCGCAACCAGCTGCTGGCCGGCGCGCCGTTCTTCCCGGGCTACGGCGTGTACGTCGGATAGGCGTATCTGGCGGAGTCGCCCGGACTCCGTAGTGTGTGGCAGCGAAAACACCCCGGTCCGGCACCCGGCCCCACGCGGCGAGTCACGCCCTGGACAAGAGGAGGGGACGTGACCCCTGCATCCCCGGTCGCGGCGCTCGTGCGCGCGGCGGCGGCGGGCGACCAGCGGGCGTGGAACGACATCGTCGACCGCTACACGCCGCTGGTGCTGGCGGTGATCTACCGGCACCGCCTGCGCCCGGCCGACGCGGCGGACGTCAACCAGACGCTGTGGTTGCGGCTGGTCGAGCAGATCGGCCGGTTGCGCGACCCGGACGCGCTGCCCGGCTGGATCGCGACGACCACGCGCAACGAGTGCCTGCGGATGCTGCGGCTCCAGCAGCGCACCCAGCCGTTCGACCCGCTGGCGGACGAGGAGCCGGCCGGGCCGGACGGTCCCGACCTGGCCGACGAGCTGCTGGCCGCGGAACGGCGGCAGGCGGTGCGCGACGGCTTCCGCGAGCTGACCGAGCAGTGCCGGGTGCTGCTGACCAGGCTGCTGGAGGACCCGCCGCCCTCGTACGCGCTGGTGAGCGAGGAGTTGGCGATGCCGGTCGGCAGCATCGGCCCGACCCGCATCCGGTGCCTGGAGAAACTGCGCAGGACGCCGTCGGTGCTCCGGTTCCTGGAGCCGCGGTCGGAGGACGGAGGTGTGCTGGATGAGCGTTCCGGGGTGGGAAAGCGATGAGGCCCTGCTGCGGGAGCTGGCACAGGCGTTGACCGAGGCGAACGAGGTGCCGCCGGGGTACGCGGAGGCCGCGCGCGCCGCGTACACCTGGCGCACGGTCGACGCCGAGCTGATGCTGCTGACCAGCTACGACTCGGTCCTGGACGCGGAGTTGGCCGGCCGGGCCCGCGCGTCGGTGACGGCAAGGCAGCTGGTGTTCGACGCGGAGGGCGTGTCGGTGCAGGTCGAGGTGACCGAGGCGGGGATCGCGGGCCAGGTGCTGCCGGCCGGACCCGGTCGGGTGGAGCTCTCCACCGCGAGCGGTCCGGTCGAGGAGGCGGAGCTCGACGAGCTGGGGTGCTTCCTGCTCGGTCCGCCGCCGCCCGGTCCGGTGCGGCTGCGCTGCCACGTCGGCGGCACGACCGTGGTGACCGACTGGGTGTGCGTGTAGCCCCGTCGCGGGTTTTCCGCCTGCGACGGGGCACTCACCGTCCGGGAGGGAACGAGTCGGCCCCAAACCTTGACGCGAAGGATTCGACTCCGCCAGAGTTGCGGTTCTGATCTTCCTCCGCCGCATGAAAAGACGATGACCAAGCCGTCGAGATCTCCGCGCGCCCCGGGTGCCGCTCCCGAGGCTCGTCCCGCACGTGCCGAACTCGCCGAACGCTGGACCACCGCCCTGACGAGATCCGCGCAACCCAAGGCGCGGGCCAAGATCAGGGACCAGCTGGTCCGGCACGTCGGCGCGCTGCTGACCGCGTTGACCGACCCGAAGCCGCGGGCCCGGGAGGCGAACGCGGTCGGCGAGTGGCTGGTGTCCGCCCGGTTCACCGGCCGCGCCTGCCTGCGCCGCACCCTGGAGGTGCTGGGCGCCGGGTTGCCCGCGCTCGTGCCGGAGTCGGCCGACCGGGTGCCGGTGCTGCTGGGCGCGCTGGCCGCCGGGTACACCGAGGCGATGCGCCGCGAGGTCGAGTCGCTGCGCGAGCAGGTGCGCGACGGCGAGTCCCGGTTCCGCAGCGTGTTCGAGGCGGCCACGGTCGGTGTCGCGCTGTTCGACGCCGACGGTCGGCTGGTCGAGACGAACCCCGCGCTGCGGGAGGCGTTCGGCGGCGAGTTCACCGCCGAGGACGCCGAGCAGTTGGCCGCCGAGTGGCGGTGGATGCGCGACGCGGGTCGGGTCGCGGCACGGGTGGAGCGGCAGTTCACCAACCACGCGGGCGACCCGCTGTGGACGAACGTGGCGCTGTCGCTGGTGTGCGATCAGGACGGCGCGGTGCGCCACCACGTGGCGGTCGTGGAGGACGTGACCGACCAGCGCGTGCTGCGGGACTGGTTGCGGCACCAGGCGTTGCACGACGTGCTGACCGGGTTGCCCAACCGGCAGAGCTTCCTGCCCAGGCTCGAGGAGGCGCTGGGCCGGCCGGGTTCGATCACGTTGTGCTACCTGGACGTGGACAGCGTCGCGATCGTCAACGACGGCCTCGGCTACGAGTCGGGCGACGAGCTGCTCAAGGTCGTGGCGCAGCGGCTGCTGGCCGTGGTGGCGGACGAGGCGGCGGTGGTCGCGCGGATCGGCGGCGACGAGTTCGTGGTGCTGATCGAGGACTCGCCGTCCACCCCGGGCATCTCGGCGCTGGCGGACGCGATCGACACCGCGCTGTCCGAGCCGGTGTACCTCGCGGCCGGGCACGGTGTGGGCGTGTCGGCGGGCATGGGTTTCGTGCGGACCGCGTCGCACGGCCTGGACGCGATGGGGTTGCTGCGGCAGGCGCACAGCACGTTGCGGCGCGCCGAGCACTCGGGCAAGGGCCAGTGGGGCATCTACGACGCGGGCGAGGACGAGCGGGACCGGTCGCGGCTGTCGCTGATCGCGACCATGCCCGGCGCGCTGGAGAACGGCGACATCGCGATCGACTACCGGCCCGTGGAGCGGGACGGCGAGGTGGTCGCGGTGGCGGCCCGGTTGCGCTGGCACGACCCGGAGTTCGGCCCGGTGTCGCACCGCGAGTGCCTGGACTTCGCCGACGAGCTGGGGTTGAGCAGGCACCTGTGCGAGTGGCTGCTGGACGAGGCGTGCTCGTTCGCGGCGGTGGAGGAGCTGCCGGTCGTGGTGCGGCTGTCCGCCGAGCAGTCCCGCGACCCGGACCTGACCGCGCCGGTGTCCGCGGCGCTGCGCGAGTCCGGCCTGGCGCCGGGGAACCTGTGGCTGAGCCTGGATTCCCGAGGCCTCGCCGAACCCGGCGTCGAGGACAACCTGACCGTCCTCGCCGACATGGGCGTCCGCCGCCTGCTGCACGACTTCGACTTCGCGCTCGCCGAGCTCGCCGCGGTGCAGCGCCACGGGATCCACGCGGTGGAGCCGAACCCGCTGCCCGACACCTCGCTGCCGGCCGAGGCGCTGGCCGTCCTGCTCCCCCTGCTGCACGCCGCGGGCGCGCTGGTCCTGGGTCCGACCGGCGACCTCGTCACCAACTAGAAACGCTTGGCGCACAAGCGAAACCCTCCACCCCGGCAGTTCGGGGTGGAGGGTTTCGCCGGCGGGCTCACGCGAAGGTCGGCTGGCGCAACGCGTGTTCGACCAGGGTGATCAGGGTCTGCTTGGTGGACTGGCGGTTGCGCGCGTCGCACGGCACGATCGGCACCGCCGGGTCGATGGTCAGCGCTTCCCTGATGTCCTCGATGCGGTGGTGCAGCAGGCCGTCGAAGCAGTTCACGCCCACCACGTACGGCAGTTCGCGGTCCTCGAAGAAGTCGATCGAGGCGAACGCGTCGGACAGCCGGCGGGTGTCCACCAGCACGACCGCGCCGATCGCGCCGCGCACCAGGTCGTCCCACATGAACCAGAACCGGTGCTGGCCGGGCGTGCCGAACAGGTACAGGATCAGGTCCCGGTCCAGCGAGACTCGACCGAAGTCCATCGCGACCGTCGTGGTCATCTTGTTCGGCGTGCTCGACAGGTCGTCGACGCCGACGCTCGCCTCGGTCATCACCGCCTCGGTGGTCAGCGGCACGATCTCCGACACCGAACCGACGAACGTCGTCTTGCCGACGCCGAAGCCACCGGCCACCACGATCTTGGTCGACGTCACGGAGAGGTTCGCCCCGCCGGACCCAGGACCGTTCATGTTGCTTCTGCTTTCCCTAGTAGAAAATAACGCGTCAGCCGCGCATCGCGACGTGGAGCTGGGAGCGGATCTCGGGCGTCAGCTGCACGCCGACGCGCTCCACCAGACGGGTCATCGCGTACCCGATCAGGCCGATGTCGCAGTTCGGCGCGGCCAGCACGGCCAGGCACGAACCGTCCGAAATGGACATCAGGAACAGGTAGCCCCGCTCCATCTCCACCACGGTCTGCTTGACGTCACCGGCCTCGAAGCAGCGCGCCGCGCCGAGGTTCAGGCTGACCAGCCCGGACGCCACGGCGGCGAGCTGCTCGGCGCGGTCCAGTGGCAACCGCTCCGAGGAGGCGAGCAACAGTCCGTCCGCGGAGACCACTATCGCGTGCGCCACACCCGCGACCCGGCTCACGAAGTCGTCGACCAGCCAACTGAAGTTGTCCAGTTCTTCAACTGCGGTGGTCACTTCTGCTCCTTGTCTGCGTTGCTGCCGAGCGGCAGCCCTTCCCATGGCAAGCCGTCGCCGTCCGCGGACTCACGTCCGAGCTGCACGCCCCGCTGGTAGGTGGCGAACCTCTGGCGCAGCCGGTCGGCCGACCGGCGCGGTGGTGCCGCGGTGGCCACGCCCGAGGGCGACGAGCCGTTCGCGGCCGGCTGCGGCGACGGTGCCGCGGCGGGACGGGGCGCGGGTCCGCCGAGCGAGCCCGGCATCAAGCGCGCCTTGGGCACGCGCTTGGGCAGGCCGACGGACGTCGTCTCGTCCACAGTGGACTTCAGCAGGTTCGACGCGGCCGACCAGCCGTCGTCGGCGGAACCCCACCCGGGCCCGCTGCTCGGGATCGCCGACGGCGCGGGCTCGCGCTTGGGCAGACCACCGGGCACGGCGGCGGGCTTGGCGGGTGGCGGCGGCGGAACGCGGGTGAACTCGGTCGGCGCGTCGTGCTCGGACTCCGGGCCCATCAGCTCGGCCCGGTCGGCGAACATGGTGCGCTCGTTGACCGTCTCCGGAGGCGCGGCGCGCGGCGGCGCGGGCGGTGCCGGCGACACGGCGGCGTGCACCGCGTGCTCGGCGGTCAGCTCCCCCTGCACCGGCGCCTCGGACGACTCGTTGCCCTGGAACCAGCGGGACAGCACGTCCTCGTAGATCGGCAGCCGCTGGGTGGCCGAGGCGTCGTCCTCGTGGTGGTGCGCGACGGGTTCCGGCTCGGGCTCCGGCTCGTCCTCGTACACCGGCGCCGCGCGCAGCGACGGCGGGTAGGTGTAGTCCGGCACGTCGGCGCCGGGCGGCGGCGCGGTCTCGGTCACCGAGGCGGTGAACAGGTCCGCGGCGGAGGTCTGCTCCAGCTCGAACGGCTCGAACGCGGACCCGGTCGCGGGCTCCGCCTCGTGGTGGTGCACGGCGTTCGGGAACGGGGCGGGCGTCGCGTCCGGCCGGTCGAACGGCGGCGTCGCCTCCGGCGTCCACTTCGGCACGCCGGAGAGCACGCCGACACCGCTGTCCTCGACGGACAGGTCTGCCTGGCGCGGCGGCAGCGGGGCGGGGCGCTGCGAGGGCGCGGGCGCGTCGGCGCCGCGGTGCAGCAACGAGACCGGCAGCACGACCTGCGCGGTCACACCACCCTCTATGTCGTCGTTGTTGCTCAGCGTCACCCGGATCTCGTGGCGCTTGGCCAGCTGGCCGACCACGTACAGGCCCATCTCGCGGGCCACCGACACGTCGACCTCGGGCGGCTCGGCCAGCTTGTGGTTGGCCTCGAGGACGTCCTGCTCCTGCATGCCGACGCCGCGGTCGTGGATGCGGATGGACACCTCGCCGCGCCGCGTCTCGATCGCCCGCACCGTGACCTTGGTGGTGGGCTTGGAGAACGCGGTCGCGTTGTCCAGCAGCTCGGCGATGAGGTGCGCGAGGTCGTTGACCACGCGGCCCTGGACCTTGAGCTCCGGCGCGGGCGCGATCTGCACGCGGGCGTACTTCTCGACCTCGGACACCGCCGCGCCGAGCACCTCGTTGATCGGCACCGGTCGGGTGACCCGACGGGTGACCGTGGTGCCGGAGAGCACCAGCAGGTTCTCGCTGTTGCGCCGCATCTGGGTGGCGAGGTGGTCGAGCTCGAACAGCGACGCCAGCTGGTCGGGGTCCTGCTCGTCCTGCTCCAGCCGGTCGATGACCGCGATCTGCCGCTCCACCAGCGCCTGGCTGCGGCGCGACAGGTTGATGAACATGTCGTTGACGTTCGCGCGCAGCGCCACCTGCTCGACCGCGAGGCGGATCGCCTCGCGCTGCACGGCGTCGAACGCGCGGGCCACCTGGCCGACCTCTTCGGTCGTCTGGATCGGCACCGGCACCAGGGCCTCTTCCGCGGCCCGCTCGGGGTCGCGGTGCGTCCGGATCCTCTTGATCGCCTCGGGCAGCCGGTTGCGGGCCACGTCCATGGCGCTGCGGCGCAGCACGCGCAGCGGCGTCAGCATCGAGCGGGCCACGAACGCCATCAGGGCGAACGCGATCACCAGGGCGAACGCGACCAGCGCCGCGTCGCGCCAGGCGCCCGTGCTGGCCTCGGCGGCCAACCGCTGCACCGTGTCGTCGGCCTGCTTCTCGATGTCCACCGACACCTGGCGGATCAGCTTCGCGGTCTCCTCGCCGGCCTTGAGCACGTCGGCGTCCGGGATGGACACCTCGCCCTGGTCGGCCTGCTGCACCAGCGCCAGCTGCACGAACTGGCTGCGCGCGTCGACCGCGGAGCCGGAGACGATGTCGGAGTAGCGCTGCCGGTTCTCCGGGCTCGCGGTGTTCGCGAACTCGGTGAGCGCCGCGTCCAGTCGGGACTGCGCGGCGCGCAGCGCGACCTCCTGGTTCGGGCCGAACCCGTGCTTCTTCGCGGTGGCGACCAGGATCGCGTTCTGGAGCGACAGCTGCTCCTTCGCGCTGTAGAGCGCGAGGTTCGCGCCGGACAGCGGCGTCAGGTCCTGGTTGCTCAGGCTGCTCGCGGTCACGCGGTGGACCTGGGCCAGCGCGCTCAGGATCTGGGTGTACGCGCTCGCGACCGAGGAGTCCGGGTAGAGGGTCCCCTGCGTGGTGTTGCGCAGGGCGTTGAGCCCGTCGAGGGCCTGCAACGACTTCTGGAACGCCTCGCGCACGGGCTGGTCGATGCCCGAGGTGGACCCGGTGACGTCGCGCAGCCTGCTGACCTGGCCGTCGACCTCGCTGGACCGCTTCGTCCACTCCGCGGCGTCGCGCCGCTCGCCGGCGACGAAGGCCACCGCGGCGTCGCGTTCGAGCTGCAACGCGTCGGACACCGACGCGACCTGCGCGGACAGCTCGAGTTCGCGCTGCACCTTGCCGAACAGCTCGACGTCGCCGAGCTGCGTGTTCAACCTCAGGCCCGCCAGGGCCAACGTGCTCAGCGCGGGCACCAGCAGCACCACGGCGAGCTTGCTGCGCAAGCGCCAGTTCCGCAGGCGCCACCGGGAAATACCCCGGTCGGCGGGTGCGGTGGTGCCAGTGGCGGGACCCGAGTCGGGTGTCCCGCTCTCGGCACCCGCGTCGAGTTCAATCCGCTCCGGTTCCCCGGAGGCGTGGTCGTCGTGACCGCGCACCGTCAGCACACTCCCCAGCCCCCCAGCCAGTTAACGACAGATCCCTGCAAACGCGGTGGATCTTGGAGGATATTTCCTGATTCTCATACCGCCGTTCGGACGCCGAACGCGGTAGTTGGCAAATCAACCATTGTGACCCGGGCCCTACCGCTGCGAGCTAAACGATCGCTAACCCGGGTTCACGGTTTTTTCACGCTGCCGACCCGACCTGGAAACGGGCGGGTGGGAGAAGCACGGCGTGACCTCCCACCCGCCCGTCACGATCAACTGCCGGAACCGGTGACGAGCATCGGCTTGACGTCGAAGTCCTTGTCGAGCAAGCCGTAGGTCCGCATCAGCGTAGCGACCCGCTGCAAGCGCGTCGCGTCCAGGGAAGTGGGGAACTCGCCGAAGTGGACAAGGCTCGCGGTTTCCTTGTCGACCTTCGCGTACTCCACCAGCAGCGGCTCGACCGTGGGGCGGTCGGCCGCGTCGCGCTGACCCTTCGCCATCGCGCGCTGGAACGCGGCGACCGTGTTCGGGTTCTCCTTGGCGAACTTCCCGGTGGTGCCGTAGCCGGCGACGGGGATGCCGTCGGTCGGGCCGGAGGCCGCGTCGAGCACGGTGACCGCGCCGATCGAGCGCTGGGCCTTGGTGATGAACGGCTCGACCATGAAGGCCGCGTCGACCGTGCCGTTCTTGACCGCCGCCTCCATCTCCGGGAACGGGAACTCCTTGAAGGTGACCGACTTCGGGTCGACGTCGTTGGCCTGCAACGTCGCCTTCGCGGTCAGCTCCGCGATGTTCTTGAAGGTGTTGATCGCGATCGTCTTCCCGGCCAGGTCCTTGGGGGTCTTCACGGCCGAGTCGGGCTTGGTGACGATCAGGAACATCTCGGGTTTGGCCTGGTAGCCGTCGTTGATCAGCTTGAGGCCGTCGACCTTGGACGCGGTGCCCTTGGCCTCGGCGGCGTAGAACGACACCCAGTTGCCGAAGGTGATGTCGAGGTCGCCGCTGATCAGACCAGGGATGGCCGCGGCGCCACCGGTGATCGTGACGGGCTCGACCTCGAGACCCTCCTCCTTGAAGTAACCCTTCTTGATCGCGACGTGCACCGACGCGACGTCGAGGATCGGGAGGAGACCGAGCTTGATCTTCGACTTCTCGACCTTGCCCGGAGCTGCGGCCTCGTTGGACGGCTTGTCCTCGGAACCGCCGAGCAGACCACAGCCGGAGACCACGGCGAGCATCGCGACTGCGGACACGACGCCGAGGATCCTTCTGGCCGTGCGGCCGACTCTTGGAGTCATGGGGGGCATCTCCTGTTGGAGTGGCGACATTGCGGGGGCAGGATGCACGGTCGACCGGGGTTGCAACGCCACACACGGTGACGTGCGAGGTTCGACAAGTACCCGGTAGACCGACACTCGAAGGCTGATCCACTACCTTCGGTGAGCATCTTTGCACAGGCTGTCCAGAGGCAGGGGTACGCGGTGAGCGATCGTCACAGCGAATGGTCCGTACAGAGCAATGAACGGTCGGTCGGCATCGTCGGCGCGGGACCGGCGGGGTTGACCCTCGCCAACCTGCTCCGCGAGGCCGGAATCCCTTGCGTGGTACTGGAAAAGGGGACCCGTGAGCACATCGAGACCCGACCCCGCGCAGGGGTGATCGAACATCGGGCCGTCCAGATGCTGAGCAGTCACGGGCTCGCCGACCGACTGCTGCGCGAGGCCGACCGGCACGGCGCCTGTGAATTCCGGGTGAACGGCCGGGCCCACGAGGTCGACTACTCGGCGTTGTACGGCGGGCAGACCCACTACGTCTACCCCCAGCAGGAGGTCGTCAAGGACCTGGTGGGCCACTACATCGCGAGCGGAGGGGACATCCGGTTCGGCGTCACCGACGTACAGGTACATGAAATCTCGTCGTCGACACCACGCCTGACCTGGACATCCGCCACCGGCGAGGCGCAGCGGCTGGACTGCTCGTTCATCGCCGGCGCGGACGGCTTCCACGGCGTGACCAGGCGCAGCATCCCCGCCGGCGCCATCCAGGAGTACTCCCACCAGCACGGCATCGAGTGGCTGTCGGTGCTCGCCGAGGCGCCCCCGTCGACCCACAAGGTGATTTACGCGCTGCACCCGGACGGATTCGCGGGCCACATGCTCCGTAGTTCTACGGTTTCGCGCTACTACCTCCAGGTGCCCGTGGCCGACTCGGTGGACAACTGGCCCGACGAACGGGTATGGGCGGAGTTGCGCAAGCGGCTCGCGCTGACCGACTCGGACTGGAAGTTGACCGAGGGTCGCATCGTGGAGAAGCGCATCCTGGACATGCGCAGTCATGTGGTTGAACCAATGAACCACGGCAACCTGTACCTTCTCGGCGACGCGGCCCACATCATCACGCCCGTGGGCGCGAAGGGAATGAACCTCGCGTTGCACGACGCCGAGGTCCTGGCCGCTGCTCTGATCGAGTATCACCGATCGGGGGATGACAACGGGCTCCGGACGTACTCCGAGATCTGTTTGCGGCGGGTCTGGCGTGCCCAGGAGTTCTCGCAGTGGATGGTGTTCATGATCCACCGATCGCCGGAGCCCTTCCTGAGCCGTTTGGGCGAAGCCCGGCTGGAACACCTGATCGCCTCCGGCGCCTCGGCCGGTTATTTCGCGCAGAACTACGTCGGCCCCTGAAGCGGAAGAGGGCTTTGCGCGTCCTCCGCGCAAAGCCCTCACCGATGACCGGACAGCACCCACCCCGAAAATACCGGGTGTTTTTCCCTACTGCGTCGCGGCGCGTTCCTGCGCTTCGGTCCGACCGGCCTCCGCGCGTTCCGCCTCCGCCCACCGGGCGGCCTGCTGTTCGTTCTGCGCCCGCTTGGCGCGCAATTCCTTCGACGTCTTGCCGACGTTCAGCAATCGGGCCACCTCACCGCGCAGCGCGACGAAGGCATCCGATTCCCGGGTGGTGATCTGGTCCCGCTGCGCGGGCAGGTCGACTTTCAGGTCGGCGACCACCGACGCGGGCGAGCCGGAGAGCACCAGAATGCGGTCGCCCAGGTACACGCTTTCGTCGATGTCGTGCGTCACGACGAGAACCGTGGTGTCGTGCTCGGCCTTCACCCGCAGCAGCAGGTCCTCCAATTCGAACCGGGTCTGCGCGTCCACCGACGCGAACGGCTCGTCCATGAGCAGCAGGGCCGGCCGGTAGGCCAGGGCGCGGGCGATCGCCACCCGCTGCTGCATGCCGCCCGAGAGCTGCCACGGGTACTTCCGCGCCGCGCCGGTCAACCCGACCCACTCCAGCGCCTCCGCGACCCGCGCGCGCCGCTGCGACCGGCCCAGCAGGCGCTTGAGCGGGAACTCGACGTTCTTCTGCACCGACAGCCACGGGAACAGCGAGCGGCTGTAGTCCTGGAACACCACGGCCAGGTCCTCCGGCACGCCGCGCACCGCGTCGCCGTGCAGGCTGACCTCGCCCCGGCTCGGCCGGATCAGGCCGGAGATGGTGCGCAGCAGCGTGGACTTGCCGCAGCCGGAGGGTCCGACCACGCAGACCAGCTCTCCGGCGCCGACGGTGAACGACAGGTCGGCGATCGCGGTGTGCGCGCCGTCCTTCGCCTGGTAGGTGTGGCCGAGGTCGGCCACTTCGAGCATCGCGGTCATGTCCGTCATTCCTCCACCGTCGCGGGGGTGCGCTCCCGGCGCGGCTGCCACGCGAGGGCACGGCGCTCGAAGGCCAGGAGCACGGTGTTGAGGGCGTAGCCGAGAACTCCCAGCAGGACGATCCCGGCCCACATGTGGGCGAAGTCGAACTCCCGTTGTGCCACCAGGAGTTGCGACCCGATCCCGTTGTCGGTGCCGACCAGTTCGGACACCACCATCAGGACCAGGGACAGCGACAGGCTGACCCGGAGCCCGGCGAAGATCTTCGGCGCCGCCGCGGGGAGCACGACACCGAGGACCCACTGCCACTTCGGGATCCGGAACACCGCCGAGGTCTCGTACTTCGTCGCGTCGACGGAGCGGGCGCCGTCGACGCTGTTGAGCAGGATCGGCCACAGCACGCCGAAGACGATCGTGGCGAGCTGCATCTGCGTGCCGACGTTGAACAGCAGCAGGAACACCGGCACCAGGGCGGGCGGCGGTATCGAGCGCAGGAACGTCAGCAGCGGACCGGCGTACTGCATGGCCGTCGCGGAACGGCCGAGCGCCACGCCGAGCGAAACGCCGATCAGGGCGGCGATGCCCCAACCGGCCAGCAGTCGACCGATGCTGGGGAACACGTGGTCGAAGACCACGTCGGTCAGGTAGAACGTCGAGGCCGGACCGTCGAACCACAGTTCGCGCGCCGCCTCGGCGATCTCGGTGGGCCGGGGGAAGAACGGGTCGTCGGCGAACCACGTCAGCAGTTCCCACACCACGACCAGCCCGACGAACACGCCCCACCGCTGGACGAACCGCGTCACGACCTGCCTCCGGTGACCGAGCTCCAGGCGACCCAGCGGCGTTGCGCGCGTTCCAGCCCCTCGTTGAGGAGGTAGCCGATGACGCCCGCGACCACGGTCCCGGCGAGGACCAGGTCCATCCGCCCGCCGCCGCCGCGGGCCTCCATGATGAACTGACCGATGCCGCGGGCCCCGCCCGCCAGCAGCTCGACGCTGACCAGCACGACCAGGCAGGTCGTCGCGGCGAGCCGGATGCCGGTCAGCACGAACGGCAGCGCGCTGGGCAGCGCGACCGACGAGAGCACCCGCACCCGGCCGGTGCCGAACACCCGCGCGGTTTCCACGAGCAGCGGGTCGAGCTCGTCCAGCGCGTAGATCGTGTTGAACAGGATGGGCCAGATCGCCGCGTACACCGCGAGGGTGATCTTGGTTTCCGGCCCGACGCCCAGCAGCAGGATGGCCAACGGGATCAACGCGACCGAGGGGATCGGCCGCAGGAACTCGACCACCGCGCGGGTCGCGTGCCGCACCGCGGGAACGCTGCCCAGCACCAGTCCCAGCGGGACGGCGATCGCGACCGACACCGCGACCGCGATGACCAGCGCGAGCACCGTGGCGATGACGTCGCGTAAGAACGACTCGTCCCCCAACAGCGTGACGAGTTGGACCCCGACCGCCGACGGCGGTGGCAGGTACTCGGCCGGCACCAGACCCGACCGACTGAACAGCTCCCAGACGACGAGGAACCCGGCCACACCGAGCAGCCCTCGGGTGAGCGCACGCACGCGCAACGCCTACTTCCCAGATGATCACACCGGACAACCGGGCTCAATCTAGAGAGTCACCCCGCACCGCCACAATGCGTGGTCGACAAATCACAGGACGAATTCCTCTCGCCGTCTGCAACTTGCTCTCAGCCGCCACTGACGCTATAGAGCCCCTAGTCTGGGCACTCCCCCGCGGCTCGTCCCCTGGTCAGCCGCACGGCGGCGCGTACGGCACCCCCGGCAGGTACCGCTCCCACTCCGCCCGGCTCACCGCGCGCGGCGCGACCCGGCACACCCGGTCCCGCACCGCGCCGAGATCGGTGTCCCAGAACCGCACCGCCGCGCCCGAGGCGCCGACCAGCGTCCGCCCGTCCGGGTCGAACGCGATCGCGGTGACGTCGACGCCGCCCGCGCCGAACACCGCCACCTCCCGCGCGTCCGGCCAGGACAGGTCGCGCAGGTGCACCGCGCCGTCCGTGCCGATCACCGCGAGCTTCCGGTCCCGCACGGCGAACGCGCGCGCGCCGGTGGCGACGTCGACCCGCCGCCCGTCCCGCCACCAGCGGACCTCGCCGCCGCGCTCCATGGTCAGCAACGAGTCGCCCGGGCCGTACGCGAGGGCGACCACCGGGGTCGTCGGACCCGCGACGGTGCCGTACGGCGAGTGCAGCGAGGACCCCGCCAGTTCCCACCGCGCCAGCCCGCCGACCGGCATCGGCGCGGCGAGGCGCCGGCCGTCGAACGCCAGCGCGGCGAGCGTCGCCTCCCGCATCGGTCCGGGCAACCGCGCCACCTCGCGCACGGGCTCGGCGTCCCACACCACGACCTGCCCGTCGACCCCGCCGACCACCACCCGGCGCCCGGTCCACCCGAACGCCGCCGAGTACCCGCGACCCAGGTCCGCGACGAGGTCCGGGTTGGCCGGGTTCGCGGTGCGCCACAACCGGACCGAGCCGTCCACCGCCACCGTGAGCAGCAGTTCGCCGTCCGGGCTCAGGTCGGCCGACCGGATCGCGCCGGGATGCGCGCGCATCGGCCACAACCGGCGCGGACCGCCCGGCCAGGAGATGTCGGCCAACCTGAGCACGCCCTCCAGGTCGACCGTCGCCACCAGGTCGCGCTCGCGGGCGACCGAGATCGACTCGGCCGGCACCGACTGGGCGGGCGACAGGTCGGCGACCTCCACCAGCCGCGCGGTGTCGTCCTCGCCGACCGTCACGATCCGGTCGCCGGCACCGGTGAACGCCACCGAGCGCACCCCGCCGAGGTGCCCGGCCAGCGTCGCGACCGGCACCGGCGCGGCGAGGTCGGTCGTGTCCCAGACCCGGGCGGTCCGGTCGGTGCTCGCGGTGACCAGCATCCGGCCGTCCGGGCTGAACGCGAGCGCGGTCGTGCCGTCGACGTGCGGCCGCAGCGAGGACAACCGCGCGGGCCGCCGCGGCTCGGCGAAGTCCCACAGCACGAGTTCCCGGTCCGGTCCCGCCGTCGCCGCCGTGCGCCCCTCCGGTCCGATCGCGACCGCCGACGCCGGACCCGCCACGTCGACCACCTCGCCGCCCACGTCCCACACCGACGTCCGGTCGCCGCCGGACACGAGGAATAGGTGGTCGCGCAGGTGCGCCACGTCCCGCGCCGCGCCGCCGGGCATCACGAGCCGCGTCGCGCCGCCGTCGGTCAGCCGCCACGCCGTCGGCGGCTCGTCCGCGAACCCGGCCACGAGCCACTCGCCGTCGGACGAGAACGCCAGCGAGGTCGCGGCCACCCCCACCCGGAACCGCGCGACCGGCCGCGCCGGCACGGACATCCGCGACAGCTGCACGTCGCCGCCGGCCGAGGTGGCCACCCACCCCCGAGCCGGGTCCACCTCGACCGCCCGCAGCACACCGACGTCGTCGACCACCGCGCCGAGGTCCACCGGGGACCGGCGCGGGCCGGGCACCCGCAGCAGGGTCGCCCGCGATCCGTCGGCCGACACCAGGACCACGTCGTCCCCGCCGACCGCCGCGGCCCGGACGCCGTCGACCTTGGTCGCGTAGGGCGAGTCGAAGGCGCCGAACAGCGCGTCCCGGGTTTCCGGCCGGTCCACCAGCCGGTACGCGGCCAGCGTCAGCTGCACGGACAACCCGGGATCGGTGTCGCGCAACGCCTCCGCGTCGCGCAGCACCTTGAGCGCCAGCGCGTTGTTGCGCGCCTCGGTCGCCTCGCGGCCGGCCGCCACCGCGTACCAGGCGGCCGACGCGGCCAGCAGGAACAGCACCGACATCAGGACCACCAGCCGGCGTAATCGCCGGGTTCGCCCGCGCTCGGCGCGGGCGACCGCGTCCTCACCCGCCGCCGACGCGTCCAGGAACTCCCGCTCCGGCGCGGTGAGGTCCGCCCGCGGCACCCGGTCGCGGGCCACGGCCAGGTTCACGCCGCGGTACAGCGCGCCCGGATCCCGGTCGACCGCCTCCCACGCCGTCGCCGCCTCGGTGACCTTCCGCAGCACCCGCAGCGCCTCGCGGTCCGCGGTCACCCAGTCGCGCAGCCTCGGCCACCCCCTGATCAGCGCCTCGTGCGCGAGTTCCACGGTGTCCTCGTGCAGCACCACCAGCCGTGCCTCGGCCAGCGCCTCCAGCACGTCCGGGTGATCGACCTCGGCGCGCGGCGACCGGCGCTTCGCGTCCTCGGTGCCGTCACCGATCGCGATCAGTCGCAGGAACACCCGTCTGGCTGCCACCCGACCGTGGCGGTCCAACGTGCTGTAGACCTGCTCGGCGGTCCGGGCCACGGCGTGCTCGAGCCCGCCCGCCTCCTCGTACCCGGCCAGCGTCAACGTCATCCCGCGCTTGCGCCGCCACGTCTCCAGCAGCGCGTGCGACACCAGCGGCAACGCCGCCGGCTGGTGCGCCGCGTCCGCCACCAGCCGCGTGACCAGCGCGTTCTCCACCTTGCAGCCGACCGTGCCGGCCGGTTCCACGATCGCCTCGCGCAGTTCCCGCGCCGTCATCGGGCCGATCAGCAGCTGACCTCCGCGCAGCGCGTCGACCAGACCGGCGTGCCGGCCGCAGTGCCCCAGGAAGTCGGCCCGCACCCCGAGCACCACCCGCGTCCGCGAGTTCGGGTGACCGGCGGCGGTGACCAGCGCGTCCAGGAACGCGGTCCGCTCGGCGTCGTCGTGGCACAGCGAGAAGACCTCCTCGAACTGGTCCACGACCAGCAGCAGCTCCGCGTCGCCGCCGATCAGCGCCTGCCGCACCCGCAGGTGCGCGTTCTCCCGGTACGCCCGGAACTCCGCGGCGAGCGACGCCGGGTCCCGCCCGGTGACCACGCCCAGGTGCGCGGCCAGTTCGTCCACCGGCGACACCGTCGGCGTGAGCACCACCGCCGGATCGCGCCGGGCGGCCAACCCGGCCCGCAGCAGCGACGACTTGCCCGACCCGGACGCGCCGAACACCCCGACCAGACGCCGCCGGTCCACCAGCGCGTCGAGTTCGCCGAGCAGCCGGTCCCGCCCGAAGAACCGCGCCGAGTCCGCGACCTGGAACGCGGCCAACCCCGCGTACGGCGGATCACCCGGCTCGACCGGCACGGGCTCGGCCGCGAGCGAGCGCCACCGCCGTTCCCACGCACCGACGTCGCCGCCGCACGCCCGCACGTAGGCGAGCGTCACCGCGAGACTCGGCAACCGCCGGCCGTTCGCCGCCTCCGACAACGCCGCGGCCGAGTAGTGCGCCGTGCGCGCCAGCACCCGGTAGGTCGGCGCGCCGGCGTGCGCCCGCAGCTCGCGCAACCCCCGCGCGAACAGCGCCAACTCCTCCGAGCCCGCCTCCAGCGGATCTTCCCGTCGCCCCACGACCGCCCCCTCCGTCACCGGGGGCGATTGTTCAGAGAAGCCTGTTCAGGGTCCACCGGCCGACACTGAACAACCCCGGACCAGTAGAAGTGGTGGCGGGGCAAGGGGAGTGCCCCACGTCCGGGGGGACAGGGGCGTCCGGTCGGTTTGGGGGAGTCGACCGGACGCCCCGCACGACGAGGGGATCTACAGCCCGACGGCCTTGTACAGCGAGCCGACTTCCTGTCGGTTGAGCACGCGCATCGAGCCGGGGCGCTGGTTGCCCAGCCGGACCTCGCCGACGGCGGTGCGCACCAGGCTCTGCACCGGGTAGCCGACGTGCTCCAGCAGCCGGCGCACGATGTGCTTGCGGCCCTCGTGCAGCACGACCTCCACCAGCGCCTTGCCCGGCATCGAGGAGATCAGCTTGAACGAGTCGACCCGCACCGGGCCGTCCTCCAGCTCGATGCCCGCCTTCAACTCCTTGCCGACGCCCTTGGCCACCGGCCCGGGCACCTCGGCGAGGTAGGTCTTGGACACCTCGTAGGACGGGTGCATCAACCGGTGCGCGAGGTCGCCGTCGTTGGTCAGCAGCAGCAGACCCTCGGTGTCCGCGTCGAGCCGGCCCACGTGGAACAGCCGCTCCTTGCGGTTCACCAGGTAGTCGCCGACGCACGGCCGGTGCGTCTCGTCGTGCATCGTGGACAGCACGCCGCGCGGCTTGTTCATCACCAGCGTGATGACGTCGTCCTTGAGCACCACCCGCACGCCGTCGACGTGCACGATCGCGTTTTCCGGGTCGATCCGGCGGCCCTGCTCGCGCACGACCTCGCCGTCCACCTGCACCCGGCCGAGCTCGATCAACTCCTCGGCGACGCGCCGCGAGGCGATTCCCGCCTTGGCGAGCACCTTCTGGAGTCGGATCCCTTCCGGGTTCTGGTCAGACATCGTCGATCGCATCCACTTCGGGCAGCAGGGGAGCGATCGGCGGCAGGTCGTCCAGGGACGACAGTCCCAACCGCTCCAGGAACAGTTCGGTCGTTCGGTAAAGGATGCCACCCGTGTCCGAGTCCGTGCCCGTCTCGGCGATGAGCCCGCGCGCGACGAGCGTGCGGATCACCCCGTCGACGTTCACGCCGCGCACCGCGGCGATCCGGGCCCTGGTCACGGGCTGCCGGTAGGCGATGACCGCGAGTGTCTCCAGCGCGGCCCGGGTGAGCTTGGCGCGCTGCCCGTCGAGCAGCAGCTTCTCCACGAATGGCGCGTAGCGGTCCCGTGTGTAGAACCGCCAGCCGTCGCCGATTCTACGCAGGTCGACGCCGCTTCCCGACTCGGTGTAGCGCGCGCTCATCCGCTTGAGGGTCGCGGTGACCCTGCGCACCGGCTGACCGAGCACCCCGGACAGCTGGTCCTCGGCGATCGGCGAGTCCACCACGAGCAGGATCGACTCCAGCGCGCCCTCGAACTCGAGGTCCGACGACAGGTCCGGCAGGCCCTCGACGACCTCGTCCGACCCGGCACCGTCCGGCTCTTCCAGCGGCAGCGGCTGGTCGGTCACCCGTACTCCTCGTCCTCGTCACGGGCCTGCGCCCGCGCGTCCTCCACGTCGCCGCCGACCCACGTCACGGTCAGCTCGCCCAGCGGGTCCGGCTGCTCGAACGCGAGCGACCGCTCCCGGTACAGCTCCAGCAGCGCCAGGAACCGGGCGACGACCTGCATCACCTCGGTGCACTCGGCCACGATCTCGGCGAACGTCAGCGTGCCGCGCGCGGAGATCAGCTCCCGCAGCTCGTCGGCGTGCTCGCGCACCGACACCCGGTGCTGGTGCACGTGCGAGGTGGAGATCGTGCGCACCGGCCGAGGCCGGAACACGGTGGCCGCGAGCAGCGCGAACTTCCCCGCGTCGACGCCCAGCATCACCTCGGGCATCAGGCCCTCGTAGCGCACCTCCAGCGCCACCGACCGCGGGTACCGCCGGTACGCGCCCTGCTCCAGCTCCCCGAACAGGGCCGCGACCTGCTTGTACGCCCGGTACTGGAGCAACCGCGCGAACAGCAGGTCCCGCGCCTCCAGCAGCGCCAGGTCCTCCTCGTCCTCCACGTCGCCCTGCGGCAGCAGCCTCGCCGCCTTCAGGTCGAGCAGGGTCGCCGCGATCACCAGGAACTCGGTGGTCTCGTCCAGGTCCCACTGGTCGCCCAGCGCCCGGATGTAGGCGATGAAGTCGTCGGTGACCGTGTGCAGCGCCACCTCGGTCACGTCCAGGGTGTGCTGCGAGATCAGCTGGAGCAGCAGGTCGAACGGACCCTCGAAGTTCGTCAGCCGGACCTTGAACCGTCCGTCGGGCACCTCGGCGGCGGCGGGCTCGGCGACGGGTTCGTCGCTCGCCACGCTCACCGCTCGCGCAACCTGCGCACGAGCAGCGAGTCCTCGCCGAGCGCCTCCAGGTCGTCCAGCACGATCGCGACGGCCTCGCGCACCACCCGGCCGCGGTCCACCGCCAACCCGTGCCCGGCGCGCAGGTCCAGCCGGGCGTGCTCCAGCGCGAGCAGCTCCTCGTCGGACACGTACACGGTGATCTTCGTCGGGTGCTTCTCCCGCCCGGTGCCGCGACGCGTCGGCGCGACGTCCTCGGGCACGGCGGGTGAGGCGGTGCGGCGGAAGAGCTCGGACGCGCCCGGCAGCGTGGGGCGACGCGTCACCGGGCGATCACCTCGCGGGCCAGCGCGCGGTAGGCCTTCGCGCCGGCCGAGCGCGGCGCCCAGCGGGTGATCGGCTCGCCGGCGACCGTGGTCTCCGGGAACCGGACGGTGCGGTTGATCACCGTGTCGAACACGACGTCGCCGAACGCCTCGACCACCCGCGCCATCACCTCGCGGGAGTGCAGGGTGCGCGGGTCGTACATGGTGGCGAGGATGCCGGTGATCTCGAGCTTCGGGTTCAACCTCTCCCTGACCTTCTCGATGGTGTCGATGAGCAGCGCGACCCCGCGCAGGCTGAAGAACTCGCACTCCAGCGGGATCAGCACGCCGTCGGCCGCGGCCAGCGCGTTGACCGTGAGCAGGCCGAGCGAGGGCTGGCAGTCCACCAGCACGTAGTCGTACTGGTCGATGACCGGCCGCAGGGTGCGCACCAGGGTGTGCTCGCGGCCGACCTCGGACACCAGCTGGATCTCGGCCGCCGACAGGTCGATGTTGCTGGGCAGCAGGTCCATGTCCTCGACGGAGGTCTGCATGATCACGTCGCCGACGCCGACGTCCCGCTCCATGATCACGTTGTAGATCGTCTGGTCGAGCTGGTGCGGGTGCACGCCGAGGCCGACCGACAGCGCGCCCTGGGGGTCGAAGTCGACCAGCAGCACCCGGCGGCCGTACTCGCACAGCGCGGCGCCGAGGTTGATCGTGGACGTCGTCTTGCCGACGCCGCCCTTCTGGTTGCAGACCGCGAGGATCTTCGCCGGGCCGTGCCTGGCGACCAGCGGCGGATCCGGCGTGTACCGCAGCGGGCGGCCGGTCGGTCCGATGTCGCCGGCGACCTGCTCGGTCGCGTCCTCGTCCTGCGGGGCGGCGTGTGGCGCGAGGCTGAGTTCGACGGACGCCCGCGGCACACCGGTCGGCTGCGGTCGGGGCGGGGGGTTACCCCACATCCCGCCGGCGTGCTCCGGTGTCGACATCGTTTCCCGATTCCTAGTCCTCTGCCTGGGCGCAGCCTAAGCACACCCGGGACAGCAGGCAACGCGCCTCGCCGAGGACACGACCCCGTTCTATCAAGGTCCGATCGAGTGGTGTTGGGCCGAACGGCCGCTCCTACAGTGCGACGGACGTCCGATCCGCCGCTCTGAGCACCACGTCGAGCAACCCCGGGAACACCGCGTCCAGGTCGTCGCGGCGCAACGACACCCACCGCTGGTTGCCGCACGCCCTGGTCCTGGTCAACCCCGCCTCGCGCAGCACCCGCAGGTGCTGGGACAGCGTCGACTTCGCCACGTCCACGACCAGCGTGCCGCAGCACCGCTCGCCGTCGGCCTCGATCTGCCGGACGACCGCGAGCCTGGTCGGGTCGCTCAGCGCGTGCAGCACCGCGCCCAGCTCGATCTCGGTGGGTTCGGGCTCGTCGATGGTCGGCACGCGGGGTCACCTCCGCCTGGGGTGTCGGTTCCGGCAACTCGGATCGGGCGACTCGGGACGGGCAACTCGGATCGGGCACACGTTACCCGTGCGGGGACCCGGGTCCACCAGTCGAGCGAGGATGCGCGACCGCGTAGACCTCGCGCAGGGTCGTCACGGTGACCAGTGTGTAAACCTGAGTCGTCGTCACCGACGCGTGGCCCAGCAGCTCCTGCACCACCCGGACGTCCGCGCCGCCCTCGAGCAGGTGGGTCGCGAACGAGTGGCGCAACGTGTGCGGCGAGACCTCGGCGGTGATCCCGGCCCGCTCGGCCGCGGTCTTGAGCACCTGCCACGCGCTCTGCCGGGACAGCCGGCCACCCCGGACGTTGAGGAACAGCGCCGGGTTCGCCCGCTTGGCGAACGTCGGGCGCGCGCGCACCAGGTAGGCGTCGAGCGCGGCGAGCGCGGGCCTGCCCACGGGCACCAGCCGCTGCTTGCCGCCCTTGCCGTCCAGCAGCACGGTCCGCTCGACGGCGTCCACGTCGTCCACGTCCAGCCCGACGACCTCCGAGATCCGCGCGCCGCTGGAGTAGAGCAGTTCGAGCAGCGCCCGGTCGCGCAGCGCGGCGGGGGTGTCGCCGGGCGTGTCGAGCAGCCGCAGCACGTCGTCCACCGGCAACGCCTTGGGCAACCTCCTGGGCGGTGCCGGCGGGTGCACCTCGCGCGCCGGGTCGTGCCCGACCAACCCCTCCCGGTGGGCGAACCGGTGCAGCCCGCGCACCGCGACCAGCGTCCGCGCGGCCGAGGAGGCGGCCAGGCCCTCCTCGCGCAACGACGCCAGGAAGTCGCCGACCAGCGCCTCGGTGACGTCGTCGAGCCGACCGACGCCCTCGGCCTCCAGGTGCGCGGCGTACCGGCGCAGGTCGCGGCGGTACGACTCGAGCGTGTTGCGCGCGGTGCCGCGCTCCACCGCGAGGTGGTCCAGGTAGGCGGTCATGACCTCGTGCACGCCGTCGATCATCACACCCGGAACGCCGCCGCGTGCGCCGAGCCGGTGACCCGACCTGGGCGAGTGCGCCGTAGGACGCCTGGCCGGTGCCGCCATCGGCTAGCGTCTCGGTCGTGTCAGAACCACACCAGGTGCGCATCGGCAACCAGCAGCGGGAAGAAGCCATCACGGCGCTCAACGACCACTTCGCGGCCGGGCGCCTGGAGATCGAGGAGTACCAGCAGCGGGTCGACTACGCGACCGCCGCCCAGTCCGCCCAGGAACTGGCCGCGCTGTTCCACGACCTGCCCCACCCCCGCCCGAACTTCCTGCCGCCGCCGTCCTACTCGGCACCGCCGCCCCAGGACCCGCCGCCGTACGCGCAGCCGAGCACGGGCTACGCCCAGCCCGGCTACGCCCAGCCCGGCTACACCCAGCCGGGGTACGCCCAACCCGGGTACCCGCCGCCGACGGCCTACGGCCACCCGACCCCGCACTTCGCCCCGTACGGCGTGGACCCGCTGACGGGCTACCCGCTGTCGGACAAGTCGAAGATCGTGGCGGGCCTGCTCCAGCTGTTCCTGCCGTTCGGCGTCGGCCGCTTCTACATCGGCGACACGGGCATCGGCATCGCCCAGCTCCTGACCTGCGGCGGCTGCGGCGTGTGGTCCCTGGTCGACGGCATCATCCTGCTCGTCAACGGCGGCACCGACGGCCAGGGCCGCCGGTTGCGCGACTGACTAGGACACCAGGTTCCGCGCGAGCATCCAGACCACCGCGGCCACGACGACGGGTACCCCGACCTTCCGCGACACGGGAGGGTTGGGCCGTCCGGCCCGGGCGGCCAGGAACCACCGCGCCCACAACCACGCGAGCAGCGGCAACCCGACCACCAGCATGACCGCGTTGTAGTGCCAGGCGCCCGCGAGATCACCGTGGATCAACGAGTACACCATCCGCGTGGACCCGCACGCCGGGCACTGGATCCCGGTGAGGAAGTACAGCGGGCACGGCGGCAGGAACGACCCGGGCCTGGTGGGGTCGACGAACACCAGCACCCCGCACCCGGCCACCGCCACCGCGGCCGCCACCACCGGCCGCACCACCCGTGCCACCACCACCGACACCTCCACGAAAGCGTTCGCCGGCCCTTCCGAACGGACGAACCCGCGCCCACCCACCACGGGCGGGCGCGGGTCCCGATCTCAGTCCCGGCGGGCCGCGAACCGCGTCGGGCGGTCGGCGAACGGCGCGTCGGCCGGACGTGCCGGAGCACGACCCGCCAGCACCGCCTGCGCCGCCAGCAACCCCGACACCGCCGCGCCGTTCACGATCTCACCGCGCAGCACCATCCCCACCGCCTGGTCCAGCGGCACGCGACGGGCCTCGAGGTCGGCTTCCTCCTCGCCCATCAGCTCGCGCTCCACCTCGGTCAGCCCGCGCGCCAGGAACACGCGCACCACCTCGTCGGTGAACCCGGGCGACGCGGCCACGTCGACCAGCGTCGACCAGTCCACCGCCGCGAGCCCGACCTCCTCGACCAGTTCGCGCCGCGCCGCCTCCAGCGGGTGCTCCCCCGCCGAGTCGAGCAGCCCGGCCGGCAGTTCCCACAGCCGCTTGCCCAGCGGGTGCCGGTACTGGTGGATCAACGTCACCAGCCCGTCCGCGTCCACCGCCACCACGGCCACCGCGCCCAGGTGCTCCACGACCTCGCGCGAGGCCACCGCGCCACCGGGCATCACCACGTCGTCCACCCGCAGCCCGACGACGCGCCCGATGTGCACGTCCCGCGTGCCGACCACGGAGAACTCGTGCCGCGTCACTGCGCGGCCCCGGCGGGCAGCGGCAGCCGGTCGGCGAGCCGGTAGTCCAGCGCGGCCTTCACGAACGCCGAGAACAGCGGGTGCGGACGCGTCGGCCGCGACTTGAGCTCGGGGTGGGCCTGCGTCGCCACGAAGAACGGGTGCACGTCGGCCGGCAGCTCGACGAACTCCACCAGCCGCCCGTCGGGCGACGTGCCGGAGAACACCAGCCCGGCGGCCGAGAGCCGGTCGCGGTAGGCGTTGTTCACCTCGTAGCGGTGCCGGTGCCGCTCGGACACCTCGGGCGAGCCGTACGCCAGCGCCACCTGCGACCCCGGCACGAGCGCCGCCGGGTACGCGCCCAGGCGCATCGTGCCGCCCATGTCGCGCTGCCCGGAGACCACGTCCTCCTGGTCGGCCATGGTGCTGATCACCGGCGACCCGGTCTCCTCGAACTCCGCCGAGTTCGCGTCCTCGATGCCCGCGAGGTTCCGCGCCGCCTCGATGACCAGGCACTGGAGGCCCAGGCACAGCCCCAGCAGCGGGATGCCGCGGGTCCGGGCGTGGGTGATCGCGCCGATCTTGCCCTCGATGCCGCGCACCCCGAACCCGCCGGGGATCAGCACGGCGTCCAACCCGGCCAGCGCGTGCGCCGCGCCCGACGGGGTCTGGCACTCGTCCGACGGCACCCACACGACCTCGACCTTGGCGCGGTGCGCGAACCCGCCGGCCCGCAGCGCCTCGGTCACCGAGAGGTAGGCGTCCGGCAGGTCGACGTACTTGCCGACGAGCCCGATCCGCACCTTCTCGGACGGGTTGTGCACGCGGTCGAGCAGGTCGCCCCACACGGTCCAGTCGACGTCGCGGAACGGCAGGCCGAGCCGGCGCACCACGTACGCGTCGAGCCCCTCGCCGTGCAGCACCTTGGGGATGTCGTAGATCGACGGCGCGTCCACGGCCGCCACCACGGCGTCGGTGTCGACGTCGCACATGAGGCCGATCTTGCGCTTGAGCGAGTCCGGGATCTCCCGGTCGGCCCGGCACACGATCGCGTCGGGCTGGATGCCGATGTTGCGCAGCGCGGCCACCGAGTGCTGGGTGGGCTTGGTCTTGAGCTCACCGCTGGGCGCCAGGTACGGGACCAGCGACACGTGCAGGAAGAACACGTTGTCGCGGCCGACGTCGTGGCGCACCTGCCGGGCGGCCTCGAGGAACGGCAGCGACTCGATGTCGCCGACCGTGCCGCCGACCTCGGTGATCACCACGTCCGGGATCTGGCCGTTGGCGTCGGGCTCGGCCATCGCCCGGATCCGGCGCTTGATCTCGTCGGTGATGTGCGGGATCACCTGGACCGTGTCGCCCAGGTACTCGCCGCGCCGCTCCTTGGCGATCACCTCGGAGTACACCTGACCCGTGGTCACGTTGGCCTCGCCGGACAGGTCACGGGCGAGGAACCGCTCGTAGTGACCGATGTCGAGGTCGGTTTCCGCTCCGTCGTCGGTGACGAACACCTCACCGTGCTGGAACGGGTTCATCGTGCCCGGGTCGACGTTCAGGTACGGGTCCAGCTTCTGCATGGTCACCCGCAGACCACGGGAGGTCAGGAGCTGGCCCAGGCTGCTGGCGGTGAGTCCTTTGCCGAGCGAGGACGCGACGCCCCCGGTGACGAAAACGTGCTTGGTCGTGCGTGCCTGAAGCACCAACGAGGCTCCCGTGGTCGAAATGTTCCTGCCCAGGGCTTCAGCCCTGTCCACGGGCCCTAACGCTAACACGCCGTCGGGGCGGTGCCGGCCGGTCCGGGCGGGGCGGGTCGTCCGGGGTTCACCGGGCGTCCACCCGGAGCGGGTTCCCGGGCGTCCTCGACGGACGGGCCGACGACCGCGGACGGTGCCGGTCAGCCTGCCGCGCCCGGTGCCGGCGCCTCGGCGTTGCCCGCCGTGCCGTAGCGGCCCGCCTTGCCGTCCAGCTGTTCCCGCAACGACAGCACCACCACGATCCGCCCCGCCGCCGTGCCCACGTCGTCCACGGTCGTCAGCACCGACGTCGCCGCCGTGTCCGCCCGCACCACGCCCAGCGCGCCGGTCCCGTTCGCCGACCCTTCGCCACCCGCGAGCACCACCCCGGCCCCCGAGCGGTCCAGTTGGGTCGCGAACCTCGCCACCACCGCCGCGCGGTCGCCCGCGGAGTCGCCCGACGCCGCGCCGCCGGTCAGCACCACGGCCAACTGCGCCGGCCGCAACCCCTGACCCGGCTTCACGAAGCCGGCGCTGGTCAACCCGGCCAGGGCGGCCGCCGACTCGGCCTCGGAGGCCTGCGGCTGGTTGTCCTTGTTCAGCAGCAGCAACGCGCCCAGCAGACCACCCGCCCGGGTGCCCGGGTCGGAGCCCGTCGGCAGCTGCACGCCCGCCGGTTGGAGGCGGGCCACCAGGTCCCGGAGCTGGTCGGCCTTGTTCGGGTCGACGAACGAGTCCGTCAGCTGTAGTTCGCCGGAGACCGACGCGCCGGACGCGCGCAGGAGTTCCGCCACCGCGTCGCGGTCGTTCGGCCGGGCGTCGGCCGTGGTGACGAGGACGACCGTGCGGTCGGTCAGCTGGCCGCGCACGGCGAGCGGGCCGACGGAGGTGGCGAAGCTGTCGGCGTCGGTGAGCTTGGCGTTGAGCGCGTTGCGCTCGGACTGGAGGCCCGCGACCTCGCGGCCCAGCGCGCTGTTGTCGTCGGTCAGGCCGGACAGCAGTCGGCCGCTGATCGCGGTCGAGCCCAGGACGACGCCGACGGCCAGCGACAGGAAGACCGCCGTGATCGACACGATGTGGTAGCGCAGCGAGATCACGCGAAGAACCCCTTCACCCAGTCGACCGCGGTCCGGAACCAGTCCACGACCACGTCCACGTACACCTGACCCACACCGGACACCGCGAGCGCCGCGACCATCGCCACGACCGCCGCCAGCACCAGCGAGAGGATCACCCCGAACGACACCCGGCTGCGGTGCAGGGTCGCGACCGCCTCGCCGTCCACCAGCTTGCTGCCGAGCTTCAACCGGGTCAGGAAGGTCGACGGGTTGGAACCCGAGTGACCCCGGTCGAGGAACTCGCGCAGGCCCGCCCGCAGGCCGACCGTCACCACCAGCGACGCGCCGTGCGCCTCGGCGAGCAGCAGCGCCAGGTCCTCCGCGTTGCCCGACGCCGGGAAGGTCACCGCGCCGATGCCCAGGTCCTGGATCCGCTCCAGGCCGGGCGCGTGGCCGTCGGCCTGCGCCGGCACGACCACCTCGGCGCCGGCGCGCAACGCCTCGGTGCCGATGCCGTCCGGGTCGCCGACGATGATGTCCGGCTTGTAGCCCGCGTCGAACAGCGTGTCCGCGCCCGTCTCGACGCCCACCAGCACCGGCCGGTACTCCCGGATGTACTTGCGCAGCCGCCGCAGCTCCTCGGCGTGCCGCGGCCCGCCCGCGACCACCAGCACCTGCCGGTCGCGCACCGGCACGTACACCTCGGGCACGCCCACCCCGTCGAGCACCAGCGCGCGTTCCCGCCGGAGGAACTCGATCGTGTTGGCGGAGAACGCCTCCAGCTGCGCCGCCATGCCGGCCTTCGCCTCGATCAGCGCGTCCGCGACGGACTCGGCGGTCTGCTCGACGCCGCGCGCGACCTCCTTGTCGCCGACGAACACGCCGCCCTCGTGCAGGCGCAGCTTCACGCCCTCCTTGAGCTCGCGCAGCACGCCGGTGCCGACACCGTCCACGAGCGGGATGCCGGACTCGATCAGCACCTCCGGCCCGAGGTTGGGGAACCGCCCGGAGATCGACGGCGACGCGTTGACCACGCCCACCACCCCGGACGCGACCAGCGCCTCCGCCGTGCGCCGGTCCAGGTCGACGTGGTCGAGGACGGCGACGTCACCGGGGCCGAGCCGACGCAGCAGGTCGCCCGAGCGGCGGTCGACCCGCGCGGTGCCCACGGCGCCGGGCAGCGCCTGGTTCGTGCGGCTGAGCAACCCGGGAAGCTTCATGACCCGATGGTGACCCACCACGCCCGCGCACGCGGGCACAACACGCCGAGCCGATCCGGGCTGGTCAGGAACCTCACTGATCCACAGTGGACGCCGGGGGCGCGGCGGTCGCGGAACCGACCGCCGTACTACCCCCCGTGGAGTGATCGGGTTCACCCAGAGGGATGCCGAATGGTGGCGTGGCGTCGTCGTCCTCGCCGTCCACCCGGTAGACGGCGGTACCGGTGAGCCGTGGTCGTGCCGCCGCGTCGGCCGGGTCGACCCGCTGCTGCGCCAGGACCGCGCCGGTGATCGCGAGCACGGCGGCGAGCGCCAACAGCCACACCGCGTCGCCGATGGACCGGCGGTAGCCGGTGTCGGAGACGATCGCGCCCTGGAACGTGCCGTCCGCGGTCGCCCACACCGCCCACGCGGTCGCCGCCTGCGCGCCCGCCGCGGCCATCGCGACCAACCGCCCGATCGCGCCGACCCGTCCGCCCCGCGACACCAGGATCGCGCCGAGGACGAGCAGCGTCGCGGCGGCGAGCAGTCCGTAGCCGTGGACGGGGCCGGTCGGCAGCGGGACGTCGGAGGACGAGGCGTTCTGCGTCGCCGCCTGGTAACCCCACCCGGTCAGGCTCAGGGTCGTCTCCGCCTCCGCGCCCATCGGCGGGGCGATCAGGCTGACGACGGGTTGGAACGATCCCGCCACGCCGAGCACCGCGGCGGCGACCAGCAGGCCCGCGCCCACCGTCCTGCGGATCACTCCGCCTCCCGTTCGCGAGGAGATGGCGACGTCGGGTCCGCGGAAGGGGCCGACGCCGGTTCTCGGAGCGCTGCGGCGGCAGGGTCTCGAGGTGTCGGGGACGGTGGCGGAGTCGGAACCTCCGCTGTGGCCTCGTCCGCGATCTCGGGCTCGGCCGTCTCGGGTTCCGGGATCTCGGGCTCGGCCGTCTCGGGTTCCGCGGTCTCGGGCTCGGCCGTCCCGGGTTCCGAGGTCTCGGGTTCGACTCCGACCGCGGGGGCGGGCTCGGCCGCGAGGGCGGGTCGTGGTCGGGGTGGCCACACCTGGACCAGGACCGCGCCGGTCAGGGCCACGGCGCTCGCGGCCGCCAGGGTCCAGGTGCCGACGCCCACGTAGCGCTCCACGCCGTTGTCGCCCTCGGGCAGGGGGGCGCGGAACACGCTTTCGACCACCGTCGCGGCGGTTCCGGTCGTGCCGGCCAGCACGGCCGCGCCCAGCGCGGAGGTCAAGCGGCCCGTCGCGCCCCAGCGGCCTCGGGTGAAGGCGAGGGCGACGCCGATCAGCAGGAGTCCGGCGCCGGCCACCACCGGCACGCCGAAGAACGGGCTCGTGCCGCGGGCTTCCAGGCCCGTGCCGCCGGGCGCGGTGCTCGCGTCCGACCAGGAGGTGATCACGTACTCGTAGCCGGGACCGATGTGGTCGACCAGGCCGTAGAGCGGGAAGAACGTGCCGACCGCGCCCAGGACCGCGCCGACCACCAGCAGCGCGCCGCCGAACGCCCGGAGTTTCACGGCTTCTCCTCGCCCGGGGACGACTCCGGCAGCACCACCACGTCGGGTCGGGAGACCGCGATCCCGAACGGCGGCGTCGAGGTGTCGTCGTCGTCCAGGTCGTCCAGCACGTGCACCACCGGGCCGCTGCCCGCGACCGCGCGCGGCGCGTGGATCAGCACGGTGCCGAAGCCCGCGACCACCGGCGCGAGCAGCAGGACCCACAGCCCGACCTCGAACGACCGGCCGGCCAGCTGGTCCCCGCCGTCCGACACGAACTCGACCGCGACCGCCAGCACCGACGCCACCGCGCCCAGCAGCAACCCCGTGCCGCCGACCGCCGCGTACCGGGCCGCCGACCGCTGGTGCTCGGGGAGCGCCACCAGTCCCGCCGCGGCGGCCAGCACCAGGGCGGCCACCACCAGCGGCACGCCGAGTTGGGGTGTCGAGCCGATGCCGTCCGCCGGGGGCGACACGGTCACCTCCCACGCCGTCACCGAGACGGAGAACCCCCCGCTCGGGTCCAGGCCGACCGCGCGGTACTCCGGCAGGAACGAGCCGAGCACCGCCAGGACGCCGGACACGGCCAGCAGGACCGCGCCGAGGACGCGCCTGCTCACTTCTTCTTCGCCTTGCGCCGCACCACGGGAACGCTCTCCTTGTCCGCCTTCGCCGCCGCCAGCAACTCCTCGGCGTGCGCGCGGCCGGTGTCGGTCGAGTCCATGCCCGCGAGCATCCGGGCCAGCTCGACCACCCGCTGCGACTCGTCGAGCCGCCGCACACCGCTGCGCGTCAGCACGCCGTCCGCGGTCTTGTCCACCACCAGGTGCCGATCCGCGAACGCCGCCACCTGCGGCAGGTGCGTCACCACGATGACCTGGTGGCTGCGCGCCAGCCGGGCGAGCCTGCGGCCGACCTCGACCGCCGCCCGACCGCCGACACCGGCGTCGACCTCGTCGAACACCAGCGTCGGCACCGGGTCGGAGTGCGACAGCACGACCTCCAGCGCCAGCATCACGCGCGACAACTCGCCACCGGACGCGCCCTTGTGCACGGGCAGCGCCGGCGCGCCGGGGTGCGCGATCAGCCGCAGCTCCACGTCGTCCACGCCGCTCGCGCCCGCGTGCAGCGACCGACCGGCCACCTCCAGCGCCTGCGCGTCACCCTGCTCGGCGACCCGCGGCCGCACCGCGACCTCGACGTTCGCGTGCGGCATGGCGAGTCCGGTCAACTCCTCGGACACCGCCTTGCCCAGCTCGACCGCCGCGTCCACCCGCGCCGCCGTGACGCGCTGCGCGAAGTCCGCCAGCTCGACCGCCAGCTTGTCCCGGCGCGTGGCGAGCGCGGCCAGGGCCTCGTCGGAGGTGTCCAGGCCGGCCAACCGCGAGGACGCGTCCTGCGCCCACGCGATCACCCCGTCGACGTCGGCGGCGTACTTGCGGGTCAACGACTTCAGCTCGGCCTGCCTGGCCAGCACCTGCTCCAGCCGCGCCGGGTCGGCGTCGAGCTGCTCCAGGTAGGAGTTGATCTCCGCGCCGACGTCGGCCAGCAGCGTCTCGGCCTCGACCAGCCGCGGTTCCAGCTCGCGCAGCTTCGGGTCCTCGGACGTGCCGAGCCGCCGCCGCGCCTCGCCGATCAGGCCGAGCGCGCCGGGGTTGTCCGGGTCGCCGTCGGGTGAGCCCGACACCGCGTACCCGGCGCCCGACGCCGACTCGCGCAACTGGTCCGCGTCGGCGAGCCGGCGCGCCTCGTCCACGAGTTCGGTGTCCTCGCCCGGTTTCGGCGCCACCGCGGTGATCTCGGCGAGGCCGTGCCGCAGCAGTTCCGCCTCGCGGGCCAGCTCGCGCGCCCGGCCGGTGCGCTCCACCAGCTCGGTCGCGACGCGCAGCCACTCGTCGCGGATCTTGCGGTACTCCCGCAGCGGGCCGCCGACCTCGTCGCCCGCGAACCGGTCGAGGACCGTGCGCTGCTCGGTGGGTCGCAACAGCCGCAGCTGGTCGTTCTGCCCGTGCACGGCCAGCAGCTGCTCGGCCAGTTCGCCGAGCACACCGACCGGCACCGACCGGCCGCCCAGGTGCGCCCGCGACCGGCCGTCCGACCCGACGGTGCGGATCGCGATCACGCTGCCGTCGTCGTCCGGCTCGCCGCCCACCTCCTCGGCGACCTTGGCGGCGGGGCTGCCGGCGGGCGCGTGGAACCGCCCCTCGACCACCGCCCGCTCCGCGCCGTTGCGCACGCGGGACGCTTCGGCCCGGCCACCACCCAGGAGGTGGAGACCGGTCACGACCATGGTCTTGCCCGCACCGGTCTCGCCGGTGACGACCGTGAAACCCGGGTCGAGTTCAAGGGTGGCCTCGTCGATCACACCGAGGCCCTGGATGCGCATCTCGGCCAGCACAGCGGAAACACTACTGGGCTACACCGACGGAGTGCGGTTTCGGGGGCGGGTGTCCGCCGAAAACCTCGGCCGCGCCTTCAGTCGGCGACCGGGCCGCGCCACCCCTGCACCGGCAGCGAGAACTTCTCCACCAGGCGGTCGGTGAACGGTCCCTCGCGCAACCTGATCAGCCGGATCGGCGTGCTGCTCCCGGCCACCTCGACCCGCGCGCCCGGCGGCAGCTCCACGGTCCGCCGCCCGTCGGCGCACAGCACCGCCGGGTGCCCGCCGGGGTCGACCTCCAGCGCCACGACCGACGCCGGCGACACCACCAGGGGCCGGGCGAACAGCGCGTGCGCGTTGCTCGGCACCACCAGCAGCGCGTGCACGTCCGGCCACACCACCGGTCCGCCCGCGGAGAACGCGTACGCGGTGGACCCGGTCGGCGTCGCCACCAGCACGCCGTCGCAGCCGAACGACGACACCGGGCGACTGTCCACCTCGACCACCACGTCCAGGATGCGCTCGCGCATGCTCTTCTCGACGCTGGCCTCGTTCAACGCCCACGTGCTCGCCAGCAGTTCGCCGTCGAGCGTCGCGGTGACGTCCAGCGTCATCCGCTCCTCGACCCGGTACGTGCGCTCCACGACGTGGTTGATCGCCTCGTACAACGCGTCCGAGTCGGCCTCCGCGAGGAACCCGACGCGCCCGAGGTTCACGCCCAGCACCGGGACACCGGCCGGCCGCGCCACCTCGGCGGCGCGCAGCAGCGTGCCGTCGCCGCCCAGCACGAACACCAACTCGGTGCCCTCGGCGGCTTTCTCGTCCACCGGCACGACGGCGGCGTAGCACGACGGGTCCAGGTCGGACGCCTCGTCCTCCAGCACCCGCAACCGGATGCCGCCCGCCGCGAACCGCGCCGCGACCTCCTGCGCCACCAGGACGTTGCTGCGCCGTCCGGTGTGGACGACCAGCAGGATCTCCCGGGCGCCCGACTCCGGCCCGCGGCTCATCGGGGTCCTTCCGCGACGGCCGTGCGCACCAGTTCCGCCGCGGTGGCGCGGTCGAGCGGCTCGCCGCGGCGCAACCACGCGAAGAACTCGACGTTGCCGGACGGACCGGGCAGCGGGCTCGCGGTCACCCCGTGCAGCCGCAACCCGATGCCGGCCGCGGAGTCCACCACGTCCAGCACCGCCTCGGCGCGCAACTCCGGGTCCCGCACCACACCGCCGGAACCCAACCGCTCCTTGCCGACCTCGAACTGCGGTTTCACCATCGGCACCAGATCGCCCTCCTCGTCGAGGCACGCGGCCAGCGCGGGGAGCACCAGCCTCAACGAGATGAACGAGAGATCGGCCACGACCAGTTCGACGGGACCGCCGATGTCCTCGGGCGTGAGCGACCGGACGTTGGTCCGGTCCTTCACCACGACCCGGTCGTCGGTGCGCAGCCGCCAGTCCAACAACCCGCGGCCGACGTCGGCGGCCACGACCTGGCGCGCGCCGGCGCGCAGCAGCACGTCGGTGAACCCGCCGGTGGACGCGCCCGCGTCGAGGCAGCGCCTGCCCTCGACGGCGATCGCGTCGAACGCCTCCAGCGCGCCCACCAGCTTGTGCGCGCCCCGGGAGGCGTAGTTCGGGTCGTCGGTCTCGCGGACGACCAGCGCGGTGTCGAGTTCGACGGCGGTGGCGGGTTTGGTGGCGACCGTGCCGCGCACCGTCACCCGGCCCTCCGCGACCAGTTGGCTGGCGTGCTCGCGGGAGCGGGCCAGACCGCGGCGGACGAGTTCGGCGTCGAGACGAGCCCTTCGCGGCACCGGCTCACACCTTGTCGATGCCGGCCAGCGCGGCGGTCAGGGCCGTGTGCACGTGGTCGAACACCGGCACGTGCTCGGCCACGTCCACCGCCTCGAGCCCGGCCAACCCGGCGAGCGCGTCGTCAACACCCGCCACCGGATCGCGGGGCGGACCGGGCAGGGGAACCTCGAAGCTCACGGGTTCAAAGGTAGCCGATCGAGCGTGGACAGGTCCGGCGCGACGTGGGTGGGTCGCCACCGCTGAGGCAGCGCCGCCGCCTCGGCCTCGGTCGACACGCCGGTGAGCACCAGCAGCGAATCCATGCCCGCGTTCACCGCGCCCGCGATGTCGGTGTCCAGCCGGTCGCCGACGACCAGGGGTCGCTGCGCGCCCAACGACTTCGCGGCCTGCTCGAGCAGCGGCGTCGCGGGTTTGCCCGCCACCAGCGGCTCGGCGCCGGTCGCCGTGCGCAGCGCCGCGACCAGCGACCCGTTGCCGGGCAGCAGCCCGCGTTCGGTGGGCAGGGTCGCGTCCACGTTGCACGCGATCCACCGCGCGCCGTCCCGGATCGCCACGCACGCCTCGGCCAGTTCGCGCCACCCGAGGTCCTGCGACAACCCCTGCACGACGGCGCGCGCGTCACCTGCCTCGCGAACCGGCTCGAACCCCCGCGACCGCACCTCGTCGGCCAGCGCGGAGGTGCCCAGCACCAGCACCGGCGCGCCGTCCTCGACCAGGCCGACCAGCATCCGCGCGGCGGCCTGCGCGGACGTGGACACCTCTTCGAGCGTCGCTCCGAAGCCGAGTTCGGCCAGGTGGTCGGCGACCTCCTGGGGCGCGCGCGAGGCGTTGTTGGTGACGAACCTGATCCCGAGGCCCGCGCTCCGGGCCTTCGCGACCGCCTCGACCGCGCCGGGCACCGCCTCCCGTCCCCGGTAGACGGTGCCGTCGAGGTCGAGCAGTAGGGCGTCGTAGTCGAAGTTGCGCACGGCTTTCCCCCGGGTGGTCGCGGCGTGTCCGCCCCAGTCTCCCCGACCGCGCCGCCGTGCTCCGGACAAGCCCCCTCAACGACGAATCGCCCGCCCACCGGGGTTTTCCGGTGGACGGGCGATCCGAGGTGTTGCCGAGCGGTCCGGCTCAGTCCTGCGGGCTCAGGTCGAACGCCCGCTCGGCCGCGTCGGTCTCGTTGTCGTCGTCGGCCTGGGCGGCGTTGAGGAACCAGGTCACGGCTTCCTCGGTGCGCCCGGCCGCGGCCAGGTTGTCGGCGTAGGCGTAGAACAGCCTGGCGCTCCACGGGTCCTTGCGCTTCGGGTCGAGGTCGTCACCCTGGAGCGCGACCACGGCCGCGTCCAGCTGACCCATGTCCCGCCGGGCGCCGGCCGCGACGATCCGCAGCTCGACCGCCTCGTCCGGATCGGTCACCGACCCCTGCGACTCCTTGGCGAGGTCGAGCGCCCGCTCGGGCCGACCCAGCGCCCGCTCGCAGTCGGCCATGATCGCGAAGTGCCCGTTGCCGGTCATCCGCCGCGCCGCGCGCAGTTCGGACAGCGCCTCGGCCCACTCGCCCGCGAAGTACGCGGTCAACCCGGCCGCCTCGCGCACCACACCGACCCGCGCCGCCTTGGTACGCGCGTACCGCGCGTGCTCCAGCGCCAACTCGGGCTCGGCGTCGATGAGCAGGCCGGCCGCCGCCAGGTGCCGACCGACGATCTCGGCCAACCCCTTGGGCAACCCGCGCAACTCCTGCTTGACCTCGGGGTCCAACAACGAGATGTCGGCCTCCTCGGGCAACTCGGGCGTCCGCCCGCGCACCGGCTCGAACCGCTCGGCGACGTCGTCCACGACCGCGTCCGAAGACCCGGCGTCGCCCGAAGACTCGACCTCGTCCTCTTCGTCTTCTTCGTCGTCGTCATCGGACTCGTCGTCCGAGTCCTCGAGGTCGTCCTCGTCCTCGAGGTCGTCGTCCCGGTCGTCCTCTTCGGACGCCGAAACGCCACCGCCGGTCACCGAGTCGACAGCCACGACCTCGGCGCCCTCGACGCCCGCGGGGACGTCGACCGCGTCGACACCGTCCACGACCGCGTCGGCGGCCTGCTCGTTCGCGGTCTCGTCCACGTTCGCGACCCGGTCCTGGAACCGCGCGGCCCGCTCACGGCTGCGCTCGTCGCGCCGGTCGTCACGCGGCCGGTCCTCACGAGGACGCTCGTCCCGCCGGTCGTAGCGCGGCCGGTCGTCCCGACGCGGGTACCCGCCACCGGTCCGCTTGTCGTCCCGCTTCGGGTAGCCGGTGCGCTCGCCGGAAGACCGCCCGGCCGAAGCCGGCCGATCCTCGCGAGGCCGGTACTCCCGACGCTCACCACCGCGGTCGTCACGGCGCTGGTAACCACCGCGGTCACCGCCGGACGAGGAACGGTCGTCCCGACGGAACCCACCGCGGTCACCCGACGGCCGGTCGTCCCGACGCGGGTAACCACCGCGATCGGTGCCCCGGTCGTCGCGCGGCCGGTACTCGCGCCGCTCGCCACCCCGGTCGTCCCGACGCGGGTATCCGCCGCGGTCGCCACCGGAGGACGGCCGAGCGTCGTCCCGACGCGGGTAACTCCCACGCTCACCGCCACGGCTGTCGTCACGCGGCCGGAATTCCCGACGCTCGCCACCGCGGTCATCGCGCCGCTGGTACCCACCACGGCTGTCATCACGCTTCGGGTACCCACCGCGGTCACCGGAAGGCCGGTCGTCGCGTCGCTGGTAACCACCGCGGTCACCCGAGGAAGGCCGGTCGTCCCGACGGAACCCACCGCGGTCACCCGACGGCCGGTCGTCACGGCGCTGGTAACCACCGCGGTCACCGCCGGACGAGGAACGGTCGTCACGACGGAACCCGCCACGGTCACCGGAAGGCCGGTCGTCCCGACGCTGGTAACCACCGCGGTCGCCCGACGAGGTCCGATCGTCCCGACGGAACCCACCGCGGTCGCCACCGCGATCACCGCGGCTGTCGTCACGCGGCCGGAATTCCCGACGCTCGCCACCACGATCGTCCCGACGCTGGTACCCGCCGCGGCTGTCGTCACGCGGGCGGTCTTCACGGGGTCGATCGTCACGGCGCTCGAAACGCGGCCGATCACCGGTCCGCTGCGGACGGTCCGAAGACCGGTCGTCACGACGCTCGAAACGCGGACGGTCGTCCCGGCGGTCGGGCTTGGCCCGGTCGTCCCGACGCGGGTAACCACCGGTGCCACCACTGCTGTCGTCCCGGCGCGGGTACCCGGTGCGGTTGTCATCCCGACGGTTGTCGTCACGTCGAGGCCCGTCGCGCCGGTCGTCCCGACGCGGATATCCACCGGACCGCTCGCCACCGCGAGAGTCCCGACCACCACTGCTGCTGCTCTGCTTGCGATCACCCTGGGGGCGGCCACCGTCGGATCGGCGCGGTCGGTCTCCCTGGCCACGCTGACGGTCGCCGCCGGGATTGTCTCCGAACCTCGGCACCTGAAATCCTCTCACATATGGACACGCCGAAAGGGCTTGTGATTTGAGCACATCTGCTGTGCCCCCATCACAAGCCCTTTCAGGGAAGTATGTTCGGCGGCGTCCTACTCTCCCACACCCTCACGAGTGCAGTACCATCGGCGCTGGAAGGCTTAACTACCGGGTTCGGAATGGGACCGG
>NZ_JBFAEO010000056.1:0-50994 GCF_040642015.1 Actinosynnema sp. NPDC020468
CCCTCTCTCCCCCTGCGCGCCCCCCCCCCTGGGGGGGGGGGGGCCGGCCGGCCTTGCCGGGGGGGGGGGGGCCGCCCCGGCCCCCCCCCACCACGTGCGGTCAGAGGGAGTCGCGGACCCGGCGCGCGGCGGCGACCAGGTTGCGCAGGGCGGGTTCGACCTCCGCGTAGCCGCGGGTTTTCAGGCCGCAGTCCGGGTTGACCCACAACCGGTTGCCCGGCACCGCCCGCGCGGCGGCCTCGACCAGTGCGGCGACCTCGTCCTCGGTCGGCACCCGCGGCGAGTGGATGTCGTACACGCCGGGCCCGACACCGCGTCGGAAACCGGTGGCGCGCAGGTCTTCCAGAACCTCCATTTTGGACCGGGCGGCCTCGATGGTGGTGACGTCCGCGTCCAGGCCGTCGATCGCGTCGATGATCTCGCCGAACTCCGAGTAGCACAGGTGGGTGTGCACCTGGGTCCCCACCGCCACGCCCGACGTGGCCAGCCGGAACGAGCCCACCGACCACTCCAGGTACGCCTGCTGGTCGACCGCGCGCAACGGCAGCAGTTCGCGCAGCGCGGGCTCGTCCACCTGGATCACCGCGATGCCCGCGGCCTCCAGGTCGGCGACCTCGTCCCGCAGTGCCAGCGCGACCTGGTCCGCGGTCTCGGCGGACGGCTGGTCGTCCCGGACGAACGACCACGCCAGGATCGTCACCGGTCCGGTCAGCATGCCCTTCACCGGGCGGTCGGTCAGCGACTGCGCGTAGGTCGCCCACGGCACCGTGATCGGCTCCGGCCGGGACACGTCGCCGTGCAGGATCGGGGGGCGCACGCAGCGCGAGCCGTAGGACTGCACCCAACCGAGCTCGGTCGAGGCGAACCCGTCCAGGTGCTCGGCGAAGTACTGCACCATGTCGTTGCGCTCGGGCTCGCCGTGCACCAGCACGTCCAAGCCGATGTCCTCCTGCACCGCGACGACCCGGGCGATCTCGCCGCGCATCCGCTCGGCGTACTCCTCCGCCGACACCGTCCCCGACTTCAGCCCGGCCCGCGCGGCGCGGATCTCCGTCGTCTGCGGGAACGACCCGATGGTCGTGGTCGCCAACGGCGGCAGGGCGAGTCGGGCCTCCTGGGCCGCCGCGCGGTCCGCGTACGGCGCGCGGGTGCGGTCCTCGGCGGTCAGCGCCGCGATCCGGGCCCGGATCCGCTCGTCCCGGCGCGGGCTCGCGGTCGTGTCGGCCGACCACTCCCCCGGCGTGCCGTCGCGCAGCGCCCGACCGAGCAGCACGACCTCGCGGACCTTCTGCCGCGCGAACGCCAACCGCGACCGGACTTCCTCGTCCAGCCCGGTTTCCGCGTCCAGGTCGTAGGGCACGTGCAGCAACGTCGAGGAGGTCGAGACCACGACCTCGGCCGCCGAGTCGCGCAACCCCGCCGCGGCGGCCAGTGCCGCGGCCAGGTCGGCCCGCCACACGTTGCGACCGTCGACGACGCCCGCCACCACGGTTTTGCCGCGCAGGCCCGGGACGTCCGCGAGACCGTCGGCGGTGCCCGCCACGAGGTCGACGCCGATCGCCTCGACGGCCGTGTCGGCCAGCACCGACAGGGCCGGGCCGAGGCTGCCGTAGTAGCCGGTCACGAGCAGTTTCGGCCGTGCGGCAAGGGAAGCGAGCCGCGTGTAGGCCCGGCGCAGCGCCGCCAGGTCGGCGTCGGTGCGGTCGGCGGCGAACGCGGGCTCGTCCAGCTGGACCCACTCGACGCCCTCGGCCGCGAGCGCGCCGAGCAGTGCGGCGTAGACGTCGACGAGCTCGTCCACCCGCGCCAACGGGTCGATTCCCTTGGCCAGCACCAGGAACGTGACCGGACCGAGCAGCACCGGACGGGTTTCCAGGCCGAGCGCGCGGGCCTCGCGGTACTCCGCCAGCGGCTTGTCGCCGGCCAGTCGGAACGTGGTCTCCGGACCGATTTCCGGTACCAGGTAGTGGTAGTTGGTGTCGAACCACTTCGTCAGCTCCCACGGCGGCGCGTCCGCGTCACCCCGTGCCGCCGCGAAGTACGCGTCCACCTCGTGCTCGCGCCGGTAGCGGTCGGGCACCGCGCCGACGAGGAACGCCGTGTCGAGAACCTGGTCGTAGAAGGAGAACGTGTTGGACGGGACAGAGTCGAGCCCGGCGTCCCTCAGCTCCGCCCACGTCGCCGCGCGCAGGTCGGCGGCGGTGGCGAGCAGGGCGTCCCGGTCGATCCGGCCGGCCCAGTACGCCTCGACCGCGCGCTTGAGCTCCCGGCGCGGTCCGATCCGGGGATAGCCGAGCACAGTGGCGCCGATACCGCTTGTCACAAGCTCTACTCCTCGCGAGCGTGCGTGAAGTCCGGAGGTTTCGCGGGCACGCTTCGCGGGCGGCACGGGGCCGCGTCCGCACAAGCCTTCCCACGAGGCTTCCGGACACCGCGCGCCCGGCGGGCGCGCGGACCGGTGGCAGGTCTTCGGACTCACGGGCACGCGCGCCCGTGCGGGCGCACACCTACCGGCCGTCGCTTCCCACGCTCGCGCGCAGTGCTTCGTTGACGGCTTCCGTTCCCGTTCACCGCTGCGGGACAGTCCCGGACTCGCACCGGGTTCCCTCTTGCCTCGCGGCCTCCGACGTTACCGAGGTCGCGAACCACCAGCAGTCGCAGCGTAACGCATCGTGGGACGCGCTCCCGCGCACCGGGAAACCGCAGGTTCACGCCGTGGGCGCGGACCACTCCCGCGTTTCGAGGTCCGGCTCCGCGCGGAGTTCCGCGATCAACCCGCGCGACCCGCCGACCCTGGTCGCCCACAGGTCCCAGTCGGTGTGGAGGAACCAGGACCGGTCCGCGGGCCACAGGCACGACGGCGTCGCCGCCTTCCCGTCGTCACCCTCGAGGAGGTCCGGCACGGCGTCGAGCGGTCCGGTCAGCACCACCCGGTGCTCCCACTCGTCCACCACCGCCGCCCCGTAGAACGCGTGGCAGACCGCCTCGCCGCCGCCGACCGAGTGCCGGGCGAGGACGCGCAGCAGTGCCCGCAGGCTCGTCTCGTCCAACGACCCCTCGGTCGGCGGCCTGGTGTTGGCGGGCCAACTGTCCACGGGGAACCAGCGGTGGCAGGGCGGCACGACCCGGCCGCCGCCCAGCGCGAAACCCCGGCGCAGCGCCCACTCCGTCCACCGCACCCGCCGCCACCCGGCGCCCGGGTCCGCCGCGTACCCCAGCGGCACCCCGGTGGCGACGGTCACCGCGTCGAGGTCGAGGCCGCCGACGACCACCGGTGCGACCAACCCCAGCGCCGACAACCGTTGCCGCTGCTCGTGGTGCGTCGGCGGCGGACCGTCGACCGGCCACTCCCACAGGGCGTGGAGCACCCACGTCGAGTCCTCCCACCCCGAGCGGTCGTAGCCGGTCACCCACCCCGAACCCGCGTCACCATGCGCCAACCACTCCACGTGCTGGTCGACGTCGGCCGCACCGACCCACCGCGCTTCCGCCACACCGCCATCCTGACCGGCACCCGGCTCCGCCGCGCCCGAATTTCCCACTATGGCAGGTTGCCATAGTGCGGACTGCACTATACGGTTCACGGCACGAGGAGGCGCCGTGACCACGTTGCCCAGAACCGACCGCGACCTGGTGGGGTTGACCGTGCTCGCCCTGCTGTCCCAGGGCGAACGGCACGTCTACGACATGCACCGGCAGATCGTCGACACCCACAAGGACTTCGTCACCGGCCTGCCGCGGAGCATGTACCACGCCGTCGAGCGCCTCACCCGCGACGGCCTGGTGGTCGCGGCGGACACCAGCCGGGAGGGCAACCGGCCGGAGCGCACCCCGTACCGCCTCACCGACGACGGCCGGTCCGAGCTGCGTGCCCGCACCCGCCGGCTGATCGCCACGCCGGACCCGGACACCACGCTGTTCACCGCGGCCCTGTCCTTCCTGGGTTGTCTCCCGGTCGCCGACGCGCGCGAGGCGTTGCGGAGCCGGGCCTCGACCCTGACCGCGGCCGCCGCCGGGATGGGGTCGCAGCTGCCCGACCTCCAGGCGCGGCTGCCTCGACTGCTGCTGGTGGAGCTCGAGTACGAACTGGCCCGGGTGACCGCGGAGCGGGACTGGGTCCGGGCGCTGCTCGCCGACCTCGACAGCGGCGCGCTGGACTGGCCCGACGACCTGTCCCGGCTGTTCACCCACCGTGAAACCGACTGAGGAGAACCGATGTCCGACACCACCGAGATCCGCGACCTGCTCACCCGGCTGACCGACGCGTGGAACGCGGGCGACGCCACGGCGTACGCCGAGCTGTTCACCCAGGACGCCGACTACATCACCTGGCTCGGCACCCGCGACACCGGCCGGGCCGCCATCGAGGCCACCCACCGGTTCCTCTTCGACGGGCCGCTGAAGGGGAGCCGGCTGACCGGGACCGCGGACTCGACCCTCGACATCCGTCACCTGGCACCGGACGCGGCCTTGGTGATCACCGACGGCGGCCGGGCGGAGCAGGCGTCCGTCATCACCCTCACCGCCGTGCGCCAGGAGGACGGCTGGCGGTTCGCGTCCTTCCAGAACACCAGGAAGACCGCACGGCCGTGACACCGGTCAGCGCGTCGCCCCCAGGTGGAACCGCAGCGCGCGCGTCCGGGAGGCACCGAGGACGGGTTCGGCCGCGGTGATCAGCGCGGCCAACTCCTCCGCGCGCGAACCCCGCGGCACGGCGTAGGTCGTCGCGGCGTCCCGTTCAAGCCAGGCGGTGAGGTCGCCGCGGGCGTCGGCCCGCAGGTCGGGGTCGGTCACGAGCCGCAGGTCCACGGCGATCCTGGTCCACGGGCCGTGCGCCCGGAGCAGGCGGTAGGCCGCGGTGCGGACGTGGCGCGGGTGGTGGTCGTCGAGCAGGCGCCCCAGCTCGCGCTCGTCCAGCGCTTCCGCTTGGCGCAGCAGGGAAAGCGTCGCCTGGCGGGTCACCGAGGAGACCGGGTCGGTGAGCAGCGGCAGGAGCGGGCCCGGCGACGTGACACCGAGCCGGCGCAACGCGCGCACCGCCTCGGCCCGCCCGCGCGAGGACGGGTGGGCCAACCACGGCCGGATCAGGTCGGCGTCGGCCGGGGACCCGGTGTCGCCCAGGCCCGCGATCACCGCGGGGTCCGGTGGCCGCCGGGCGAGCAGGTCCCGGTACCGGGCGGCCGGGTCGACGCCGGCCCGCCGCACGAGGGCCTGCGCGACCGCGCGCACCAACCCGCTGCGGTCGGCCAGCGCCGCCTCGGCGTCGACCTCGTTCCCCAACGCCCGCACGGCTTCCGCCCGCACCGCGGCCGTGCCGCCGGCCAGCAACCGCCGCGGCACGTCCTCGTCGCCGACCGCCCGTGCCGCCCGGATCGCCGCCTCCGCGCACCGGATCCGGATCGGCAGGTCCCGGTCGGTCGTCGCCGCGCGCACCATCCGGTCGAGACCGAGCCGTCCCGCCGCCAACCCGACCGTGTGGGCCGCCCGCCTGGTCCGCCGATCCCGGGCCGCCAACCCGGCGTCCAACGCCTCCGGCGGCCCGGCGCGGAACCACTCCTCCAGCGCGTCGGCGAGCCACCCGCCCACCCTCCGGTCCCGCAGCAGGAACGCGACCGGCGCCAACCCGACCGCGGCGGTCGGCGCGCGGTCGAGGGTCCGCCGGCACACCGGGCGAGCCCGTTCGCGCACCTGCGGCACCCAGTCCGCCGCGCGGAGGGCCACCACCGGCAGCAGCACCTCGTCCTCCCGCTCGGCGATCACCGCGACCGCCGCCTCCCGCACGAAACCGTTGCGGTGGCACGCGGCGAGCAGCACGTCCAGCACGCCGGGCCGATCACCGGCGAACCGCTCGGCGGCCTCCTCGGCCCACGTGGAGGGGTACCAGGACCTGCGCCGAGCCGCGCCGTCCAGCGCGAGCCACACCCGCGGGTCCGCCTCGACCAGCACCTGCGCCGCCCGCGAGATCGACTCGGCGTCCCCGCTCCGACCGACCGCGAGCAGCACCGACCCGAGCGCCTCGCCCGCGTCGGCCGGTCCACCCACCGCGCCGTCGACCGCGCGCCGCACCTCGTCCACCGGATCACCGTCCACGGCAGGAGGTTCCCAACCCGGGCCCGTCTCGCGCCACCGGGATTCGAAGGCGGCGTGCGGCACGCCCATGTGGGGTCGTGTTGCAAGCCGATCTACAACATGTAGTGTTCCGCCCGTCGATGGTTCCGACGCCCTCCCCGAGGGCGGAGGAGGCAAGAGGGAACCCGGTGCGATTCCGGGACTGCCCCGCAGCGGTGAGCGGAAACAACCGCCGTCATTGAGCACTGGGAGCACTCGCTCCCGGGAAGCGACGGCCAGTAGGTCCGACTGGAGCACAGTCGGGTGTCCGCGAGTCCGAAGACCTGCCACCGATGCGCGCGCCGGCCGGCGTGCGCGTGTCCGGGGCCTCGTGGGCGGGCCGACACGGATGGTGTGCTCTCGTGCGCGCCGCTGTGGGGTCGCCGCGTGCTCCGGGCCGTTGAGGCTCGCGAGGAGAGGGCTTTGTCGACCACAACCACTGGTGTGCCGCAGGTGCGGGTGATCCGCCGCGACGGCGGCGTCTCGACGTTCGACCCCGGCAAGATCCGGGTCGCGATGACCAAGGCGTTCCTGGCGGTGGAGCGGGACGCGGCGGCGCACCTGCGCCCGCTCGTGGCGGAGCTGACCGACCAGGTCGAGTCGGCGCTGCTCAAGCACGCCCGACCGGACACCGCGCTGCACATCGAGCAGATCCAGGACCAGGTCGAACTGGTGCTGATGCGCGGCGGTCACCACAAGGTCGCCCGCGCGTACGTGCTCTACCGCGAGGAGCACGCCAAGGCGCGCGCGGTCGTGCCGGTGGCGCCCGAGTTCCGGGTCACCGGCGCGGACGGCGCGCTGCGACCGGTCGACTGGGACCGGATCGCGGTCGTGGTCGGCGAGGCGTGCGCGGGCCTGGCGGACGTCTCCACCGAGCAGGTGATCGCCGAGGTGCGCCAGGTCCTCTACGACGGCATCACGGTGGACGAGCTGGCCGTGGCACTGGTCATGGCGGCGCGCACGCTGGTCGAGACCGAGCCGAACTACTCGTTCGTCGCCGCGCGCCTGCTGCTCGACCGACTGCGTCGCGAGGTGCTGACCCGGATCGCGGGTCGACCCGTCGAGGCCACCGGCGAGCAGATGTCCTACGTGGACTACTTCCCCGACTACGTCCGGCTCGGCATCGAGTTGGACCGGCTCGATCCGGAGCTCGCCACGTTCGACCTGGCGCGGATCGCCGCCGCCATCGCGCCGGAGCGGGACGCGAAGTTCGACTTCCTGGGCATGCAGACGGTGTACGACCGCTACTTCCTGCACGACGGCGGCGTGCGCTACGAGCTGCCGCAGGCGTTCTTCATGCGGGTCGCGATGGGGCTGGCGCTGCGCGAGGACGACCGCGAGGCGCGCGCGATCGAGTTCTACGAGCTGCTCTCGACGTTCGACTTCATGTGCTCCACGCCGACGCTGTTCAACTCGGGCACGACCCGCGCCCAGCTGTCGTCGTGCTTCCTCACCACCGTCGACGACGACCTGAAGAGCATCTTCCAGGGCTACCAGAACAACGCACTGCTCGCGAAGTTCTCCGGCGGCCTCGGCAACGACTGGACCCCGGTGCGCGGCATGGGCGCGCACATCAAGGGCACCAACGGCGAGTCCCAGGGCGTCGTGCCGTTCCTGAAGATCGCCAACGACACCGCGGTCGCGGTCAACCAGGGCGGCAAGCGCAAGGGCGCGGCGTGCGCGTACCTGGAGACCTGGCACGTGGACGTCGAGGAGTTCCTCGACCTGCGCAAGAACACCGGCGACGACCGGCGGCGCACGCACGACATGAACACCGCGAACTGGGTGCCCGACGAGTTCCTGCGCCGCGTCGAGGCGGACGCCGAGTGGACCCTGTTCTCCCCGGACGAGACCGCCGACCTGCACGACCTCTACGGCCTGGCGTTCGCCGAGCGCTACCGGGCCTACGAGCAGGCCGCCGACCGCGGCGAGATCCGGGTGTTCCGCCGGGTCAAGGCGGTCGACCTGTGGCGGCGCATGCTGACCATGCTGTTCGAGACCGGCCACCCGTGGATCACCTTCAAGGACCCGTGCAACCTGCGGTCGCCGCAGCAGCACGTCGGTGTCGTGCACTCGTCCAACCTGTGCACCGAGATCACCCTGAACACCAGCGCCGACGAGGTCGCCGTCTGCAACCTGGGCTCGGTGAACCTGGCCAACCACGTAGGCGCCGACGGGCTCGACGTCGACCGGTTGCGGCGGACCGTGCACACCGCGGTCCGGATGCTCGACAACGTGATCGACATCAACTTCTACACGATCCCGGAGGCGCGCCGGTCCAACCTGCGGCACCGGCCGATCGGGTTGGGGCTGATGGGTTTCAGCGACGCGCTGTTCACCCTGCGGCTCGCGCCCGGCACGCCCGGGGCCGTCGAGTTCGCCGACCGCAGCATGGAGCACATCGGCTACCACGCGCTGTCCGCGTCGGCGGACCTGGCGCGGGAGCGCGGCAGCTACGAGTCGTTCGAGGGCTCGCTGTGGAGCCGGGGCGTGCTGCCGATCGACTCCCTGGCCCTGCTGGCGCAGGCCCGCGGCGGTGACCTCGACGTCGACACGTCGTCCACTTTGGACTGGGACGCGCTGCGGACCAAGGTGCGCGGCGGCATGCGCAACTCCAACACGATGGCGATCGCGCCGACCGCCACCATCTCCAACATCTGCGGCGTCGGCCAGTCCATCGAGCCGCTGTTCCGCAACCTGTACGTGAAGTCGAACATGTCCGGCGACTTCACCGTGCTGAACCGGCACCTGGTCGCCGACCTCAAGGCACTGGGCCTGTGGGACGAGGCGATGGTGTCGGACCTGAAGTACTTCGACGGCTCGCTCACGCCGATCGACCGGGTGCCCGACGACCTCAAGGCGTTGTACGCCACCGCGTTCGAGATGCCGTCGGAATGGCTGATCGAGGCCGGTTCGCGCCGGCAGAAGTGGATCGACCAGGCGCAGTCGCTCAACCTCTACATCGCCGCGCCCAACGGCCGCAAGCTCGACACGCTGTACCGGCTGGCCTGGCACAAGGGCCTGAAGACGACCTACTACCTGCGGTCCACCGCCGCGACCAGCGTGGAGAAGTCCACCCTGCGCGGCACCGACGGCAAGCTCAACGCCGTCCGCCCGGTCGTCGCCGCGCCCACTCCCCCGCCGACGCCCCGGCCCGCGCCCGTCCCGACCACGACGTCCGACGACGCCCTTGTCTGCGCCGTCACCGACCCCGACTGCGAGGCCTGCCAGTGACCGCGAACATCCCCGACACCACCGGCCTCGGCGACATCGAGCGCGGCGCCGGCCGGGTGCACGTCGACGACAAGGCGATGATCAACGCCCGCGCCGACGTGAACCAGCTGCTGCCCCTGAAGTACCACTGGGCGTGGGAGAAGTACCTGGCGGGCTGCGCCAACCACTGGATGCCCACCGAGGTGTCCATGCAGGCCGACATCGCGCTGTGGCGCTCGCCCACCGGGCTGACGCAGGACGAGCGGCACGCGATCAAGCGCAACCTCGGCTTCTTCGCCACGTCGGAGTCGTTGGTGGCCAACAACATCGTGCTCGCCGTGTACCGGAACCTGACCAACCCCGAGTGCCGCCAGTACCTGCTGCGCCAGGCGTTCGAGGAGGCCGTGCACACCCACACGTTCCAGTACATCTGCGAGTCGCTCGGCCTGGACGAGGGCGAGCTGTTCAACATGTACCGCGAGGTGCCCTCCATCACCGACAAGGCGGCCTGGGCGCTCGACTACACCCAGCACCTGGAGGACCCGGAGTTCCGCACCGGCACGCCGGAGAACGACCAGGCGTTCCTGCGCGACCTCGTGGCGTTCTACGTGGTGTTCGAGGGCATGTGGTTCTACACCGGGTTCGCCCAGATCCTGTCGTTCGGCCGGCGCAACAAGATGGTGGGCATCGCCGAGCAGTACCAGTACATCCTGCGCGACGAGTCGATCCACCTGAACTTCGGCATCGACACGATCAACCAGATCAAGATCGAGAACCCGCACCTGTGGGGCGAGGCCTTCCAGGCCGAGGTGCGCACCATGCTCGGCGAGGCGTGCGAGCTGGAGATCGCCTACGGCCGTGACACGATGCCCAACGGGTTGCTGGGTCTCAACGCCGACCAGTGCGAGCAGTACATGCGCTTCATCACCAACCGGCGGTGCGACCAGCTCGGCCTGGCGCCGGTCTTCGGCCCCGCCGACAACCCGTTCCCGTGGATGTCCGAGGCGATCGACCTGAAGAAGGAGAAGAACTTCTTCGAAACCCGGGTCACCGAGTACACCGCGGGCAGCTCGCTCGACTGGGACTGACCACAGGCCGCGGTCGGGGCGCGCACCGCTCCCCGGCCGCGGGTCAGGAGTTGCCGGCGGCCTCGTCCTCGCCGCGCGTGGTGCGCAGGCCCGCGATCTCCTTCTCGAAGTCCTCGACCGAGGAGAACGAGCGGTAGACGCTGGCGAACCGCAGGTAGGCGACCTCGTCCAGGTCCCGCAACGGCCGCAGGATGGCCAGGCCGACCTCGTGGCTCGGTATCTCGGCGCACCCGGTCGACCGGATGGACTCCTCGACGCGCTGGGCCAGCAGGTGGAACGCGTCCTCGTCCACCGGGCGGCCCTGGCAGGCCCGCCGGACACCCTTGACGACCTTGTCCCGGCTGAACGGCTCGGTGACGCCGGACCGCTTCACCACGGCCAGCACGGCCTCCTCGACGGTGGTGAACCGCCGACCGCACCCGGAGCACGACCTCCGCCGGCGGATCGCCTGGCCCTCTTCCACTTCGCGCGAGTCGACCACGCGGGACTCCGAGTTGCGGCAGAACGGACAACGCACTGCTGGGTCACCCTCCCCGACGCGACATCCGTTGTGTCAGCGGACATAGCAGAGAGTACTCGGCCGAGCACCGCCACCCAACCCCGGTCGGGCGGGAACCGCCGGGTCCGCGGCGGGCGACACCCCTTCCCTTTAGTCCACAAAGGACGGTGTGCGTCACCGGTCAGGGCAGCAGGAGCAGCTTCCCGGTGGTGGCGCGGGATTCCAGGTCGCGGTGGGCCCGGGCCGCGTCCGCCAGCGGGTACCGGCCGCCGACGTCGACCCGCAGCCGGCCGGCGCGGACCAGGTCGAAGAGGTGCCCGGTGTGCCGGAGCAGGGCCTCGCGGGTCGGGACGTGGTCGTGGAAGACCGGGTAGCAGACCTTGATGCTGCGGGGGAGGTCGCGCATCGCGAGCACCGGCGGGTCGCCGATCAGCGGGCCGTAGTAGAGCAGGGTGCCGTGCCGGCGGAGCACCTCCATCGAGGCGCGGAAGGTCGTCGCGCCGCCGCCGTCGAACACGGTGTGCACGCCCTCGCCGCCGGTCAGCGCCAGGACCTCCGGCACGAACGCGTCGTCGGTGGACACCACGACGTGGTCCGCGCCGACCGACCGCGCGACCTCGGCCTTGGCCCCGCTCGAGGTCAACCCGATCACCTGCCCGCCCGCGGCCTTGATCAGCTGGACCAGCTTCTGACCGAGGCCGCCCGCCGCCGCGTGGACGAGGGTCACCTGGCCCGGCGTCACCGGCGCCGCCTCGGTGGTGAAGTGGTGCGCGGTGACGCCCTGCATCAGCACGCCCGCCGCGACCTCGTCCGGGAGGTCGTCGGGGATCGGCACGGCGGTCGCGGCCGGGAGCACCAGTTGTTCCGCGTACGAGCCGTAGGCGTAGACCCAGGCGACCCGGTCGCCGACGGCGAGGTCGGTGACGCCCTCGCCGAGCGCGGCCACCCGGCCCGCGCCCTCGACGCCGGGCACGAACGGCGGGCGCACGTCCGGTGGACCGAACCGGCGGGTGCCGGTGTCCATGAAGTTCACGCCGGCCACCCGCACGTGGACCCGGATCTCGCCGGGACCCGGTCGCGGTGTCGGGCGTTCCGCGATCCGCAACTCCTCCGGTCCGCCCAACCGCTCGACCACGATCGCTTTCATCGGTTTCCTTTCCCTCGACAGGACGACGCCCACAGTCGTCCGGGTAAAATGGACCCGCAAGTCCAGAAGAGGGAGGGTCATGCGATCCGCCAGAGAACCCCGGTTGACCGCCAAGGGCGCCGCGACCCGGCGGCGCATCGTGGAGGGCGCGGCGGCCGAGATCCGGGAGCGCGGCGCCGCGGCGACGACGTTGGACGACATCTGCGCGCGCACGTCGACCAGCAAGAGCCAGATCTTCCACTACTTCCCGGACGGCAAGGAGGAGTTGCTGCTGGCGGTGGCCGCCCGCGAGGCGGACCGGGTGTTGGAGGACCAGCAGCCGCACCTGGGCGACCTCACCAAGTGGGAGGCCTGGCAGGAGTGGCGGGACGTGGTCGTGCGGCGGTACGAGAAGCAGGGCGTGCACTGCGCGCTGGGCGTGCTGATCACCGAGTTGGGCCGCAGCACCCCGGCCGCGCAAACCCTGACCGCGCAACTGGTGGAGCGGTGGCAGGCCGCCCTGCGCACCGGCGTCCGGCACATGCAGGACGCCGGCCTCTTCAAGCCGGAGCTGGACGCCGACCGCACCGCGGCCGCCCTCCTCGCCGCGGTCCAGGGCGGCGTGACGATCCTGATGTCCACCGGCCGAGTCACCCACCTCGAAGCCGCGCTCGACACCTCACTAGCCCTGCTGCGCAACGACAACCCGCCACCCTGACCCGACTGGCCGGCCCGCCGCCCTGCCGCACCACGCGCTCTTGCCGCGCAACGACAATCCGCCACTCCGCCTCCGGCAGGCTTGTCGAATTGTTCAACAATCCCCTTGTCGCACAATCCCCTCGTTCATCGCGCCCTTCTTGCATCGCAACGACAATCCGCCGCTCCGCCTCCGACAGGCCTGTCGGATTGTTCAACGATCCTCTTGCCGCACAATCCTTTTGTTCACCGATCCACCGCACCGCCCCGGCCCGAGCCGCGCCACGGGAGTTCCGTGCGGGCTCGGGCCGGGGTTGCCGACGGGTTGGAGCCGTCGGTTGGGGTGAGGATTGTTGTTATGTGGGATTGTTCAACGATCCTCTTGTTGAACCACGCTTCTCGGGTGCGGTTTCCTTGATCAGCACCGCGACCACGACCAGGACGATCGGGGCGGCGGCGTAGAGCAGGAGGGCGTTGGACAGGTTGTGGGTGGCGTCAGCGAGCACGCCGCCGAGCTGCGGACCGAGGACGCCGCCGAGGGTTTCGCCCACCGCGATCTGGAGTGCGAACGCGGTCGCCATCAGGGCGGGCGGCACCGACTCGCCCGGGACGACGTAGGCGATCAGGGTGAGCGCGCCGCCGCCCATCAGCCCGACGACCAGCGACACCAGCAGCACCGGCACCGAACCCGAGAACAGCACGAAGCACAGCGGCAGCAGTCCACTGCACACGGCCGCCACGAACAGCACCGGCTTGCGGCCGAAGCGGTCGGAGAGGGCGGGCGCGATCACGTTGCCCAGCGCGATCACGAACCCGTAGACGGTCAGGATCAGCGTCGACGTGCCCGGCGAATGGCCCTCCGCGGCGAGGTAGGTCGCGCCGAACGTGCCGAACCCGATGCTGGAGCCGATGCAGAACGTGGTGCCCACCAACGCCAGCAGAACGTTGCGGTTGGCCAGCACCGCGCGGAAGTCGCGCAGCCGGACCCGGTCACCGTCCGCGGCGCGCGCGTCCTCCTTCATGAAGATCGCCACCAGCACCGCCACCAGGATCCCGGGCACCGCCACGATCGGGAAGGCGTTGCGCCACCCCGACAACGACGCCAACCCGACCATGATCCCCGGCGCCAGCGCGCTGCCGATCACCAACGTGCCGGCGATGACGATGCCCAGGTTGCGCCCGCGCCTGCCCGGCGAGGACACCCGCGCGACCGCGCCCTGGATCAACGGCAGCGCCGGTCCCTCGCAGAACCCGATGAACGCGCGGTACAGCAGCATCGTCTCGTAGTCGGAGGCGAACCCGATCAACCCGACGGCGCACGAGAACAGCACCAGGCTGGCCACGATCAACCACTTCGTCCGCCCGCCGAACCGGTCGGACAGCATCGAGAACACCAACCCGGAGACCGCCCACGCGACCGCCGTGACCGACACCAGCGAACCCAACTGGGCGTTGGTCAACTGGAGTTCGGCGCCGATCTGCGGGAACAGGAACGTGATGCCGAAGCGGTCGAGGAAGACGATTCCCGCCGCGAAGAACATGATCGTGACGAGGGTGTTCTGCCTGCCGGCGGCGACGAGGTCCGCGTCCGGAGGGCGCACGAGCCCGGTGGTGGACATGACTGTCTCCTCAACTGGGTGGCGCGAACGGCCGCACTGCCGGTTCGCGCCGGGAAGGGGTGCCGCCGAACGCCGGCGGCCAGGGTCAAGGACGAGCGAATCCCCCGTGAAATCCCTCGTGGCGAAGGGAAGAACTACTCGGCGAACGCCGAGACGCGCTGTGCCAACCGCGGGAACAGGCTCAACGCCCGGTCCCGCACCCCGTCCGCCTCCCGCGCGGACAACGCGCCGCAGTCCGCGAGACTGCGCCGGTTCGCCTCGGCGGACGCCTCGTCCGTGCACGGCGCGCCCCAGTCGCTGCCGTAGACGAGGTGGTCCGCGCCGACGGTGGCCACGGCCGGCAGCAGCGACTGCGCGAACGCCGTCGCCGCCGTGTCGAGGTAGAGCGTCGAGGTCTGCGCGTCGACGTCCCGGGCCGAAACCCCTTGCGGCACCCAGGGTTCGTCGCCCAGCAGCCGCAGCCGCCCGGTCAGCGCCGGGAACGCGCCACCGCAGTGCGCGATCACGAACGTGATGTCCGGGAACCTCTCGAACGTCCGCCGGAAGACCATGTCGAAGATCGTCCGCGCGGTGTCGAAGGCGACCTCGTACAGCGGCGCGGGGTGGTCGAGCACCGCGGGCCGCCGCGCGTCCGGGTGCACGAACACCGTGGCACCCAGCTCGTTCAGCCTGGTCCACAACGGGCTCAGCGACTCGTCGCCCAGGTGCACCCCGTGGTAGTTCGTGGTCACGGCGAACCCGTCGGCGCCCAGCTCCTCCCACGCCCGCCCGGCCTCCGCGACCGCCGCCGCCGGGTCGTCCGTCGGCAACGCCGCCAGCAGCCCGAACCGCGTCGGGTGCTCGGCCACGAGCGAGGCGCCGTAGTCGTTCGACGCCCGCAACGCGGCCAGGCCGTCCGGGATGGTGCTCAGCAACTGCGTCGCGGTGCCGGAGGCGTCCATGTAGGCGAGCGTCCGCTCCACCGACCACTCGTGCGGCTCGGGGAAGTAGATCCCCTTGGCGAGCATGGCCTGCCAGCCGCGCCGCCGCTCCCGCTCCGTGCTCGGCACCGAGAAGTGCGCGTGCACGTCCACGTACCGCGCCGGTCCACCGGTCACCGTGGTCACCCGCGTCACCGGTCCCGGAACAGCCGGAGACCTTCTTCGATCTCCGCGAGCGGGCTCTGCGCGAGCAGCGGCGCCAACGCCTCGCGGGCCTGCGCGGGCGACAGCATCGCCGACCGCGGCACCTCGTCCACCTGCCAGCTGCCGCTGTCGTCGTAGATGAACTCGCCGAGGAGCCGACCGTCGACGTAGGGCCACACGCCCGCGAACCGGTGCGACACCTGGTAGGTGCCGTCCGGGTCGACGCCCTCGTCCGCGAGGGACTCGTCGGTGCCGGGCAGCACCTGGGCGAACACCGACTGCATGAACAGACCGTGGTCCGACACCGCGATCTCCTCCTCCAGCGCGCCGAAGACGTTCATCCCCCGGCCGACGATGTCCGCGTAGAACGCGCGCACCGCGGGCATCCCGTCGCACACGAACGTCTTGCCGCGCTCGGTGAGCCGGTACAGCGGGTTCTCGACCGTCATCGTCGGGATCAGGATGTCCTCCCAGTAGCCCGACACCTCCAGCAGCGCGTGCCGGCGGTAGTTCTTCAGCACGTGCCGGTGCCTCGGGTTCTCCACCACGGCCAGCGCGGCGTCGACACCCTTCGAGATGTCCCGCACGTCGAACACCTTCATCTCGACACTCCTTTTAGGTCTGAACCTCGTCGTTCGGGCCGAACTCTCCACCACCGGCACCGGGTGGGTCAGCACGGTGTCCGATGAATGAACTGCCGGTTTCGCCCCAGGTCAGGGCACCCGGTGCGGCGTCGTCGCGTCCGGGTCGTACTCGTAGATCCACCCGTTGGCCACGAGCGGGTCGACGTCGGCGAACGACCGGTCGCGGCGGCGCTGCTCGGGGCCGTCGGGCAGGTGGTTGACGTGCGACCGGGCGTGGCTCACCTCCTGCAACCGGGTGGTCCGCGGCCGGCGTGCCGCCTCGTAGCGGGCCAGTGCCGCGACCGGGTCCGCGACGTCGTCGGCCAGGCACCGGGCCAGCACCGCCGCGTCCTCGATCGCCTGCGCCGAGCCCTGCGCGAAGAACGGGAACATCGGGTGGGCCGCGTCGCCGAGCAACGTCACCGGTCCGCGTGACCACCGTTCGAGGGGCGCGCGGTCCAGCAACGCCCACCGGCCCGGCGTCTCGGCCGCCCGGACCAGGTCGACCAACCTCGGGTCCCACCCGTCGAACTCGGCGAGGAACTCCTCGACCGTCGCGGTGGCGGTCCACGACTCCACCGAGTGCTCGCCGGCCGGCGCGAACGCCACCAGGTTGACGAACCTCCCGCCCGAGATCGGGTAGTGCACCAGGTGGTGCCCCGGTCCGAGCCAGAGCGTCTGCGCGGGACGGCGGGCGAACGCCGGCGCCCGGTCGGCGGGCACCAGCGCGCGGAACGCGCACAACCCCGAGTAGGTGGCGGGCCGCGGTCCGGCCAGCGCGGCGCGCACCACCGAGTGCACGCCGTCCGCGCCGATCACCACGTCGGCCTCCACCTCCTCGCCGTCGGCGAACCGCAGCGACGGGCGGCCGTCCCGCACGGTGACCCCGGTGCACCGCCTGCCCAGCCGGACCACGTCCGGTGGCACCGCGCCGCCGAGGGCGTCGAGCAGGTCGGCCCGGTGCGCCGCGTAGGTGTGCTCGCCGTAGAGCCGCTCGCACGCCGTCGCCAGGTCCTCGGCCGACAGCACGGAACCGTCCCGCCAGCGCCGGAACTCCCAGCCGACGTCCAGCCGCACCGCGCGGCGCAGCAGGTCGTCCAGCACGCCGAGCCGGCGCAGCAGCCGGGCCGCGTTCGGCGCCACCACCAGGCCCGCGCCGACCTCGGCCAGCGCCGGCGCCTGCTCGTACACCGTGCAGCGCAGTCCCGCCCGGTGCAGGAACGCGGCGGTGGCGAGGCCGCCGATCCCACCGCCGAGGATCGCGATCCCCGGCGTCCCGTTGTTCGATCCGGACATCCAGTCCTCGACTCCCGCGCTCGTCGTTCGCTTCCGGTTGACGGCGTGATGCTGCCCCGACCGGGCGGGTGAACTCGCCGGAGTGGCCGTCCTATGGACAACGTCGACTACCTTTGTCCGACGACGACAAGGAGGTCGTGTCGTGCCACGCACCAACGAACCCGGCCGCAGCGTCAGCTCGCGGCTGCTGGAGGTCCTCTTCGCCTTCCAGCCCGACCAGAGCGCGTTGAGCCTCGCCGACCTGGTGCGCCGGACCGGGTTGCCGCACGCGACCGTGCGCCGGCTCGCCATGGAGCTGACCGACGTCGGCGCGCTGAGCCGGAAGAACGACGGCCGGTTCACCATCGGACTGCGGCTGTGGCAGCTCGGCACGCTGGCGCCGCTCACCGAGTCGCTGCGCACCAGCGCCCAGCCGTTCATGGAGGACCTCTACACCGCGCTGCACCAGCACGTGCAGCTCGCCGTGCTGGAGGGCACCGAGGCGGTGATCATCGAACGGCTGTCCGCGCCCCGCGCGCCGGGGCTGGTCTCGCAGGTCGGCGGCCGGTTGCCGCTGCACTGCTCGGGCGTGGGCAAGGTGCTGCTCGCGCACGGCGGCGCGGAGCTGATCGACCGGGTGCTGTCCGGCAGGCTCGAGCGGCACACGCCGCGCACCACGGTCGACCCGGTGCTGCTGCGCGGCGAGCTGGCCGAGTGCCGGCGGACCGGCACGGCCGCGGTGCGCGGCGAGCTGACCACCGGCGCGGACTCGGTCGCGACCCGGATCGTGGACGCCGAGGGCGCGGTGGTGGCGGCGCTGTCCGTGGTCGTGCGCACGGACTCGGTGAAGCACCAGGCCGCGCTGCCGTCGCTGATCGCGAGCGGTCTCGGCATCTCCCGGGTGCTCGGGTGGAAGCCGGGCATCCGGATCCGAGACGCCTAGCCCGGCGCAGCTCGTTGTCCGTTGAACGGACGACGCCCTGTTCCCGTCCGCCGCGCCGTGCCGACAATCCGTCCCGCACCCGAGAACCTGGAGGACGACCATGGCCGAACGGGACGTGTCCGGCACCGTCGCCGACCCTCCCGCCGCGACGAGCGGGTTGTTCGGCGAGGAGCGATCGGCGGAGGTGGTCGCGGCGAGCTTCGCGGGCACCCGCGATCCGCGACTGCGCCGAGTGCTCACCTCACTGGTGCGGCACCTGCACGACTTCGTCAAGGACGTCGAGCTGACCGACGAGGAGTGGTCCGCCGCGATCGGGTTCCTCACCGCGACCGGGCAGACCTGCACCGACACCCGGCAGGAGTTCATCCTGCTCTCGGACGTGCTCGGGGTGTCGATGCTGGTCGAGACGATCAACAACCGCGCGGTCGGCGAGCTGACCGAGTCCACTGTGGAGGGACCGTTCCACGTCGTCGCCTCGCCGCCGCGCGCGCTGGGCGACAGCATCGCCGAGGACGGCCGGGGCACGCCGTGCCTGGTGACCGGCAGCGTGTCCGGCCCCGACGGCGAGCCGGTACCCGGCGCGCTGGTCGACGTGTGGCAGGCCGACGACGAGGGCTTCTACGACGTGCAGCGGTCCACCGAGGCGCACGGCGACCTGCGCGGCCTGTTCACCGCCGACGCCGACGGCGCGTTCCGGTTCCGCTCGATCGTGCCGCGCTACTACCCGATCCCGGCGGACGGCCCGGTCGGCGCGCTGCTGACCGCGACGTCGCGGCACCCCAACCGCCCGGCGCACGTGCACTTCGAGGTGTCCGCGCCCGGCTACCGCACGCTGACGACGCACGTGTTCGTCGCGGGCACCCCGTACCTCGACTCGGACGCCGTGTTCGGCGTCAAACCCAGCCTGGTGCGCGAGTTCCCCGAGGTGGACGACCCGGCGCGGGCGGCGGAGGCGGGCCTGCCGAACCCGTTCCGCGAGGTGCGCTTCGACGTCGTGCTGGCCGCGCTCGACGGGGAGCGGTGACCATGTCGGTGTCCCCGTTCGCCTACGACGCCGCGCCGATGCGCGTGCGCTTCGGCGTGGGCGTGGTCGACTCGCTGCCCGAGGAGATCGCCCGCCTGGGCCTGCGCCGCGTGCTGGTGCTCTGCTCGCCCGAGCAGGAGGAGACCGGGCAGGCCGTGGCGCGCGCGCTCGGCGACCGGTCGGCCGGTGTGCTCGCCCGGGCCCGGATGCACGTCCCGGTCGAGGTGGCGCGCGAGGCCGCCCGGCACGCGGCGGACCTCGGCGCGGACGGCTGCGTCGCGGTCGGCGGCGGGTCCGCGGTCGGGTTGGGCAAGGCCATCGCGCTGGAGCACGGGCTGCCGGTGGTCGCGGTGCCCACCACCTACGCCGGTTCGGAGATGACCCCGGTGTGGGGTCTCACCGAGGACGGCCGCAAGCGGACCGGCAAGGACCGGCGGGTGCTGCCCGTGGCGGTGCTCTACGACCCCGCGTTCACCGTCGGGTTGCCGGTCGGCATGTCGATCACCAGTGGCTTCAACGCCATCGCGCACGCCGTCGAGGCCCTGTACGCGCCGGACCGCTCCCCCGTCGTGTCGTTGATGGCGGAGGAGGGCGCGCGGGCGATGGTCGACGCGCTGCCGCGGGTGGCGGCCGACGGTGCCGACCTGGACGCGCGCGGCACCGCGCTGTACGCGTCGTGGTTGTGCGGCGCGTGCCTCGGCGCGACCACGATGTCGTTGCACCACAAGCTGTGCCACGCGCTCGGCGGCACGCTGGACCTGCCGCACGCGCCGACCCACACGGTCGTGCTGCCGCACGCGCTCGCGTACAACCAGGCCGCCGCGCCCGACGCGGTCGCCGCGCTGTCCCGGGCGTGGACGACGCCGAACCCCGCGCGCGGGTTGTGGGACCTGGCCGGCTCGCTGGGCGCGCCCCGGTCGTTGCGCGATCTGGGCATGGCGGAGGCCGACGTCGAGCGGATCGCGGCGGAGGTCGTGGGCAACCCCTACGCCAACCCCGCGCCGGTCACCCCGACCGGTGTGACGAGGCTGCTCCGCGCCGCCTGGGCGGGAGAACCGCCGCCCGACCGGTAGGCCGCACGCCGAACCCGTTGCCGCGCACCGGGTTCGGCCACCCGCCCCGATCGCCGCCAGGGTGCGCCCCGGCCCGGTCGACTGCCCGTGGGCGACCGGGCTTCGAACCACCCTCGGCGTCCGCGCGACACGGCGGTCACGCGGCAGGGAGAACACTCCGGACCACCGGGCCGTCGTGCGCCGACGGCCGGCTCGACGCTGCCCGCGAACCGCGCTCGCGGACACCGTCCCAACAGGACTTAAACTCCGCACAGTGCTTGCCCCACAAGGGAAATCGGCACTCCGCAGCGCTTGACAGCACCGAACGAAGCTCGCATTCTTCCTCGCGTCAGCCCGACGACCGCCTGGCGGCCGGCTGACCGCTCACCGACCGCAGTGGAGGACAGTCCAATGTCGAACAGTGCCCCGCCTGCCGACGTCGTCGTCATCGGCGGCGGACCCGCCGGCTTGACGACCGCGGCCGAGGCCGCCCGTGCCGGAGCCCGGGTCGTCGTCCTGGAGAAGCGGACCGGCGACACGCACTCGCGCGCCGGCGTGATCCAGCCCCGTGTGCTGGAACTGCTCGACGCGCGCGGGTTGATGGAGCGGTTCCGGGCCGCGGCCGGTCGGTGGCGGCCGGACTTCGAGGTGCCGCTGTACATGTACGCGGGGTTGCCCGGCCTGCGCTACGACCAGCTGGACAGCCGCTTCCCGTACGCGCTGATCCTGCCGCAGATGACCACCGAGCACCTGCTCGCCGAGTGGGCCGTGGAGGAGGGCGTCGACCTGCGGCGCGGCGTGACCTACCTGGGGCACACCGAATCCGAGGGTCGCGTCACGGTGACCGCCCGCGACGGCGAGGGCGCGACGTTCGAGATCGACGCCGCCTACCTGGTGGGCGCGGACGGCGCGCGCAGCCTGGTGCGCGACGCGGCGGGCATCCCGTTCGAGGGTCACCCCACCCGGATGACGGCGGTGGCCGTCGACGCCGACCTGCCGTTCCCGTGGCAGGCGTCCATGCAGATGCGGCGCAACGAGCACGGCTGGGTGCTGGCCTACCCGTTCGGCCACGGCACCACCCGGTTCATCATCGTCGCCGAGCACCGCCGGACCGTGCCGAAGACCGAGCCGGTCACTATCCCCGAGGTCCGCGAGTCGCTGCGGCTGGTGTTCGGCACCGACTTCGACGTGACGAGCGCGAAGTGGTTGTCCCGCTACGGCGACGCGCACCGGATGGTGCCGACGTTCCGCCGCGGCCGGGTGCTGCTGGTCGGCGAGGCGACCCGGGTGCACTACCCGGCGAGCGGCATCGGGATGAACTACTGCGTCCAGGACGCGTTCAACCTGGGCTGGAAGCTCGGGTGGGTCGCCGACGGCCGGGCGCCGGACGCGCTGCTCGACACCTACCACGACGAGCGGCACCCGGTGCTGGCCGCGATGATGGACGACGTGGCCGCGCAGTGCGCGCTGCACTTCGACTTCTCGCCGGGAGGGTTGGCGCTCAAGGACTTCGTGGAGCGCGAGCTGGTGCCCGTGCCCGAGGTCAACGCGATCCTGCGCGACCGGCTGAGCGGGTTCGGCACGTCCTACCACCGCGAGTCGGACCCGCACCGGGCCGACGGCACCCGCGTGGGCGACTTCCCGCTGGACACCACCGGTTTCCCGGAGTTCGCCCGGACGGCGGGGTTCGTCCTGGTCGACACGGCCGCGACGGTGCGCGCCCTGCCCGACACCATCACCGCCACCACCACCCGGCCCGACGCGCTGCCCAAGGAACTGGCCGGCGTCGCCACCGTGCTGATCCGCCCGGACTCCTACGTGGCGCGCGCGTGGGACGTAAGACCGTCCGATGTGGACGTCGCCGCCGCCTACCGGACCGCGATCGGCGCGCCGTGAACCGCACCGGCGAAGGAAGGACCACACCATGACCGACCGCACGCTCATCACCGACGGCTGGGTCGTCACCGGCGATCCCGCGCTCGGCACCGTCGCCGACTGCGACGTGCTGATCGAGAACGGCCACATCGCCGCCGTGGGACCGAACCTGGACCGGACGGGCGCGGACGTCCTCGACGCCACCGGCATGATCGTGACGCCCGGGCTCGTGGACACCCACAAGCACACCTGGCAGTCCGCCGTCCGGCACCGGTGCACCGAGCTCGACCTGATGACCTACTTCGGCGAGATGTTCGGCCGGCTCGGCGCGCGCTACCTCCCCGAGGACGTGTACGCGGGCAACCTGCTGGGCGCGCTCTCCGCGCTCGACGCGGGCACCACCACGCTGATGGACTGGTCGCACGTGCAGAACTCGCCCGCGCACAGCGACCAGGCCGTCGCGGCGTTGCGCGACTCCGGGATCCGGGCCGTGTTCGGGCACGGCTGGCCGCTGGTCGACCTGCCGGCGTGGATCTCCGGGAGCGTGCTGCCGCACACCGACGACGTGCGGCGGATCCGGCGCGAGCTGCTCGCCGACGACGACGCGCTGGTGACGTTGCAGCTGGCCGCGCGCGGGCCCGAACTGTCCACGATGGACGTGACGCGGCGGGACCTCGCGATGGCCAGGGACCTGGGCATCCGCACGTCGGTGCACATGGGGTGCGGCAAGCCGTTCGGCGCGCTGGCCGCGATCGCGCAGCTCGGTCGCGCCGGGTTGCTCGGACCGGACCTGACCTTCGTGCACTGTAGCGAGTCCGCCGACGACGAGTTCGCGATGATCGCCGACAGCGGCGGTTCGATCGCCCTGGCGCCCCAGCACGAGCAGGCCATGCCGGGCATCGGGCACACGCCGATCGACCGGGTGCGGGCGTACGGCGTCACGGCCGGGTTGAGCAGCGACACCGAGGCGTTCGGCGCGGCCGACCTGTTCACCCAGATGCGGGCCGGGTTGGCGGCGCACCGCAGTCAGCTCGCCGACGGGCGGTCCCGGTTCGGCGGCGCGCTCGCGCCGTTCAGCGTGCACGAGGTGTTCGCGATGGCCACCCAGGGCGGCGCGGACGTGCTCGGACTCGGCGACCGGATCGGCAGTCTCACCCCCGGCAAGCGCGCGGACGTCGTGCTGATCCGGGCGACCGACCCGAACCTGTTCCCGGTGGCCGACCCGGTGGCCGCGGTCGTGGCCTCCGCGCACCCCGGCAACGTCGACACCGTCCTGGTCGACGGTGTGGTCCGCAAGCGCGCGGGTGCGCTCGTCGGCCCGGAACCCGCCCGCGCGCGGGATCTCGCGCTCGCCTCCCACCGCCGGCTGCTCGACGCCTGACCTCCTCTTCCACCCCCCGTTCGAAAGGACCTCATGTCACTCGACCCGAACATCGCCGGATTCCTGGACGCGCTCCGGTCGGCCGGCGCGCCGCCCGGGTTCGCCGGCACGCCCGCCGAGATGCGCGACCGGATGCGGGCCGCGATCGAAGGCCACTGGGACCCGTCGGCGTTCGCACCGGTCGCGAGCGTCGAGGACGTCCACGCCGGGCGGCTGCCGCTCCAGGTCGTGCGCCCGATCGCGACCGGCCCGAGGCCGACCGTCCTGTACTTCCACCCCGGCGGCTTCACCATGGGCAGCGCGCACCTCATGCAGGACGTCGCCCGGCGGCTGGCCCACGACCTGGGCGCGTGCGTGGTGTCGGTGGACTACCGCCTCGCGCCGGAGAACCCGTTCCCGGCCGCGGTCGACGACGCGCTGGACGCGCTGCGCTGGGTGGTCGAGTCCATCGCCGACCTCGGCGGCGACCCGTCCCGCGTCGGTCTGGCGGGCGAGAGCTCGGGGGCGAACCTGGCCGCGGTGACCGCGATCGCGGCCCGGGACGCCGGGATCCCCGTGGCGGGCCAGCTGCTCGTCTCGCCGGTGACGGACTTCTCGACCGAGTACCCGTCGGCGACCGAGAACGGCGACGGGTACTTCCTGACCCGCGCCGACCTCGCGGTGATCCGGCGGTTCTACCTCGGTGCCGGCGACGCCGCCGACCCCAGGGTCTCCCCCGCCCTGGCCGACCTGGCGGGCGTCGCGCCCGCGGTGGTCGGCGTGGCCGGGTTCGACCCGTTGCGCGACGACGGGATCGCCTACGCGGCAACACTTCTGCGCGCCGGGGTGCCGACGGCGCTGCGGGTCTACCCCGGGTTGATCCACCCGTTCTTCGGCATGCCCGGCCTGTCGCCGGCGGCCGAGGCGGCGGTGGTGGAGCTGACCGGCGCGTTCGGCCGGCTGCTGGATGGTCGGGAGGAGGACGCGTGAGCGGCGCGGTGGTGCCGCACTGGGTCGACGGCGCGCCGTACACCGGCAGCGGGACGACGACCTCGCCGGTCACCGATCCGGCGACCGGCGAGGTGACCGGGCGGGTCGCGCTCGCCGACGTGGCCGACGTCCAAGCGGCGGTCGCCTCGGCCAAGGCCGCGTTCCCCGCGTGGCGCGACCTGTCGCTGACCCGGCGCACCCGGATCCTGTTCCGGTTCCGGGAGTTGCTGGAGGAGCGGAAGTCCGAGCTGGCGGAGCTGATCACCGCCGAGCACGGCAAGGTGCTGTCGGACGCGCTGGGCGAGATCGGTCGCGGGCAGGAGGTCGTGGAGTTCGCCTGCGGCGCGGCGCACCTGCTCAAGGGCTCCATGACGGAGAACGCGTCCACGAACGTCGACCTGCACTCGATCCGGCAGCCGCTGGGTCCGGTCGCGGTGATCACGCCGTTCAACTTCCCCGCGATGGTGCCGATGTGGTTCTTCCCGCTCGCGATCGCGGCCGGGAACACGGTGGTGCTCAAGCCGAGCGAGAAGGTGCCGTCGGCGGCGAACTGGATGGCCGCGCTGTGGGCCGAGGCCGGGTTGCCCGCCGGGGTGTTCACGGTGCTGCACGGCGACCGGGTCGCGGTGGACGAACTCCTCGTGCACCCGGACGTGGAGGCGGTGTCGTTCGTGGGGTCGACCCCGGTCGCCCGGCACGTCCACACGACCGCGAGCCGGCACGGCAAGCGGGTCCAGGCGTTGGGCGGCGCGAAGAACCACATGGTGGTGCTGCCCGACGCGGATCCCGACGTCGCCGCCGACGCCGCGGTGAACGCCGGGTTCGGCTCGGCGGGCGAGCGGTGCATGGCGGTGAGCGTGGTGGTGGCCGTCGGTCCGGTGGCGGATTCCCTGGTGCCGCGCATCGCCACCCTGGCCGCCCGCGTCCGCACCGGCGACGGCCGCCGCGGCTGCGACATGGGTCCGCTGGTGACCGAGGAGCACCGGGACCGGGTCGCGGGGTACGTCGCGGCGGGTGAGCGGGAGGGCGCGAGGGTGGTGCTGGACGGTCGCGAGGTGCGGCCGGACGGCGAGGCGGGCGGGTTCTGGCTGGGGCCGACGCTGCTGGACCACGTGAAGCCGGAGATGAGCGTGTACACCGACGAGATCTTCGGGCCGGTGCTGTCGGTGGTCCGGGTGGACACGTTCGACGCGGCGCTGGACCTGGTGAACGCGAACCTTTACGGCAACGGGGCGTGCGTGTTCACCTCAGACGGCGGCGCGGCCCGGCGGTTCGAGCGGGAGGTGCAGGCGGGCATGGTCGGGATCAACGTGCCGGTGCCCGTGCCGATGGCGTACTACAGCTTCGGCGGCTGGAAGAACTCCCTGTTCGGCGACACGCACGCCCACGGAACCGAGGGAGTCCACTTCTACACCCGCGGCAAGGTCGTCACGACCCGGTGGCCGAAGCGCGCCACCCCGGGCCTGGACCTGGTCTTCCCGCAGAACGACTGACGCAGGGGCTCGGCGAGTGTGCGGCCAGGCCACCGGCATTGGACGACGGCCGCCCGGCGGTCGGGCGGTTGGGCAGTCGGGCGGTCAGGCGGTCGGGCATTTGGGTATTCGGGCGGACGGGTGGTCACGCGGTCCGGTAGTCGGCCAGTCCGGCCGGCCGGCAGTCGGACCGCCTGGCACTCGGGCCGCCTGCATTTGGGCATTCGGGCGGTTGGGTAGTGACGCGGTCCGGCAGTCGGGCCGTCGGGCCGCCCGGCGGTCGGGTAGTCCGGCGGTCGGGCAGTCCGGCAGCCCCGATCGCCCGGCGGTCTGGCCACCCAGCGGTCCGGCAGTCAGGGCGGCCGGCGGTCCGGCAGTCCGGCGGTGAGAGTCGGGGCGTCGCGTGGTCGGGGCGCCGTTGTGCCTGAGCGGCAGGCGGGTGTTGAACGTGTGAGGTGTGGTGTTGTTGAACAATCCTCTCGGCCTCCCGGCGAGGTGAGAGGATTGTTCAACGATTCTCTGATGGAACAAGTCGACCATCGGGGGCGGACGCAGGTCGGTCAGGCGCGGAGGAGGCGTTTGTAGAGCTTGCCGTTCTCATCGCGCGGGAGTTTGTCGGCCAGGACCACGACCTTCGGCACCTTGTAGCCCGCGAGCAGCCTGCGGACGTGGGCGCGGACGTCGTCCTCGGTCAGCGTCGAGCCCGGCTCCACCTCCACGTGCGCGGCGACGGATTGGCCGAACTCCTCGTCCGGGACGCCGAAGACGGCCGAGTCGCGGACACCGTCCAATTCGGACAGTGCCGCCTCGATCTCCGCCGGGTACACGTTCACGCCGCCGGTGATGAGCATGTCGTCGGCGCGGTCGGCCAGGTACAGGTAGCCGTCCGCGTCCAACCGGCCGAGGTCGCCGACGGTGATGAAACCCTCCAGCTCCATCGCCCGGCGCTTGTCGTCGGCGTCCAGGTAGGTGAAGTCCGGCCAGTACCCCGCCGGCCGCACGTACACCGACCCGACCTCGCCGACCGGAGCGTCCCGCCCGTCCGATCCGATCACCCGCACCGCCGCGCCGTCCACCGGCAGCCCGACCGTGCCCGGCCGCTCCAACCACGTCTCCGAATCGCACCACACCACGGCACCCATCTCCGAACCGCCGTAGTACTCCCACACGATCGGCCCCAGCCAGTCGATCACGGCCCGCTTCACCTTCGGCGGGCACGGCGCGGCCGAGTGCACCACGCGGCGCAGCGACGACAGGTCGTAACGCGCGCGAACCTCCTCCGGCAGCCGCAGCAGCCGGACGAACATCGTCGGCACCACCTGCACCTGCTCGATCCGGTGCCGCTCGATCGCGGCCAGGAACTCCTCCGGGTCGAACCGCTCCAGCAGCGTCACGTCCAGCCCGACCGTCACCGCGATCGTGGCCAACGTGTTGGGCGCCATGTGGTACAGCGGCGCGGGGATCAGCGTGCTGCCGCCCTCGCGCAACCCCATCCGCTCCACCGCGCCCATCGCCATCCGCACCAGCTGCTCGTCGGTGACGGGTTCGCGCACCACGCCCTTCGGCCGCCCGGTCGTGCCCGAGGTGTAGACCACGCCCAGCGCGGACGACTTCGGCACCGCCGCCGTCAACGGCTCCTGCGCGTCGATCCAGGAGTCGACCTCCTCGACCAGCACCGCGCCCGGCGGCAGTACGCCCGCCACCGTCGCCGCGAACTCCTTGTGCGCGAACACGACGCGCGCCTTGCAGTCCGCCAGCAGGTAGCCCAGCTCGTCCGCCGACCAGTGCCAGTTCACCGGCACGGGGTTCGCGCCCGCCACCGCGACACCCGCCGACAACTCCAGGAACTCCACGGAGTTCCGCAGCACCAGGGCGACGGCGTCACCCGGCCCGACACCCAGCGCGGCCAACCCGCCCGCCACCCGCGCGGCCCGCGCGCGGAACTCCGGGTACCCGCGTTCGACGTCACCGCACCGGATTCCCGGTTCCCGACCCATGTTCGCCATCCCTTCCCCACGGACGCGTTCCCGAGCACACGCGGCTCGGCCCCAGCCGGACGGACGCCCCGCACCCCGCGCCGGGCAGCCGGCGACGGCCGGCCACGATGCCGGAGGCGGACCAGGACACGGCGCGTCCTCGTTGCACACCACCGTTTCCGGTCGCACGCGCCGCGAACCCGCGGTCGACGGGTGCGCCGTTCCCGGAACGTACCGTCGCGAGGGTGCGGTGTCATCGATTGACAGGGCAACGGCTTCGGGCCACGGTCGAGCGCATGACCACGATCGAGGTGCAGGGCTACTGGACCCCCGTCCCCGACGAGATCGACGCCGTCGACCTGGAGGTCACCGGAGCACTGCCGGCCGAGCTGACCGGTCGCTACTTCCGCAACGGGCCGAACCCGCTGCCCGGCGAGACCGAAACCCACCGGTTCGTCGGCCACGGCATGATCCACGGGGTGCGGCTGCGCGAGGGGCGCGCCGAGTGGTACCGGAACCGGTGGGTGCGCACCCGCAACCTGGACGGCGCGCCGCGCGACCTGCCCGACGGCTCGCGGGACCGCACCGTCGGCAGCGCCAACACGCACGTGGTCCACCACGCGGGCCGGGTGCTCGCGCTGCTGGAGGGCACCGTCCCGTACGAACTGTCCCGCGAGCTGGACACGATCGGCCCGTGCGACTTCGGCGGCCGGCTGACCGGCGCGATGACCGCGCACCCCAAGGAGGACCCGGCCACCGGCGAGCTGCACTTCTTCGGCTACTCGGCGCGCCCGCCGTTCCTGACCTACCACGTCCTGTCGCCTCGGGGCGATCTCGTGCGCTCGCGCGACGTCGAGGTCAAGGGACCGACGATGATGCACGACTTCGCGGTGACGGCGAACCACGTGGTGTGGCTGGACCTGCCGTTGGTGTTCGACCTCGCCCGCCGCCAGGACGACATCCCGTACCGGTGGGACGACGGCTACGGCGCGCGGATCGGCGTGATGCCCAAGCACGGCGACGGTCCGGTGCGGTGGTTCGAGGTGGACGACTGCTACGTGTTCCACATCGGCAACGCCTTCGAGGACGCCGACGGCGCCGTGGTCATCGACGTGGTCCGCTACGCGCCCGAGTCGTTCCGCCAGGCGTGGAAGGCGTTCGAGGAGGTGGGCCGGAGCACCGCGCCGAACCCCGGTCCGGCGCACCGGGTGGCCCGTCTGGGCGAAGCCCGGTTGCACCGCTGGACCCTGGACCCCGCCACCGGGCGAGTCCACAGTGGACAGCGGGACGACCGGGACCTGGAGTTCCCCACCATCAACGACTCCCGCACCGGGCTGCCGAACCGGTACCTGTACACGATCGTCAAGGGCGGACCGGACGAGACGTCGAACCTCGTCGTGAAGTTCGACGGCGACACCGGCGCGAGCACCACGCACGACGTCGGCGCGCACCGGCGCGCGGGCGAGGCCGTCTTCGTGCCGGCCGCCGACGGGCGCGCCGAGGACGAGGGGTGGCTCATCGCGCTGGCCGGCGACCGGGCCGCGAACCGGTCGGAGCTGCTCGTGCTGGACGCCACCGACCTGTCCGCGCCGCCGGTGGCCTCGGTGCGCCTGCCGCGCCGGGTGCCCGGCGGCTTCCACGGCTCCTGGATCCCGGACGCCTGAGCGAGAGGTGGGGGCCGCCGCCACGGCCCCCACCGGCTCAGGCCGGGCTCAACCGCATCTCCAACCGCGGCGGGCGCAGCGACACCAGCGCGTCCGGCACGACCGGTCCCGCCGACACCGGGGTGAGCCGGAACCGCTGCGCCACCATCGCGACGACCAGGTGCAGCTCCAGCAGCGCCAGGTCCATCCCGACGCACTTGCGCGCGCCGCCGCCGAACGGCAGGTAGGCGTGCCGGTCGGGCGCCTTGCGCCCCGGGCCGAACCGCTCGGGGTCGAACTCCTCGGGACGGTCCCAGACCGCCGGGTCGCGGTGCGCCGCGTAGGGCGGCACCAGCACGGTGGACCCGGCGGGCACCGGGCAGCCGCCGATCACGTCGTCGGCGACCGCGTCGCGCGGGAACAGCCAGATCGGCGGGTACAGCCGCAACGACTCGTCCACGACCTGGCGCAGGTACGGCAGGTCCGCGACGTCCTCGGCGGTCGGCACGCGCCCGTCGAGCACCTCGGCCAGCTCGGCGGCCACCTTCTCGCGCACCGGCTCGTGGTTCGCCAAGGCGTGCAACGTCCACGCGAGCGCGCAGCCGGTGGTTTCGTGCCCCGCCAGGAACACCGTCTTCAGCTCGGACCGGATCTCCCGCCTGCCGAAGGGTTTCCCGTCCGGCCCGGTGGCCGAGGCCAGCGCGGCGACCAGCCCGTCCGGCGCGCCGGCACCCGCCTCGTGCCGGTCGATCACCTCGTCCATCACCCGGTTCAGCACCGCCTGGTGCCGCGCGAGCCGCCGCTTCCACCCCGGCGCGAGCGGGCGGAGCGGGTTCGCGTTGTTGCCCGCCTCCATGGCGAACCGGACCGCGGGCAGCAGGTCGTCCGCGTGCCGGCGCAGGTCGACCCCGTAGAGCAGGGTGCCGAGGACCCCCATCGCGAGCCGCATCATCTCCTCGGTCACCTCGACCGGCTCACCGCGCCGCATCCGACCGTCCCACCCGTCGAGCACCTCGCCGACCATCGCGGTGATCGTCGGCGATTCGGCGCGCAGCCTGGGTTTGTGGAACAGCGGTTGGCTCGCCGCGCGCCGGGCCTTCCACTCCGCGCCGTCGGTGGTGAGCATCCCCCGGCCGAAGAACAGGTGGAACCCGCGGTAGAAGCGACCGCGCACGTAGTTGCGCGCGTTGGTCTGGAGCACGTGCCGGATCTGCTCGGGACCGCTGACCTGGTGCACGGTGAACGGGCCCATGCGGACCCGCGCGAGCGGGCCGTGCCGGTCGCGCAGCCTCGTCACCAGGCGCAGCGGGTTCCTGGCGAAGGACACGAGCACGTCGAAGAACGGGCCGGGTGCTTTCCTGCGGCCGGACAAGGTTCCCCCCTTGCAGTCGTCGGTCGCCCGCGCGGTGGTCGACCGGGCACGGCGCGTCCGCGGGCCGGCGGTCCTGGACCACGGTCGCGACGGGCGTCGACCCGATGATCACCTCACGCAACGTAACGGGACCGACCCGGAGCCGACAACGCCCGCCCGCGAATACCGGACCATTCGCGCACCCGCTCCTTCGGCTCGGCGCTGTGCCCCCCGACCGTTGCGCGTACCATGTAGTGACATGCTTCCACCCGTGTCGCGCCGCGAGCGCGACGCACGTGACCGACGTGGCGACCCCTTCTGCGAGGTGCAGCGATGACCGCCGACGCGTCGCCCGGCGGCACCGCGGACCCGTACGTCCGCTCGGCCGACCGGTCGGACTGGGGCAGGCTTCGCGCGTTGCACAACAGGATCGAGGCCGCGCTCGAACGCGGGTTGCAGCGCCGCTTCCACTTCGGCCTGTCGGAGTTCACCGCCATCTGCGCGCTCGCCGAGTCGCCCGAGGGCGAACTGCGGATGCAGGACCTCACCGACACGGTGGGCCTCAACCAGAGTTCGGTCAGCCGGCTGGTCGCGCGGCTGGAGTCGGCCGGGCTGTGCGCCCGCGAGCTGTGCGAGACCGACCGGCGCGGCGTCTACACGGTGATCACGCCCGAGGGCCGCGAGGTGTTCGAGAACGCCGTGCCGTTCCACGACGTGACGCTGGCCGAGGTGTACGAGCAACTGGCCCGGGACCCGGACCTCGGACCGCTGCTGGACTCGGTGCGGTCCCGGCCGAAGGCGCGGAAGAACTCCTCGCCGCCCCCGACCGACACCACCCCGACCACCGCCTGATCACCCCGGCCCGCACGCTCCCCCGTGCGGGCCGGGGCCGTCAGCGTTCCAGGGGCACGTTCTGGAGCCGGACGCTGCCGCGCGCGACCTCCTTGCCGTCCTCGGCCCGGGTGAGCACGACCTGCCACAACTGCTGCGAGCGGCCCTGGTGCACCGGCGTGGCGAGGATGTCCACCCGACCCTCGCGGACCGGGCGGAGGAAATCGGTGGTGTTGCTGACGCCCATCGCGAACTCGCCGCGCTCGATCACCGCGGCCGACGCGCCGGTGCTCGCCACGCTTTCGATCACGCTCGCGTACACACCGCCGTGCACCACTCCCCACGGCGTGTGGTGTTCCACGCCCAAGTCGATGTGCCCGTGCACCCGGTCGCCCGCGATCTCGTCCAACCGGAGATCCATCGAGTCCAGGAACGCGCCTTTGTGCGCCAGGAAATCCGGCAACCGCCGCGCCGCCTCGCCGTCAGCACCCATGGGAATCTCCTCGAAGCTCCTCGGACGGTTTCGGGAGCTTATGCACCGCCGCACAAGCGGGTCAACAACTCCCTGCGGAAAGCCGCGACGGCGCGCTTCGGCCCTCCTCATCAGGCCACCGGCGGATACGTGGTCCACGTCACAGTGTCGTATGCAGACTGTTTCGCCGATGCCGAAACCTCGCTGTTACACGGCTTCCCACGTGCGTCGGAGCACGGTCGGACGGCAATCAAACAGTCGACGCTCTGTTCCCGATCAACCGATGTGACCCGAACGGCTGAACGTCGTATTCGCTCGGAAGCAAATCCGCACTCCGCACGTTGACGGTCCCACCACCCTGCCCTAACCTCGAATCACGGCAGGCATGCCGTACTGGGGCGATTCTTCTGGGGGAACGTTGAGCACCATGTGCCGTGGATCTTCGGCCGGTACCCCGGTCTGATCCGCACGTCGCTTTCACCGCGGTCCGGCGTGTGCATTCCGCGCCGCCGAACCGCCGACTCGCGCGCCGGTTCTCCGACGCGTGCGCACAATCGGGCGGCGCTGCCCTTTTTCCGCCACGGCATGGACCGCCGTGGTTCGGTCGCGCGCTTTCGGCGCCCCTTGGATGTCGGCCGCGCACATACCGACTCGACGAGACGATGGAGAGAACACATGGCTGACGGCGAGGTCGTAGTCCTGTTTCCCGGCCAGGGCGCCTTCGACGGCGCGGCACTGGCCCTGGCGAACCGCGCGCACCCGCAGGTGGCGCAGACGTTCAAGGCGGTCGACCAGGTCTCGGTGGAGCTGTACGGACGACCGGTGAGCGACCTGGTGCTCGACGGCGAGGTCGAGATCGGGCGGCTGCTGGACGACGAGCCGTGGGTGTCGCAGCTCGCGATCTACGCCACCAGCCTGGCCGCGTACCGGGTGCTGGCCGACCACGGCCTGCGGCCCGACGTGCTGGCGGGCCACAGCCTCGGCGAGATCACCGCGCTGGTCGCGGCGGGCGCGTTCTCGGTGGAGGACGGCGCGCGGATCGTCGCGACGCGCGTCGCGGTGATCGCGGAGCAGGACGGGACCGACGGCCGGATGGTCGCGCTCGGGGTGGACGCCCGGCGCGCGGCGGCGATCGTGGACCTGATCGCCGACCCGCTGCTGGCCGTCGCCACGGAGAACCACGATCAGCAGACCGTCCTGTCCGGTCCGGCCGCCGCGGTGGAGCGCGTCGTCGGGATCGCGGGTCACCTCCAGGTCGGCGCGGTCGAGCTGCGCGCGCCGTTCCCGTTCCACACCCCCGCGCTCGCGCCGGCCGCCCCGGTGTTCGCCGCGCGGATCCGGGACCTGACCCAGCACGCGCTGGAGATCCCGGTGTACTCGCCGATCCTCGAGCGCTACTACGAGCCGACCGACGACCTCGGCGCGTTGCTGGCCGAGCACTTCGTCCGCCCGGTGCGGTTCGCCTCCGCGGTGCGGGCGCTGCGCGAGGCGGGCGGGCGGCACTTCGTGGAGGCGGGCGGCAAGGCGGCGCTGACCACGGCGGTGCGCAAGCTGCTCGGCGAGGAGGTGACGGCGGGCGCGTCGTTCACCACCGACCGGGACGGCGCGTTGGCGTTGCACGGCACGCTGATCGCGTTGCGCGGCGCGGGGTTGGCCGACGGCGTGGCGGGCGGGCTGCGCGAGGTGCTGGCGCCCGGTGTGGCGCAGGACGTGTTCGAGCGGTTCTGGGTGAGCCGGGGCGCGGAGGTCGTGGCGCTGGCCGGGACGCTGCTGGCCGAGTTCACCGCCGCCGCACCCGTCGCGGTCGCCGCGCCCGTGGTGGTCGAGGTGGACCGGGACGCGGTGGCCGCGACCGTGCGGCTGACCTACGCCACCGCGCTGGAGTACCCCGAGGAGGTGTTCACCGAGGACGTGCTGCTCGAGGCCGAACTCGGCGTCGACTCGGTGAAGCAGGTGGAGCTGCTCACCCGGGTGTCGCAGCAGTACGGACTGCCGCCGCGCGGCAGCGACTTCCGGCTGGCGGACTACGACACCATGGGCAAGATCGTCGACTTCGTCCTGACCCACCGGGTCTGAGGGGTCGGCATGACGAAACCACTGGACGGCAAGCTCGCGCTGGTCACCGGCGGGGCGCGGAACGTGGGTCGGGCGATCACCCGGGCGCTCGCGCGGCGCGGCGCGCACGTGCTGGTCAACTACTTCCACTCGCACGAGGAAGCCAAGCGCACCAAGGCGGAGCTGGAGGCCGAGGGCGCGACGGTCGACCTGATCCGGGCGTCGGTCGCCCGGCCCGAGCAGGTCGAGCGGATGTTCGCCGAGGTCCGGGAACGCTTCGGGTACCTGGACATCCTGGTCAACAACGCGGCGAACGGCGCGCTGGTGCCGGTCGCGGAGGTGACCGACGACCTGCTGGACCGCGCCGTGGACACGAACTACAAGGGCGGCCTGCGCTGCGCCCGCGCCGCCGCGCCGCTGATGGCCGCGCGCGGTGGCGGCTCGATCGTCACGGTGTCCGCGCTGGGCGGCTCGCAGATGGTGATGGCGAACTACCTGGCCTGCGCGCCGGCGAAGGCCGCGGCGGAGGCCGTCACCCGCTACCTGGCGGTGGAGTTCGCGCCGCTGAACATCCGCGTCAACACGGCGTCGGCGGCGATGCTGGTGAGCGAGGTCGCCGACGCGTTCCCGGACGCGGACCGCATGCAGGACGCCATCCGCGCCGCGACGCCGCTGGGCAGGCTCGGCACGCCGGAGGAGTTCGCCGACGTGGTGGCGTTCCTGGCGTCGGAGGACTCGCGCTGGATCACCGGCCAGGTCATCCTCGCCGACGGCGGCCTCACCCTGGGCGCGCCCCTGCTCTCCCCCGCACCGGCCGAGCAGGCGGTGGTCGCGCCGGAGGCGGAACGGACCTCCGCGGGCACCACTCCGGTCACGAAGGCGGCAGTGGTCGCGGCGGCGGTCGCGGCGGTCGCCGAGTCGGCGTCCCGGGCGACCGAGGTCGCGGCGGCGAACGGGCCGGCGACGGACGCCGCGCGGGTCGAGCCGGACGCGGTCCCGGTCGACAGGGCGGCCAAGCCCGAGGTGGAGCGGGCCGGTGCGCCGGTCACCACGCGGCCGGTCGCCGCCGACGAGGCGTGTGACGACGACATCGCCGTGGTGGGCATGGGGTTGGCGGTCGCGGGTGCGAACAGCCCGGACGAGTTCTGGCGGTTGCGGACCACCGGTGCCGAGTTGTTCGTGCCGGTGCCCGAGGACCGGTGGGAGCGGGTCAACTTCCACTCCGCCGACACCGCCGCCGAGGACAAGTCCTACCAGGACACCTGCGTGTTCATCACCGGGTTCGAACCGGACGCCGACGTGCTGCCCGGGTTGCCGCCCGCCGACGACCACGAGCTGACCACCCTGTGGCTGCGGCACTCGTTGGCGCAGGCGTTGCGCGGGGTGGCGAAGGACGAGGGCACCCGGTTCTCGTTCACCGTCGGGTACACGCCCGACGGCAGTCAGCACCTCGAGGAAGCCGGCGTGCTGGCCGCGGTCGAGGACCGGGCGCGGCGGCTCGCGGGCGACCTGGACGACGGGTTGGTCGACCGGGTCAAGGACGTGCTGGCCAGGCGGTACCGGCGCGGCGGCCAGGGTCCGTCGCGGTTCCTGCCGCACCGGGTCGGCGACCTCGCGCTGCGCGGGCTGCTGCCCGACGACACCGAGCTGCAAATGGTGGACACGGCGTGCTCGTCCTCCCTCTACGCCATCGACATCGGCATCAAGGGGCTGCTCCAGGGCAAGCACGACATCGCGGTGGCCGGTGGCGCGTTCGCCCTCGGACCCCGCGGCACGGTGCTGTTCTCCAAGCTCCAGGGCCTGTCCAAGCGCGGCGCGGTGCACGCGCTCGACGCCACCTCCGACGGCGTGATCTTCGCCGACGGCGCGGGCGTGGTGGTGCTCAAGCGACTCAGCCGGGCGCGCGAGGACGGCGACACCGTGCTGGCCGTGCTCAAGGCGTTCGGCTCGTCGTCGGACGGCAAGGGCAAGGCGATCTACGCGCCCAACTCGGCGGGCCAGGACCTCGCGGTCGGACGCGCGCTCGCGGGCGGCGTGTCCGGTTCGGACGTGGACTGGGTCATCGCGCACGCCACCGGCACCCCGGCGGGCGACCTGGCCGAGTTCACCACGCTGCGGCAGCACTTCGGGACCGAGCGGAAGACCTACGTCACCTCGAACAAGTCGCTCGTCGGGCACACCGGCTGGGCGGCGGGCGTGGTGTCGCTGATCGAGGCGGCGCTGGCGTTGGAGCACGGCGTGATCCCGCACCAGTTCCGGTTCACCTCGCCCCCGGAGGACTTCCGCATCGAGGAGACCCGGCTGGAGATCCCGACCGAGCCGGTCGCGTGGCGGGCGCGGGAGGGCAGGCGGCGCACCGTCTCGGTGTCCGGCTTCGGGTTCGGCGGTACGAACGCGCACCTCGTGGTGCAGGAGGACAAACCGGACGAGCCCGCGACACCGAGGCCCGCGGCCAAGCCCGGTCGGATCGCGCTCGTGGGCTGGTCGGCGCACGTGCCGGGGTTGACGCCGGACGACGTGCCCGGGTGGTTGCGCGGCGGTCGCGCGCCGGAGGCGAGCTTCGGCGACTTCTACCCGACGCCGCCGTTCCAGCAGATGAAGCTGCCGCCGGCCACGGTGCGCACCATCGACCGCTGCCAGCTGATGGCGGTGAACTGCGCGCACCAGTTGCGCGACCAGCTCACCGACTTCTGGCAGGAGCGGTACCGCACCACGGGCGTGTTCGTGGGCAACATGGGCCCGACCCGCGCGGCGATGCTGTTCGCGAACCGGTGCTACCTCGACGACGTCGAGCACGCGCTGACCTCCGACCCGGCCACGTCCGGGCAACCCGGGTTGGACGTGCTGTTGGAACGCTTGCGGGACAAGGTGCGCGGCGAGGTGCCACCGTCCAATGAGGACGCTTTCCCGGGCATGATGCCGAACGTGATCTCGGCCCGGGTCGCGAACTACTTCGACCTCAAGGGCGCGAACATCACGCTGGACTCGGGTTTCGGCTCGGCGCTGACCGCGATCGAGACCGCGAGCCGCTACCTGCGCACCGGCGAGCTGGAGTTCGCGCTGGCGGGCGGGGTCAACGGCAACAGCCTGCCGGAGTACCGGGCGCTGCTCGCCGACCTGCCCGGCCCGCGCGTCGAGGACCCGGCCGAGGGCGCGTTCCTGTTCGCCCTGACCACCGAGGAGATCGCCGCGCGGTCGGGGCTGCGGGTGCTGGGGTACCTGGACGACGCGCCCGGCGACGAGCCGGCCGACCTCGCGCACGCCCGCTACCTGGGCGCGTCCGGCGCGGTGTCGATCCTCGAGGCGCTGCACGGTCCGGCGCGCCGGGTCCCGCTCGGCTCGGGGCTCGCGCTGCACGTCACCGGCGTGCTCGCCGACGGGGCACCGGCCGACGTCGTGCCGGCGCGGTTCGCGAACGGGGACGAGTACGCGCCGGGCGCGCCGACGGTCGTGCGCCGCCAGGTGCCCGAGCTGACGCCGATCCCGACGGCGGCGGTCCGCGAACGGGTGCCGTTCCTGCCTTCCGGCGTGGTCGTGCTGACCGACCTGCCGGACCTCGGCGCGGACCTGCGGCACCTGCCGGCGGACGCGCTGGTGCTGTCCACCGCGCCGCTGGACGTGACCCGACCCGGCTGGACGCACCTCGCGAAGGTGACACCGGAGTCGGTGCGGGCCGCGCTGGCGGGCCGGGAGGTGCGGCACCTGCGGGTGGTCGCCGACCTGAGCCGGACCGCGCCCGCGCCGCGCTGCCTGAGCGGGGGCGCGGACTCGGTGATCGCGCTGCACGACGCGGCGTTCCTGGTGGCGCAGGCGGCGCACGCGTCGCTGGACGCCGCCGGGTCGTCGTTCGTCACCGTGCTGCTGGGCGCGGTGGAGGGTCGCACGCCGCACCCGTTCGCCGGGTTGTTCAGCGGTCTGGTGAAGTCCGCGTTCCTGGAGTTCGGCGCCGGCCTGGTGTTCGCGCTGTGCACCGACACGACCCGGGTCCGGACGGCGGCGCTGGCCGCGGAGAACGAGTCGGCGCTGCGCCGGAGGTTCCCGACGGTGTACGAGGTCGACGGGCTGCGGCTGGCCTACGAGCTGGTGGACGAGGAGGCCGAGCCGCTCGCGGAGGCGGTGCTGACCCGCGAGTCGACCGTGGTCGCGTTCGGCGGCGCGCGCGGCATCACCGCCGAGGTGGTCAAGGCGGTGGCCGAGCACTACGGGTCGCGGATCTACGTGGTCGGCAGCAACCCCGTGGCGGAGTACCCGGCCGCGGTGTTCGAGGGCGACGACGAGGCGTTCGCGGCGACGAGGCAGGCGCACATCCGGGCCGGGCTCGGTTCCGGTCGCACGGTGGCGCAGCTCAACCGGGACTTCGACCGGATGGTCGACGCCCGCGCCGCGCACCGCAACATCGGCGCCATGGCCGCGCACAGCGGCGAGGGTCGGGTCACCTACCTGCGCTGCGACGTGCTGGACCCGGACGACGTGGCCCGGGTGGTCGACGCGGTGCTGGCCGAGGCCGGCTCGGTGGACCTGGTGCTCAACGCGCCGGGCCGCAACCGGTCGGCGCGGATCGCGGACAAGGACTTCGCCGAGTTCACCGCGATCCGGGACCTCAAGCTGCGCGGGTACCGCAACCTCAAGCGGGCGTTCGCGGCGAGCCCGCCCCGGCTGTGGTGCAACTTCGGCTCGTTGCTCGGCCACTACGGCCAGCTCGGCGAGCCGGACTACGCGTCGGGCAACGACTTCCTGGCCACCGCGGCGTCCTACGCGGGCGGCGGTGAGTTCACCGTCGGCTGGACGCTGTGGGACGGCGTCGGCATGGGCGCCAACGAGCTGACCAAGGCGTACTTCGAGCGCGCCGGCTCCTACAGCCACATGGCGATCCCCGAGGGCGTGCACCACTTCGTGCGCGAACTCCAGGCGTCGGTGCGCCGGCCGTCGACCGTGCACCTGGGCGAGGCCGAGTGGGCGACGGTCGCGAAGTTCTACCCCGCGCCCGCGGTGACGCCGTTCTACCTGCGCGAGCGGGTGTCGTCCGGCCCGGGCGAGGCGGTGCACGAGTGCCGGTTCGACCTGGACACCGACGCCTACCTGGAGCACCACCTGGTGCGCGACCACCCGACGCTGCCGGGCACGTTCGTCACCGAGATCGCGGCCGAGGCCGCGCGGGACCTGGTGCCGGGCAAGCAGGTGGTGGCGTTCGAGGACCTTCGGTTCCTCAACTTCCTGCGGGTGCACCGCGATCTGCCGACCGCGCCCAAGCGGATCCACGCGCGGGTGGTCGCCGACACCGACGAGGTCACCGAGGTCGAGGTGCGGATCACCACGGACGTGGTGTCGCCGACCGGGGTGCTGCTGGTCCGCGACCGGCCGCACTTCACCGCGCGCGTGCTGCTGCACGCCGAGACACCGCCCGCGCCGAGCTGGCCCGCGTGGTCGGCCGAGGGCGCGCTGCCGGTGGTCGACCCGTACCACGTGGCCGGGTCGCCGGTGACGCTGACCGGGCCGTTCGTGTCCACTTCGGACACCCGCTGGACACCGCGCGGCAAGCGGGCCCGGTACCGGGTCGGGCTGACCGACCCGGTGTGGGAGCGGTTCACCATGCCGGCGGTGCTGCTCGACGGGTTGGCCCGCACCGGCGTGCTGAACCTGCTGGAGGGCCGGTACGTGCCGATCGCCGCGCCGCTGTCGATCCGCCGGATCGACCTCTACGAGCAGGGCAACGACGTGGAGCTGGTGCGCCGGCACGGGCACCTGGAGCTCTACGCCGAGCCCGCCGGTTTCGGGCTGGACGAGTCCGCGCCCGGCAACAGGTTCGTCGCCGCGACGCCGGACGGCCGGGTCGTCGCGCAGATGAAGGACATGCGCGCCACCGTGATCGGCTACGTCGACACGGTGACCGGCGGGTTCCACGAAGACCTCACCTCACTGCCCGACGGGGCGCTCGCGGGGGTGGCAGGCGCATGACCGAGGCCCGGGAGGACCACGTGGTGACGCAGCAGCCGACGCCGAAGGAGGCGCCGGGACCGCAGGGCAGCGTGCTGTTCGGCGCGCTCAGCGAGTTCAAGAAGGACACCCTGCGGCTGCTGGTGGAACTGCGCCGGCAGTACGGCGGCGTCAGCCGGATGAAGATGGGCCCGTACCTGGTGCACCAGGTGACCTCGCCCGAGGCCGTGAAGCACGTGTTGCAGGACAACCCCCGCAACTACGTGCGCGGCCGCTTCTACCGCGGCTTCACCCTGTTCTTCGGTCGCGGCATGCTCACCACCGACGGACCGGAGTGGAAGGCGCGGCGCGCGGTGAGCCAGCCGTTCTTCCACAAGCCGCGGCTGCGGGCGGGCGCGCCGGTGATCACCGACACCGTCGGGCAGCTGTTCGACAAGTGGGACGGCGTGGCCGACCGCGGCGAGCAGCTCGACATCACCGACGACATGATGTGGGTCGCGATGGGCGTGCTGGGCCGCCTGCTCTACGGGGTGGACCTGCGCGACTACGCGGAACGGCTGCTGCCGTCGGTGCGGTTCTCGCTCAAGGCGATGATCATCACCGGCGAGGTCAAGCAGATGCTGCCGAAGTGGATCCCGACGAGGTACCAGCGGGAGCTCAAGCGGCACCAGGCCGTGCTGAACGGCGTGATGGACGAGATCATCGACCTGCACCGCGCCGGTGGCGGCAGTCCGGACAGCGTGGTGACCGCGCTGCTGAACGGGCAGCACGCGGAGGGGCGGCCGTTCACCCAGCGGGAGATCAGGGCCGAGCTGAAAACCCTGTTCCTGGCCGGGCACGAGACCACCGGGTGCGCGCTGACCTGGACGCTGTACGCGGTGTCCCAGCACGCGGACGTGCGGCGGCGGCTCGAGGCAGAGCTCGCCGAGGTGCTCGACGGGCGCGCGCCGACCGCCGACGACCTGGCCGACCTGCCCTACCTGCGCCAGGTCGTGGACGAGACGCTGCGGATGTACCCGCCGATCTGGTTGTTCCCCCGGGACACCGTGGCGGACGACGTGATCGCCGGGTACCACGTGCCGGCGGGCACGACGGTGCTGATCCCGCCGTACGCGGCGCACCACGACCCGGAGCACTGGCCGAACCCGGAGGCCTTCGACCCGGAGCGGTTCTGCCCGGCGCGCAAGGCGCCCGACCGGTACGCGTACTTCCCGTTCGGCGGCGGCAACCGCAAGTGCATCGGGATGGACCTGGCGCTGCTGGAGCTGCAACTGGTGGTGGCGATGGTCGTGCAGCGGTACCGGCTCGACCTCGCGGGCGGCAACCCGGTGCGGGCGGCGGCGCTGGTGTCGTTGCGCCCGCAGCCGCAGGTGATGATGGCCGTGCACCGGAGGAAGTCGTGACCGCGCTCGTCGAGGCGCCGGCGCGGGCGTGGACCACGACGTCGGCCGGTCGGATCCGGTGGACCCTCGCGGCCGCTCCCCCGCTGCCCGGCGGGCCGTCGGAGTTGTTGCGCGGCAAGCGGGTCCGGGTGCTCAACGGCACGCCGGAGACGGCCGGCGCGGTCGCCGCCGAGCTGGTCGGCGCGGGCGCGGTGGTGGTCGACGGCGGCGTGGTCGACGCGCTGGTGGACCTGACGCTGCCGCCCGGCGCGGCGGACTACCGCGCGGCGCTGGGTCGCACGGTGGCCGCGGTGCGCGCGGTGTACGAGGACTGGGCGGCCGAGTCGTCGGCGACCCGGATCGGCTACGTCGCGGTGACCTACCTCGGCGGCACGATGGGGTACCGCGAGGACGTGCGGCCGGACCAGCCGCTCGGCGGGGTGTGGGCCGGGTTCGCCAAGACCCTGCACCGGGAGATCCCGAACTGCAACGCGCGGGTGCTCGACGTGGCGGACGTGGCGGCGCTGCCGGGTCTGCTGGTGCGCGAGCTGTACCGGTGGGGGCTGTTCGAGGTCGGCCACCGGGACGGGCGGCGCACCACCCTGGCCGCCCGGCACGAGCCGGTCGGGTCCAACGCCGTCCGTCTGGGACCGGACGACACGGTGCTGGTGTCCGGCGGCGGGCGCGGCATCGGGTTCCGGTTGGCCCGCACGCTCGCCGAGGAGTTCGACTGCCGGGTCGTGGTGACCGGCCGGCAGCAGCTGCCGACCGGGTCGCCGCCGTGGGCCGGCTTGTCCGAGGCGGAGTTCAAGCGGTACCGCAACGGGTTGCTGGTGCGCCGGTCCGAGCCGCTCGCCGCGGTGCGCCGGACGATCGAGGGCATCACCCGGTCCCGGGAGCTGCTCGCGAACCTGGCGGACGCGCGGGCCGCCGGCCTGCGGATCTCCTACGAGCACTGCGACTTCACCGACCGCGCGCGGGTCGCCGGGCTGGTCGCGGACCTCGGCCGGGTCACCGGCGTGGTGCACAACGCGGGCGTGGACCACCCGGTCCGCCTGCCGCGCAAGTCCGACGCGGACTTCGCCGGCACCGTGGAGACCAAAGTGGACGGTTTCCGGTCGCTGTTCGACGCGGTGCGGCACCTGCCGCTGAAGTTCTTCTGCAACGTGGGCTCGCTGACCGGGCGGCTGGGCGGCATGGTCGGCCAGCTGGACTACGCGGCGGCCAACGACGGGTTGGCCCGGCTCGGGCTGTGGGCCCGCGGCGAGGTGGCCTTCCCGGTGTCGACGCTGTGCTGGCCGACGTGGGAGCGGTTGGGCATGGTGGCGAACTTCGAGGCCACCCTGCGGTACATGGCCCCGCTGGGCGTCGAGGACGGCGTCCGGCGGTGGGTCGCGGAGTTGCTCGCCGGCACGAGCGGTGAGGTCACGTTCGTGCTGCCGCTGGGTCCGGCGCTGACGCCGGTGCAGGCGGCGGGGTACCCGGCGAGCACCGACGTGCCGGGGTTCGCCGACGTGCTGCCCCGCGTCGGCCACCTCGGCACGCTCGTCGCGTCCCGGCCGCACGAGTGGCAGACCGCGGACGTGCTGTTCGACCGGACCTGCGCGCCGGTGCTCGCCGAGTTCGCGGTGGACGGCGTCGAGGCGGTGCCGGTGTCGGTGCTGCTGGAGAACGCCGCGCGGGCCGCGGAGTGGGTGACGCCGGAGGACCTGCCGCGGCTGGTGCTGGACCGGGTGGACGACCTCGTGGTGCACCCGGCCGGGTTGGCGCTGCGCGACGGGCGGACCACGTTGCGGCGCACGCTGACCGGGCGGCACGAGGGCGACGAGTGGGTGGTGCTGGCCGAGTACGCGACGGCCTCGGGCGACCCGGTCGCCTCGGCCCGGCTGGCGCACCGCGTCGTCGGACGGCCGCACCGGGTCGCCGCCCTGCCGCCCGCGGGCGTGCTTCCCGAACCGACCGGCGGGCACCTGCTGTGCTGGCGCGGTCGGGTGCTGCCGGTCGCCCGCGACGGGGTGGTCGGCGCGGTGCTGCCCGAGGACCTGTGGGTGCTGCCGCAGGCGCCGCGCTCCCTGCTGCCGCACGCGGCGCTGGAGAACGCGCTGCGCTTGGCGTTCGGCCACCACGTCGACCGGCTCGCGGTGCGCCGGATCGCCCTGCACGACCGAGGCGCGGCGCACGGGCCGTGCCGGATCGACGCCGACCCGGCTTCCGGGCGCCTGCGGGTGTCGCGCGAGCCGTCCGGCACCCCCGTGCTCGACGTCCACCCCTTGCGACGAGGAGATCCGACATGACGACGACCGTCGACGGCGTGACGATGGCGGACGTCCACCGCCCCGAGTTCATCGCCGACCCGTACCCGCTGTACCGCCGCGTCCGGGAGATCGACCCGGTGTTCTGGGACGAGCGGGTGGGCGCGTGGCAGGTGACCGGGTACCGGGACGCGCTGACCGCGTTGCGCGACCCGAAGCTGTCCGCGCGCCGGCCGCAGTGGTCGCCCGAGCAGCGCGACGACCACCTGTCGGCGCCGTTGCGCGCGCTGTTCACCCAGGTTTTCGTCAGCGACCCGCCCGAGCACACCCGGCTGCGCAAGCTGATGGCCAAGCCGTTCCTGCCGCGCGCGGTCGAGTTGCTGCGCGGCGAGATCGAGCGGACCGCGGCCGAGCTGCTCGACCGGGTGGGCGACTCCGGCGAGATGGACTTCATGGCCGACTTCGCGATGGCGTTGCCCGCCGCGATCGTCGCGCGGGTCCTCGGCGTGCCGCTCGCGGACCGGCCGAAGATCTGGAAGCGGGTGCTGAGCTGGGGCGTCATGGTCGACGGCGGCCCGATGAGCGACGACAACCCCGACTACCACCTGGCCGGCATCGCGAAGTACATGGACTACTTCCGGGCGCAGGTCGCGTCCCGCCGGGAGAACCGCGCCGACGACCTGCTCCAGGCGTTGGCCGACGGGTTCGACGAGGGCCACTTCGACTCCGAGGAGGAGCTGCTCGGCAACCTGATCTTCGTGCTGACGGCCGGCCAGACCACGACCGCGCACCAGATCGGCAACACCGTGCTGGGGCTCGTGGCGCACCCGGACGTGCTGGCGCGGATCGGCGCGAACCCGTCGGTCGTGCCCGACGTGATGCCGGAGTTCCTGCGCTACGACTCGTCGGTGCAGCTGACGAAGCGGCGCGCGGTGCGGCCGGTCGAGCTCGGCGGGCACCTGATCTCCGAGGGCGAGGAGGTGTTCGTCTGGATCGGCGCGGCGCACCGCGACCCGGCCGCGTTCGCCGACCCGGACGTGCTGGACATCGACCGGCCCAAGACGCAGAACCTGGCGCTGGGCCACGGCGCGCACTACTGCCTCGGCGGTCAGCTCGGGCAGCTGGTGGCGGAGATCGCGCTGGAGTCGTTCGCCGCGCGGGTGCGCAACCCCCGGGTCGACCTGGCGAAGGTCGAGCGGACCGCGACGCCGACGTTCCGCGGTCCGCACGTGCTGCCGATGGTGTTCGGGTGACGACCCTGCTGGAGGCCGGCCGGTCCGCCGTGGTGGCGGACGGCCCGGCTCCGGCCGTGGTCCGGGCGGCGCTGCGGGCGTGCTCCGCGCGGCTGCCCCTGCTCGTCCTGTCCTGCCCCGACCCCGACCCGGCCGGGTTGGCCGCGGTCGCGGGGGCGTTCGGCGAGCTGGACGAGGCGGGCGTGCTGGTGGTCGCGCTGCGCCGGCTCGGCTCGGCGGGCGCGGTGGCCTCCCTGGCCGACGTGGTGCTGGCCGAGCCCGGGGTGCGCGGGCCGGCGGACCTGGTCGCGCCGGTGGCGGAGTTGGCGGACGCGGCGCAGTGGCTGCTGGGCGTGGGCGACGCGGGCCTGCCGACCGCTCCCGAGCCGGGCGGCTTCGTGCCGTTGCGCGGCGCGGGCGGTGGCGGCGTGGACTGGCGGCACGGCGTCCCGGTGATCACCGTGGACACCCGCGCGCTGTACCGGGCGGACGCGGCCGGTCCGCTGCGCCTGGCCGCGAAGCTCGCCCTGCCGGTGGTGATCACCGGCGACCCGACCGTCCCGACCGCTCGCCGGGACCCGTCCGAGGGACTCGGCCTCCCGACCGGGCCGTACTTCGGGGTGCGCGCGCGGCAACCGGGAACGGGCGACGCGCCGGGCGTGACCGGAGGTCGCGAGGTCCCGCCCGCCGGGTCGACCCGATCCCTGGACACCTGGGGATGGCATGCCCGCGGGCGTCCGGGGTCGGGCGTGCTCGGACCGCGCGAGGTCCCGATCCCGGCACAGCCCGGGTCGCGCGGTGAGTCGGACGCGGCGGCGTTCGCGGTGTTCGCGGGGAACCTGCGGCGGGTGGCGGGGTTGGCGGTGCCCGTCGTCGCGACCGGGCGGGATCGGTGGATCGGCGCGGTGGTCGACGAGGTCGTGACCGCGGCGGACGTGTCGGTGGCGGTGCGCGGGCTCTCGCTCGTGCCGCCCGTTTCGCTCGTCGCGGCGCGGCGGGCGCGGTCGAGGAGGTTCTAGTGCTGTTCCCGTTTCCCGACTACGCGGGCGTGGAGCCGTCCGCCGAGGCGCTCTCGCTCGTCGGCGCCGAGGCGTTGTGCCCGGCCCACCTGCGGTCGTCCGGGCGTGAGGTCACGCTGGTGACCCGGTACGAGGACGCGCGCGCCGTGCTCGCCGACGACCGGTTCAGCCGGGCCGCCGCCGTCGCGCTCACCATCACCGCGCGCAAGCCGACCTCGTTGCCCCTCAACGTGGTCGACCCGCCGGTGCACACCGGGCGCCGGCGGTCGATCTCGTCCGCGCTGAGCGCGCGCCGGATCCGCGATCTCCAACCGGGCATCGAGGAGTTGGCCGAGTCGCTCCTGGACGAGGTCGAGGCGGCCGACGGCGTGGTCGACCTCGGACCGGCGTTCGCCTGGCCGCTGCCGGTGATCGTGATCTGCCGGCTGCTCGGGCTGCCGGAGTCCGACCGCGCGGTGTTCCACCCGTGGGTCGAGGTGATGATGTCCATCGCCAAGCACTCCGAGGCCGAGGTCGGCGAGGCGCACCACCGGATGGCCGCGTACTTCACCGGGGTGTTGAAGGCCAAGCAGGCGCGGCTCGCGGCGGGCGGGGAGCCCGCGGACATGCTGGAGGAGCTGCTCCAGCCCGCCAACCCCGCGCTCGCGCTGCCGTTCGCCGACCTCGTCGTGCTGGGCACCGGGCTGCTGCTGGCCGGGTACGAGACGTCCGCGCACACGCTGACCGCGTGCCTGTACATCCTCATCCGGCACCCCGAGGCGGCCGACGCGCTGCGGGCCGAGCCCGACCGGGTGCCGCGCGCGGTCGAGGAGATGATGCGGTGGATGTCGCTCAACTCCACCGGCGGCGCGCTGCACGTGGCCACCGAGGACGTGGAGCTGCCCGGCGGCACGATCCCCGCCGGCGGCGTGGTGCTGCCGCTGACCGACGTGGCCAACCGGGACCCGGCGGTGTTCTCCTGCCCGGCAGACCTGGACTGGGCGCGCGCGGACAACCCGCACCTGTCGTTCGGGCACGGCAGGCACCGCTGCCCCGGCGCGACGCTGGGTCGGGTCGAGGTGGAGATCGGGGTCCGGGCGTTCCTGCGGCGGTTCCGCCGCGTCGAGCTGGCGGTGCCGGTGGAGGAGTTGTCGTGGCGGGACAAGACGTTCATCCGGGGCTTGGCGGAACTCCCCGTCCGGGTGAAACCGTGAGCCCGGTGGCGGTGGTGACGGGCGCGGGGCGCGGCATCGGCCGGGCGGCCGCGATCGCGTTGCGGGACAAGGGTTACTCGGTCGTCGCGCTGGACGTGGACGAGTCGGCCGAAGAGGTGGCCGCGCTGGTCAACGGACGGGCGGCGCGCTGCGACGTGTCCGACCCGGCCGCGGTGACCGACTTCGCTTCGTCACTGGAATCTGTACACCTTCTGGTGAACAACGCCGGAGTGGTGGAATTCGGACCACTCGATTCGGTGACACCCGAGCGGTTCCACCGGGTGGTCGGGGTGAACCTGCTCGGCACGCTGCTGATGACCCAGGCGTGCGCGAAGTTCCTCGAGCAGTCCGGCGGCAGCGTGGTGAACGTGTCGTCCGTGCTGGCGCGCCACCCGCTCGCGGGCGCCGGGATCTACCCCGCCACCAAGGCCGCGCTCATCGCGCTGACCAGGCAGGCCGCCCTGGAGTACGCCGCGCGCGGCGTCCGGGTGAACGCGGTCGCGCCGGGGCTCGTCCGCACGCCGGGCATGCGCGGCGCGTACGGCGACACCGAGGAGGAGGAGCGAAGGCGCGGCGCGTTCCTGCCGCTGGGCAGGCTCGGCGAGCCGGAGGACGTCGCCGGCGTGATCGCGTTCCTGGCGTCCGACGACGCGCGTTACCTGACCGGACAGGTGATTTCACCCGATGGTGGACTCGACGTGGCCACGCTGCGGTTGCTGCACCGCGCGTTCTCCTAAAGGTTGGATGATCGTCAAACTGTTCGTTGACCGCCCTGATGGCCCGTCGATAGTATGACGATCATCAAACAGTAAGAAGGGGGCCTAGCCATGTACCGCAGCTTGTTCGTGCTCGCCCTGGGTACGTTCGCGATAGGCACGGACGGGTTCGTGATCGCGGGCATCCTGCCGGAGGTGGGCGCCGACCTGAACCTCAGCGTCACCGCCGCCGGCCAGCTGGTGACCGTGTTCGCGCTCTGCTACGCGGTGCTCTCGCCCGTGCTCGCGGCCGCGACCGCGCGGTGGAGCAGGCGCACCCTGCTGCTCACCGCGCTGACCCTGTTCGTGGTGGGCAACGCGCTGACCGCGATCGCGCCGACCTACCCGCTCGTGCTCGCGAGCCGGGTGATCGCCGCGATCGGCGCCGCCGGGTACGCCGCCGCCGCCACCGCGGCCGCCGCCACCCTCGCGCCGCCGGAGAAGCGCGGCACCGCGCTGGCCGTCGTCCTGGGCGGCACCAGCGTGTCCACCGCGCTGGGCGCGCCGATCGGGACGCTGCTCGCCACCGTGACCACGTGGCGCGGCACGATGTGGTTCGTCGCCGCGCTCGGCCTGCTGTGCTTCGTGGGCGTGGCCGCGCTGCTGCCCGCGATCCCGACGCTGCCGCCGGTGGGCCTGGCCCAGCGCCTCGCGCCGCTCAAGGACAAGCGGGTGGCGACGATCCTGCTCGGCACGCTGCTCGCGTTCGTCAGCCTCTACAGCGTCTACACCTACATCAGCGTGTCGTTCGACCGCGCCACCGGCGGTTCCGGCGAGACGTTGACCGTGCTGCTGTTCGCGTGGGGCGTGGCGGCGGTCGTGGGCAACTTCGGCGCGGGCGCGCTCACCGACAAGTTCGGCAGCCGCCGGGTGCTCAACGTGAGCCTCGTGGTGCTGGCGGTCGACTTCGCCCTCATGCCGTTCACGAGCGCGTACCTGGTCACCGGCATCGTCGCCGTCGTGGTGTGGAGCATCGCGGGCTGGGCGCTGATCGTGCCGCAGCAGCACCGCCTGATCGGGGTGAACCCGGCGCTCGCGCCGATCGTGCTGGCGCTCAACGGCACCGCCCTGTACCTGGCGATCTCGCTGTCCGGCCTGGTCGGCGCGGCGGGCGTGTCCCTGGTCGGCACCCACAACCTGGGCCTGATCGCGGCCGTCGGCCTGGTCCTCGCGCTGGTCGTCGCCGAGCGGGCGCACGCGCTGACCCGCAAGCCCGCGACTCCCGCGCCGGTCGGCTGACGTGTCGCCGCCGGTCAGGTCCGCGTCGGAGGTGCGGCACATGCTCATCGACGGCAGGTGGGTGGACGCGGTCGGCGGCGACCGCTTTCCCACCGTCGACCCGGAGTGCGGTGTCGAACTCGCGACCGTGCCCCAGGCCCGGTCCGCCGATGTGGACCTCGCGGTGCGGGCGGCCGGGAGGGCCGTCCGCGCCGGGTCGCCGTGGCGCACGATGGCGGCCGCCGGGCGCGGTCGCCTGCTGCGTCGGATCTCCGACCTGGTGCTGGAGAACGGCGAGGAGCTGGCGCTGGTCGCGTCCATGGACGACGGCCGACCGGTCACCTTCGCCCGCTACGCCGACGTGCCGATGGCCGCGCAGCTGTTCCGGCACATGGCCGACCGGGCCGACCGGGTCGTCCGCGCCCCGATCGGCGTGGTCGGCCAGATCCTGCCCCGCCACTCGCCGTTGCTGATGGCGGTGTGGCGGCTGGCGCCGGCGCTGGCGGCCGGGTGCGCGGTGGTGCTGAAACCGGCGGGCGACACCCCGCTGCCCGCGCTGTGGATCGCGGAACTGGTCCAGCAGGCGGGCGTACCGGACGGCGTCGTGAACGTGCTGACCGGAGACCACCACACCGGACGAGCCTTGATCACCCACCAGGGCGTGGACGCCGTGGCGTTCACCGGCTCGGCCGAAACGGGCCAGGCGATCGCGACCCTGGCCGCCGCCCACCCGCGGCCCGTGCTGCTGGAGGTGGGCGGCAACGCGCCGGACGTGGTGCACGGCGGCGGGGACCTGGCGCACGCGCTGGCCGGGCCGATGGGCGACGAACTGCTGCGCGACTACCTCAGGTGAACGCCGGGAACGCCGGTGTGCCAAGCCTTTCCCGGCGCACCGGCGCACCGGCGTTCGGCTGGCCTTCGCGGCGTCGGGTACTCGCGGCGCGCCCGCCGGCTCAGCCGAGCGTCAACGCCACGTCGCCCCGGCGGGCGGCCTCGTCGCCGAACGACACCTTGCCCCGGTGGGGTCACCTCGACCTGGTGGATCCGGTCGGCACGTCGGTCGCGGTGAAGTCGAACGCGCACACGCCGCCCCAGGGCCACCGCCTTCCCCCGCCGCGTCGTAGACGGTGACCCGCGCCCCCTCCGCGATGTCGGCGTAGCCGCCGGCGCACTCGCCCGCGAACGTCTTCGGCGCGGCCGGCCCGCCGGACAGCGGCACAGCTCCGACGGCGAGGAGGACGAGGAGAGCGATCGCGCGGCGGTGGGACGACGCCGCGACCTGGTGCGGTTGCGCGAATTCCGGTGGTGACGAGGGGTTTCCGTCGGGCGCGGCGGCGAAGTCGTTCGTGGTGTTCTCCGACCACGGGACGACCGGGATACGTCTCCTGGTCGAATGACCACTCCCCCGCGTTACGCCTGACCGGCGTCGCGCCACGGCGCCGAATCGACCAGGCCACCTCGCCGAGCGCGGGGCGGGGGGGGGCGGGGGGGCCGCGGCGGCCCGGCCGGCGGCCGCCGGGGGGGGCCCGCCCCCCCCCCCCGCGCCCTGGTTGCGCGACGGCGACGTCGTCGTGGTGACCAGCAAGGTGATGTC